>CAZROX010000001.1:0-41778 GCA_964601845.1 uncultured Halothiobacillaceae bacterium
TACTGGGCCGGCACGCGCCCCAATATGTTGTTTTGGCTGGTTGTGCAAGATGGCCGCAACGAAGCGATTCTGTCAGAGGCCGATGACAGTGCCTTGAACAAGATCGTAGCGGGCGTCTCCCAGAGATACGCGCTGCCTGTGACCCTGCCGCTGATGGATCTCGAGGATCGGGCGGCGATTAAGCCGATAGATATCAAAGGCAGTAGCCGACAGAGAATCGAGCGTGCATCCAGACGCTACAAGGCCGATTATGTCTTGAGCGCGACCTTGCGTTTTGATGGGTTTACTTGGTCTGTCTCTTGGAGTATGCGCCATAACGACCAAGAGCCATGGGTCTGGCGCACGCGTGGCCAATCTATGCGCGATGCGATCGATGAGGGATTTAGCAAGTTGGCGGTGCGCTTGGTGAGCGCTGCATCCGATACGGCGGGCGGCGATACCCGCGGAACACAATCGGTCTATGTGTCGGGGATACGCACGCTGTCCGATTATGCCGCACTGCTTAAACATCTCAAAGCCTTGCCCTCCGTGACGGACGTGCAAGTTGTTCGGGTCACGCGCGATGTCGCTCAATTTAGTTTAAAGATAAAAGGCGGCGCTGTGCGCAATGAAATTGTGCAAAATAATTGGCTGGAGTTTGCGCCTCAGGTGGATGTGGGCGGAGATGGCAAGGCGCTCTACTACCGGTTGTCTCAGTGAGTCGATCCGCCCAGCTCTCACTGCCCATTACCGAGTTCAAGCAGCGCTTGGAGTACTTTTTTGTCGGCGAGAATCAGCTGTTATGCGACACGGCAGAGCGCATTGCCCTAGCGGATGAGCAGGCCCAGCTGACCATCTGGGGCGGGGCGGGGGTGGGTAAAACCTACCTGTTGTGCGCCTTGTGTCAATTGGCAGATACCCATGCACAGTGTGCCAGCTATTTGCCCATGGCGACCTTGTGCGCTCACTCGCCGCAAACGGCGCTGCCAAGTGAGCGGGTGAATTTTCTGGCAATCGATGATATTGATTGTGTGGCAGGTCTAATCGACTGGCAGAGTGCACTGATCAATCTGATAGATATGTTGCGCGAGCGCCGTGCGCGCATCGTGATTAGCGCCAATAAAAAACCAGACACATTAGATATCTTGCCCGATCTGGCCTCGCGCTTGATGTGGGGGGCGGTGATGCCACTTTTGGCACCCGATGACGATGCGATCGAGCAGGCGCTCCGCCAGCGTGCAGCCGATATGCAATTGCCCTTATCGGATCAGGTCGTACAGTATTTGCTCAACCACCATCCACGCAGCCTAGCGAGCCTGTTTGCAATTTTGCAAGTCATCGATCAGGCTTCACTCAACAATCACAGGCGCCCGACAGTGGCATTTATTAAGTCGGTGTTGGCGGACTCGTCTCTCTTATTGCCGCAAACATAGCGACGTTTGAAGCCCAAGCCAAATGCGGTTTATCGGCCGAGTTTATTTTGGTAGCGTACATAATAGATACAGCCAAAGAACAGCATCGAGCTGAACAGTATCTGTCCGTAGGCGAGCAGGCGGACATCGGCGTGATAGTAGGCCGTATCGACGCCCAGCGCGAAATAAAGCAGTGCTAAATAATGCGCCCACTCGTGGGTGCGCTTGCGGCCGTGCACTAGGCCACGCATAGGCAGGAGCAGGGGCAATAGCAAGATAATTAATACAGCGGCGCGTGGAATTTCCGCTGGTGGGGCAATCCAACTGTGCCAGTTGAGTAGCAACAGCAACAAGCCGTAGTAGCCGATTAGAGTCCCATAACGGGCGATGGTTAGCGGCGGCATCATGTGGGCAGGTGCAGCGATTGAGCCACCGTTGCCAGGCGTTTGCCCAGGGCTTTGCACAGGGTAATCTCATCATCTGAGATCGCGTTTTTGCCATCGTGTCCCGAGACGTGACTGGCACCGTAGGGCGTGCCGCCCGTTGTGGTGCGGCTCAGAGCCGCTTCAGCGTATGGAATGCCGAGCAACAACATACCGTGATGTAGCAGCGGTGGCATCATCGATAAGAGCACACTTTCTTGGCCGCCGTGTTGCGTGCTGGTCGATGTAAAGAGCGCAGCGGGCTTGTTGCGAAGCTCGCCGTTTAGCCACAGGGCTGTGGTGGTCTCTAAAAAATACTTGGAGGCGGCAGACATATTGCCAAAATAGCCCGGGCTGCCAAATGCCAATCCATCACACGCTATCAGATCATCCAATTGCACATAGGGTGCGCCCTGGTCGGGGACGCTGGGCGCACTCTGCTCGGATAGGGGTGAGACAGGTGGCACACTGCGTATATTCGCCTGAGCATCGGGCACGCTTTCCACCCCGCGACCGATGTGGCGTGCCATATTAGCCGTGCTCTGATGCGCGCTGTAATACAGGACGAGTATATTGGTGGTTTTCATAGTATGCGCAATACGTTCTCTGGTGGGCGGCACAGGATGGCCTGGGCATCCCATTGTACAATTGGGCGCTGTAACAAAATAGGATGCGCGGCAAGGGCCTGTAGCAGGGTTTCTTCATCCGATGTTTTATCGAGCAGCAGTTCCCGATAGGGCGCTTCTTGGGCGCGCACGATCGCATGTGGCGGCAGCGCTAATTGCTGGATTAGCGTGCGTAGCTGTTCTACGCTAAGCGGCGTTTTGAGATATTCCACCACCCGATAAGGCCGGTTCGATGATTCGATCAATGCCAAGGTTTGGCGAGACTTACTGCAACGTGGATTGTGGTAAATTGTGATCATTGATTCTGGGTTGCCCATGCGGTTTATTTTACACAGCACGAGCATACCCTGTACATCGGCGTAGTTTTACCGCAGGCTGTGATGGCTGAAACAGCCCGTAATGTCCACGCTCATCTCATCCAACAAATAATCTTTTTTGACTGATTTTTACCTATGAAACAATCGCCGATTATTGCACCATCCATTTTATCCGCTGATTTTGCTCAGCTTGGTCGCGAGGTTGAGGATGTGTTGGCCGCCGGTGCCGACGTGATTCACTTCGATGTGATGGACAACCACTATGTGCCCAATCTGACTTTTGGCCCAATCATCTGCGAATCCTTACGCCGGCACGGCATCGCACAACCGATCGATGTGCACTTAATGGTAGAGCCAGTGGATCACATGATCGGTGCGTTTGCCGATGCCGGTGCCAGCTCGATTAGCTTTCATCCGGAGGCCAGTCGGCATGTCGATCGGAGCTTGCAGTACATACGCGATCGCGGCTGCCTCAGTGGCCTAGTACTCAATCCGGCAACACCGATTGCACTATTGCTGCATGTGTTGGATAAACTGGATTTTGTGCTGGTGATGTCGGTCAATCCCGGCTTTGGCAATCAGACATTTATTCCGGGCACGCTCGATAAAATACGCACCTTGCGCGCGCAGCTCGATAGTGCCGGCTACGAGTCGATACGCGTGGCGGTCGATGGTGGCATCAAGTGGGACAATATCGCCCAGGTGCACGCAGCTGGCGGCGATACGTTTATTCTCGGGTCCGGTATTTTTTCGCAGGCGGTCGAGGCAGATGCACACCGATACGATAGCATCATCACAAAACTACGCACTCACTTGGCCGCAGCTGACTGATGCGCCGCTCGCACCGACTCCCCGATGAGTCTCGGCCCACGGTAGATCAGTCCGCTATATAGCTGAATCAGTTGCGCACCGGCCGCAAGCTTATCGCCGACATCCTGTGCACTCATAATGCCACCCGAGGCAATGATCGGGATGGCCCGATCAATCACTTTTGCCAGTTGCAACAGGGTGTCATTTGCCCGCTCGCGTAGCGGCGCGCCGCTGACCCCGCCCATCTCGTGTCCACGGGGCATTAGCTGGGGGTCGCAGGTCGTGTTGGTTGCGATGATGCCATCGACTTTTTTTTGCAGCAGGGTGTGTGCGAGTTGCGCCAGCTGATCCGCCGACATGTCCGGTGAGATTTTAACCACCAGCGGTACGTACTTTTGGTGGGTGTCCGCCAGTTTTTTTCTTGTCTCCAGCAGGGCATCTATCAAGGTGCCGAGCAGGTCACCTTGTTGTAACTGGCGCAGGCCCGTGGTGTTGGGCGATGAGATATTCGCCGTGACATAGTGCGCATGGGGGTACACCTGCTCTAGTACCTGGCAGTAGTCCGCTGGTGCGCGCTCCAGCGGTGTGTCCCAATTTTTTCCGATATTGACCCCCAGCACGCCATTAAACGGCTGGTGTTGCAACTGGGCGACAAATTGGCTCGCGCCGATATTGTTAAACCCCATGCGATTGAACAGCGCCTGTTGTTGCGTGAGGCGGAACAGGCGCGGCTTGTCGTTGCCGGCTTGGGGTCTGGGTGTAATGGTCCCCACCTCGATAAAGCCAAAGCCGAGCTTGGACAGGGCATCTGTGTAGTGGCCGTTTTTATCTAGGCCTGCGGATAGTCCGATCGGGTTGGGGAAGTCGATCCCCATGACACGCACCGGCAGTGAGAGGGTTGTTTGTCGCAGCAGCCCAAGTTGTGCGGTGAGCTTGAGTGAGTTGAGCGTTAGGGTGTGTGCCCGCTCGGCATCGAGCAAAAACAGCGCCGGGCGCAGCCACGGATAGAGTGATATCACAGATCACCTGTCAGAGCGGGTGTTTTGTATTGGCCCAAGATATAGTGTAGCTCTATGTGATCGGGGTCCTGCCACAGTAGGGAGATATACCAACCCTCCTGCTGCCACAGGGTGTGTGCAAAGCCCTTTTGGGTATAGATGGCATTGAATTTAGAGCTGCGCGAGCTGGCGTACTCGGGGAATTGGCTGAGATCTTCGCCATTGTTGTACAGGCGTGTCAGTCGTTGGCGCCAGTCGATATAATTGAGCCAGCCGGCGGGTAGGTCTCTGCGGATCACCGCGTTTATTTTGTTATTTTTGACCGAGATATCGATGATGGCATTGACATCGGCAGAGCGATACCAGGTGGCATCTGCATCCTGCCCAATGCGGGTGAGTTGCATCGTTGCTATATCGGCTGCAGGCAGTGTGCCGCCGAGGCAGTATCGGTTAAAGACGTATTTTAGGCAGGTCTCTTGGGCGGTTGCTGGTGTACTGAAGCACACCAGCCACAACACAAGCCAGCTCAGTAGATGCAGACGCAGATGGGTCGCCATGTTCTCTCTCTATCGGTTGTTATCGTTAAGCATGTGCTGTGAGCGATAGCCATGCAAATTAAACCAGAGCAGCTCGAGGCACATTGCAAAAAAAAACTGTTGCCCGCGTATCTTATCAGTGGCGATGAGCCGCTGCAGATAATGGAGTCGGTGCAGCAAATACGCACCCAGGCCAAGGCGGCAGGCTATAGCGGCCGTGAAATCTTGTTTGTCGATGCCGATTTTAACTGGTCGCGGTTTCAGGTGGCGTGTCAGACCTTATCGCTCATCGCCGATAAGCGCCTCGTCGAGTTGCGGATGCCCCATGCAAAACCCGGGCGCGAGGGGGGGGCGATCATCAAGCAGTATTTGGAATCTCCATCGCCCGATATCGTGTTGCTGATCACCTGCGCCAAGCTCGAGAAGGCGAGTCAGAACAGCCAGTGGTTTCGTGCGCTCGATCAGGTCGGCGGCACTATTGCCGTCTATCCCGTATCTGCCAAAGACATGGCCAGCTGGGTGCTAAAACGCCTCAGAGGTGCCGGTCTTGAGGTCGACTTATCCGTGGCCGAGCTGATTGCCCAGAGAACCGAGGGCAGCATGTTGGGTGCCCAGCAAGAAATTGATAAGCTCGCCATGAGCTATCCCAACCAACGTATCGACCAGCGGCAGGTACTCGACGATACCTTCAGCCAAGCGCGCTATCAGGTATACGATCTAGCCGATGCGGTTTTGCTGCCCGATGTGCCGCGGGTGATTGCAATACTCGATTATTTGGCGCTGGAGGGCGTGAGCCCCATTCCCGCACTGGTGACGCTCACCTATCGGATACGCAGTATCTGCGTGCTTGCCCACGCACTGGCACAAGGGGATTCGGAGGAGCGCGCCCTGCAGCGGGCCGGCATTTGGAGAGCGCAGCGTGCGATGGCACGCCGTGCGGTTAAAAGGCGCAGCGCGGCTCAGTGGGAGCTGTTGCTGTTGCGCGCCACAGAGCTTGAGTTGGTCTGCAAAGGCATGTCTAAGGCGGGCAATCCTTGGGATGAAATTTTGAGTTTGTCCTTGTCGATTGCCGAGCACCCGCTTTGGTAGCGGATGGGGAAGCTGTGTTAGCTGAACATCTGCTCTAGTCGCACGCTGGCGCGGGCGATGGCTTGGCGCACCTGACTGGGCGCGGTGCCGCCGATATGGTCGCGACTGGCAGCTGAACCCGCAACACTCAACACCTCGAATACATCCTGCTCGATGTCGCTACAGAAACCCTGTAGCGTGCCTAGCTCCAGCTCGTTGAGCATGCATTGGTGTTCGATGGCATAGCGCACCACCTGGCCGACCACGGCGTGTGCGTCGCGAAACCCCATCCCCTTGCGCACGAGATAGTCGGCCAGATCGGTTGCCGTCGAGTAGCCGGACATCGCAGCTGTATGCATCGTTTCTTTGTTAACCGTCATCTGCGGCAGCATTTGGGAGCAGATCAGCAAGCTGTCGTGCAGGGTATCGACGCTGTCAAATAGCGGTTCTTTGTCCTCTTGATTGTCTTTGTTATAGGCCAGTGGTTGCGACTTCATTAAACTGAGCAAGGTGGTCAGATTGCCGTGTGTGCGACTGGCTTTACCGCGCAGCAGCTCTGGTACATCGGGGTTTTTTTTCTGCGGCATAATCGAGGAGCCGGTACAAAAATTATCCGACAACTCGATAAACCCGACCAAACTAGACGACCAGATAATCAATTCCTCGGCAATGCGCGAAAGATGCATCATCGTGATGGCGGCGGCGGCACAAAACTCGATACAGTGATCGCGATTGCTCACGGCATCGAGCGAGTTTTCTGTCGGCATGCTAAAGGCTAATAACTCGCTGGTGTAGTGTGGGTCGATCGGGTAGCTGGTACCGGCCAGCGCCGATGCACCGAGCGGCAGCCGGTCCATGCGTTTGGCACAATCGCGCAGCCGATCGGCATCGCGTAGCAACATTTCAAACCAAGCCATCATGTGATGGCCAAAGGTCACCGGCTGAGCGACCTGTAAATGCGTCATGCCGGGCATGATGCTATCGGCGTGCTCTGTTGCGATATCGAGCAGCGCCTGTAATAGATTGCGATGGGGCACGCTGATGGCTTGCAGCGCGTGACGCAGATACAAGATGATGTCTGTTGCCACCTGATCGTTGCGCGAGCGACCGGTGTGCAGGCGCTTGCCCGCTTCGCCGACCAGTTGTATCAGGCGCGCCTCGATATTCATGTGCACGTCCTCGTGCTCGATCTGCCACTGCATCTGATCTGACTCGATTTCCTGCTCGATGGTATCGAGCCCGGCCAAGATCGACTCGGCATCCTGCGCGCTCAAGACCCCAACCGATGCGAGCATGCGCGCGTGTGCACGCGAACCGGCTATGTCCTCTCGATACAGCCGCCGATCGAAATGGACCGATGTTGTGTAGCTGAGCACGAGGTCATGGATTGGCTTGTCGAATCGACCACCCCACGCTTTATTTTGACGCTGCTCGGCGTTTTTTGTATTAGATTCGGTATTATTTTTGGGCTTTTGGCTCATCGGTTGCACTGTTGCAGGTTAGATTAGTGAATTGTGGTGCGCTGGGCAATTGCTTGCCATATTGGCCGCCCAACTAGGGTAGTTTGAGCGGATTTGCACAGGCGCAGTATATCAAACCTCCTGATTTGAATAGATTGCCTCGCATACAAGCCCTCGGTGTGGGGCTGCGATTATCGTGCGGGCGGCGGATGCAGCGCTGTAGGTGTACGAGTGGTGTGTTAGGATGCGATCAAGACTGTGTCGGTCACGGGCCGCATGGTTGGAGTCGGTTTGGCCTCGCATGTCGTCGAGGTTTTTTGGCTTGGTTTTCTTGTGCAAATCTTTCATATTGGTGAGATCGTGACCTACGCTTGTCCGATCAATTGCACAGGGGTTTAGGCTATCTTTTGCGTGTCGCCTTAAGATAGGCAGGCTGAAGTTTGTACTATATTGATATGGTTGCCCTCTGAGGAGGGCTATATCTGTGCCATCTAGGATACCTATGGATGAGATGATTGGCAAAATATCTGCCCACCCAAACGGGTTTGGATTCGCTATGCTCGATGATGGCGAGGGCGAAGATATTTACTTAAGCCCCGAAGAAATGCGTTGTGTTTTACATGGTGATCGGGTCAAGGTGCGGGAGTACAAGCGACGTGCGCGCGCCAAGCGCTCTGGCTGTATTGTGGAGGTGTTGGAGCGCGCTAATCACACGCTGATCGGGCGCTATCATCGCACCCAGAGCGGTGGCTTTGTCATCGCCGATAACAAGCGCATCACCCAACCGATTGAACTGCCCAAAAAATCCGACAGTCAGGTTGCCCCTGGCCAATTGGTGTTGATAGAAATTACCGAGCAACCGAGTGTCGATCGCCCACCCGCTGGGCGTATCCTAGAAGTATTGGGCGATCAGATGAACCTGTCCACCTGCATCAGCACCGCCATACACTTTCATGGCCTCTCGGATGCAGCTGCCCCAGAGCTGGCCATGCGCGATGCGGCCAATTTTCCAGAGACAATCTCCAAGCAAGAATACGCCAAGCGCAATGATTTGCGCGACCTGTACTTTGTGACGATCGACGGTGAGGATGCCCAGGATTTCGACGATGCGGTCCATTGTGAGAAGACAGCCGAGGGCTGGCGGTTACAGGTTGCCATAGCCGATGTGTCGCACTATGTGTTGCCCGGTACAGAATTAGATCAAGATGCGCAGAGGCGCGCCACTTCTATTTACTTTCCAGGTCAAGTGATACCGATGTTGCCCGAGCGGTTATCGAATGATCTGTGCTCCTTGCGACAGGATGTCGATCGCCTCTGCTTGGTGTGCGAGCTGCTGATCGACGAGTCGGGCAAAACGATTCGCTCACGTTTTTCCGAGGGCGTGATTCGCTCTCGCGCTCGCCTGACCTACACAGAGGTTGCCGCACTGCTCAATGGTGAGTCAAAAGATGAGGTGCCCGAAGAGCGCTATCGGCAGCTAGTGAACTTGCATGCACTTTACGAGGCCTTGCAGCGGGCGCGCAATCGGCGCGGCGCGTTGGATTTTGATAGCTTAGAAGCACAGGTGGTGCTCGGTCAGGATGGCAGAATCGACTCGATCAGCCCCGTGGTACGCAACGATGCCCACCGTCTGATCGAAGAGTGTATGATCGCGGCCAATATTGCCGCTGCATGCTTTTTGCAGCAGCACAGCATTGTCGGCCTACACCGCATTCACCCAAACCCCGAGCCAGTTGGCCTGGCCGATGCGCGGGCATTTTTTGCATCGCGCGATCTCAAGCTGGGCGGCGGCGATAGCATTGAGGCGGTAGATCTGTGTCACTTGTTGCAATCTGCCAGCGAGCGCCCAGATCGGCATGTTATTCAGCGCATCGTGTTGCGCACACTCTCACCGGCTGCCTACAGTGAGCAGAGTGCACCGCATTTTGGGCTCAATCTGGTCAACTATACGCACTTTACCTCGCCGATTCGCCGCTACCCAGACCTGCTGGTGCATCGTGCGATCCGCTATGGCTTGCATCGCAAAGACCAAGCGGCGCGCTATCCTTACGATCTGAGCGCGATCCAGCAGTTGGGGAGCCACTGCACCGATCTTGAGCGCCGCGCCGAGTCGGCAGTGCGCGATGTGATGCAGTGGCTCAAGTGCGACTACATGATGGGTCGTATCGGTCAGGTGTGCGCCGGTACGGTTTGCGCCGTCACTGCCTTTGGCTTGTTTGTGGAGCTAGATGGCCTGCATATCGAGGGTTTGCTGCATGTCAGTGCCTTGCCATCGGGGCGTTATCTGTACGACAAAAAAATAGAGGCGCTCTGCTCTGAGAAACCAAAACGACGCTTTGCCTTGGGCGATACGCTTAAGGTGCGCGTGTTGGATGTCAATATGGATGAGCGCAAGATAGACCTGTCACTCGCGGAGCGACCCCGCTAGGATGCGATCTATATCTGGGCTGAACTGTGCGTATCTGATCTGCAATTGTTTGCTAGGTTGTGTGCCGGCCTATGGTTGATCAAAAACAGGTGTTTGGTTTGCATGCGGTGACGGCGGCCCTGAAGGGTCTCTCCGGTGAGGCGACATTATTTGTGCAGGAGGGAGTCGGCCAGCGGGTGACACAGCTGGCACAGCAGGCCAGAGGGCTTGGCACGCAGGTACAATTTGTGGATAGACGGACACTCGATACCATGTGTGGTGGCAATCATCAGGGGGTGTTGTTGCAAATACTCTCGGCGAAGGTTGCTTATCACGAGGATGATCTAGAATCCTTGCTAGAGCACTGCCCAGCTGCGCCCTTGGTACTGGCGTTGGACTGCGTACAGGATCCGCATAACTTGGGTGCCTGTATCCGCAGTGCGCTGGCAATGGGGGCGGTGTGTGTGTTGGTGCCAAAAGATGGCGCTTGCAGCCTAAATGCCACTGTGCGCAAGGTTGCTTGTGGAGCGGCAGAGCAGATACCCTTTATACAGGTGGCAAATTTGGCGCGCACACTAGGTAAACTCAAGCAACTGGGATTGTGGGTAGTGGGTACGGCAGAGCATGCGGATAGTGAGCTGCGCGAGGTCGATCTCACACAGCCGTTGGTATTGGTGGTTGGGTCGGAGGGGAGTGGGCTGCGCCGCTTGACACAAAAATGCTGCGATCATGTTGTTCGCATCGCGACATCTGATCAATTAAATAGCCTGAACGTCTCTGTGGCCTGCGGTATCAGTTTGTACGAGGTCAATCGACAGCGCTGTGTCTTTTAATTAAATTATCTGGATATGTTTAAATCTTTATATGCATATGTGCTAAAGCTATCCGGCCATCGGCATGCCCAGTATGTGCTGGGTATTTATAGCTTTCTCGAATCGATCATCGTGCCAATACCGACCGACGTCATTTTGCTGCCGATGGTGTTGCGCACGCCCAATCGGGCAATCTACCTCATCGCCTTGGCGGTGATTACATCTGTGATTGGCGGGTTGGTGGGCTATGCACTGGGTGCCTATGCCATGGTTTGGGTGGCACCTTGGCTGCAGTATTTTGGGCAGTGGGACACCTATGTGCAGATGCAGCATTATCTAGAAGACCTACAGTTTTGGGCCATTATCATCGGCGCCTTGACCCCGCTACCCTATAAACTATTTACGATTGCCGCCGGCGCATTTGGTTGGTCTCTGTGGCTGTTTATCATCGCCTCAATTATTGGCCGCACGATGCGCTTTGGGTTGGTGGGCCTGTTGGCACGCTTTTTGAAAACAGAAACCGTGGAGGTTTGGGTTCATAAACATATCGAGCGATTAGGTTGGGTCGTCGTGCTGATGTTTGCGCTCTATATCGTGTACAAGCTGTAGTTCTAGTTGTAGTCCTAGCGCATCGGCCATCGTATTAGCAGCAAGCATCTACCATCTACCATGGCGCTTCGCCGATAGCCCGCTAATCTATACAGCTTATCGACAAATAACGGCGATCAGCTGATGCATTCAATTAGCTAGTGGGGGATGGAACTCGCTCATTAACCATCCGCTCAGCCTTCAATACCATCGACACACAGATACTTGACCTCCAGATACTCATCGATACCATGGTGTGAGCCCTCGCGCCCGATGCCCGACTCTTTCACGCCCCCAAAGGGTGCATACTCGGCAGAGATGACACCGGTGTTGATGCCAACCATGCCAAAATCGAGCTGCTCAGACACGCGAAATAGGCGCCCAAGGTCATTGGTGTAAAAGTACGAGGCCAAACCATAGGGGGTACTGTTGGCGTACTCGATAACCTCTTGCTCATCGCGAAATGAGATGATGGGTGCCACTGGGCCAAAAGTCTCCTCCGAGGTAATTTGCATATCAGAGGTGACATCCCCTAGCACTGTGGGGAGGAAAAAATTCCCACCCAGTGTATGGGGTTTGCCACCTGCCAAGAGGGTGGCGCCTTTTGCCATCGCATCGGCGATATGCTCCTCAACTTTTGCGACTGCCTGTGTATCAATCAGCGGGCCGATATCTGTGCCCTCGTGCAAGCCATTGCCAACTGTCAGCTGACTGGCCGCCGCAGCCAGTTTTTGGCTAAATTCTTGGTAGACCGACTCGTGTACATAGATGCGATTGGCACAGACACAAGTCTGCCCACCGGCGCGGTATTTAGAGGCGATGGCGCCTTGGACAGCCCGATCTATTTGCGCATCCTCAAACACGATAAAGGGTGCGTGCCCACCCAACTCCATCGAAACACGCTTGACGGTCGAGGCGCATTGCGACAAAAGATGCTTGCCGACCTCTGTCGAGCCAGTAAAAGACAACTTGCGCACGATGGGATTGGCGCAAATCTCACCACCTATCTCACGCGACTTACCGGTGATGACATTGAGCACACCGGCGGGTATCCCGGCACGATGCGCAAGCTCGGCCAAAGCCAGTGCAGAAAAGGGGGTTTGGCTGGCGGGTTTGACCAGGGTGCTGCAACCGGCTGCAAGTGCCGGTGCACACTTGCGCGTAATCATCGCGTTGGGGAAGTTCCAAGGTGTCACCGCCGCTGCAACACCGACCGGCTGCTTGATGGTGATAACTCTGCGATCGGAGAGGTGTGCTGGAATGGTTTCGCCGTAGACGCGCTTGCACTCCTCGGCAAACCATTGGATAAACGAGGCGCCATAGTCCACTTCGGCGCGCGATTCTGGCAGGGGTTTGCCCTGCTCCCAGGTCATAATTATGGCCAGGTCTTCTCGATTTTCTAAAATGAGTTGATGCCATTTATGCAGCAAGGTAGCGCGTGCTTTGGCGGTTGTCTTGCTCCATGTGGCCTGTGCGCGCTCAGCGGCGAGGATGGTGGTACGTGTTTCGGCGGTGCCCATGTTGGGCACTGTGCCTAACTGCTGCCCATCGGCCGGGTTAAGGATTGTGATTGTCTGCCCATCTTCGGCATCGCGCCACTGGCCATCGATGTAGGCTTGCTGGCGCAGTAGCGTACTGTCGGATAATTGCATGGTGTTTATGTCCTCGGGTTAATATGTGTGCGCCCGTCCATATAGGGGACGATCGCATCTGGCAATAGGATACTACCATCTGCTTGCTGGTAGTTTTCCAATACGGCCAATAGGGTACGACCAATGGCGAGGCCGCTGCCGTTGAGTGTGTGCAACAGCTCAGGCTTGCCACTGGCAGGATTGCGCCAGCGTGCGCGCATGCGCCGTGCTTGAAAATCGCGCGTATTGCTACAAGATGATATCTCGCGGTATTTTTGCTGAGAGGGTACCCACACTTCGATGTCATACGTTTTGGCGGCAGCAAATCCTGTATCGCCCGCGCAGAGGATGAGCACGCGATAGGGCAATTGTAGATATTGCAAAATGCGCTCGGCATGTTGTGTTAAAACCTCCAGGGTTTTATCCGACTCCGTTGGCTTGACGATGTGCACCAGCTCTACTTTTTCGAACTGATGCTGCCTAATCAGACCGCGCGTGTCTCGACCGTAGGAGCCGGCCTCAGAGCGAAAACAGGCCGAGTGACACACGTACTGCATGGGTAGGTCCTGCTCGCTGACAATTTCATCGCGCACAAAATTGGTGACAGACACCTCGGCGGTCGGGATCAAAAAATGCTCCCGCTCACCTTGCAGTGCAAATAAATCCGCTTCAAATTTTGGTAGTTGTCCCGTGCCAAATAGCGTTTCACGATTGGCGATATAGGGGATATTGACCTCCTGATAGCCATGTTCCTTGATGTGTACATCGAGCATGAATTGCGCCAGGGCGCGGTTGAGTCGAGCGATATCACCGCGCAGGACCGCAAAGCGCGCACCGGCCAGCTTGCTGGCGGTGGCAAAGTCGATGTCGGTCGGCGCCAGCTCAAAATGACTTTTTACAGGGAAATCAAATACCTTCGGCTCGCCCCAGGTGCGTACTTCGACATTGTCATCTTCATGGGTGCCATCGGGCACGCTGCTATCTAGCAGGTTAGGGATTTGCTCGCTGAGTGCTTGAATACGCTGTTCGATATCATCTCGCGTGGCCTCGGTGCGCGTGATCGTCTCATTCAAAGCGAGCAGTTTTTTATGTTGGCTATCCATCGTGCAGGATGCCGGCTCTGTTGGGTCTGTGGCCGCTGCCCGCTTTGCTAGGGCAAAGGCTTGTTCAAGTTGCTTGCGTTCGATTTGCAAGGCTTGCAAATCGCTCTGGCATTGATGGCGCTGGGTTTCAAGTTGCGTGAATGCGGCCTGATCTAATTCATAGTGGCGTCGCTTTAAGTTGTCCGCGATATCTTGTAGCTCGCGACGGATTTTTTTTGGATCAAGCATAGTTGGGTATAAAAACAGTAATGAAATATCAGCGTCAATCTGATTTTACTAGATGCGGTGTTTGGGTGTCTCAACAAACACCTTGATATGCACTACACAGGGCGTTGTCAGGCGGTATGCATTTGGGTTAATCGAGCATTTTGCCGAGTGTTTCTTGGGTAATATGGCCGACCACTTGGTCTTTATTGTCTGTTACCGCAACTGGCTTATTGCCCGTTTTTAGCATAATGGGAATGATCGAGTCGAGGAAGGTCTCTCTATTAAAGCTGTGGGTCACATCCTCTGGCACTGGCGCTGTTTTGATACTAATCATCGCGTGCCTTGCACGCAGCACGCGTGCCTTACTGACATCGACCACAAAAGAGGAGACATAGTCATCCGCCGGTTTCAGCACGATATCCTCGGGTCTGCCGACCTGTGCTAAGCGCCCGCCATTGAGTATGGCAATGCTGTCGCCCAGGCGCAGGGCCTCGTCTAGATCGTGCGTGATAAAGACAATGGTTTTCTTTAGCTTTTTTTGTAGCGCTAACAACTGCGCTTGCATGTCCGATCGAATGAGTGGGTCCAATGCACTGAACGCCTCATCCATCAGCAAAATGCTGGGGTCGGTTGCCAGGGCGCGCGCCAATCCAACACGCTGTTGCATGCCACCTGAGAGTTGGCTTGGATATTGATGGCCAAACCCTGTCAGCCCCACTTTTTCGATACACTCGTTGGCTATCCGATGACGCTCCTGCGTCTTAACACCACGTGTTAGCAGCCCAAAGCCGACATTATCTAGCACACTTTTGTGTGGCATGAGCCCAAAGCGCTGAAACACCATGCTCACTTTTTCACGTCTAAAAGTTTGCAGTTGCGGTTTTGTCAGAGACAAAATATCTAAATCTTCTATGTAGATAGAGCCCTCTGTCGGGTCGATCAGGCGGTTAATATGCCGAATCAGTGTCGACTTGCCGGAGCCGGAAAGCCCCATGACAACAAAAATTTTACCGGATTTAATATCGAGCGATATATCATCTAGGCCGACCGTGTGATCGGTTTGCGCCAGTACATCCTCTTTGTTAAGCCCGCTCTTGACCAACTCTAGGGCAGGGGCCGGATTGTGTCCAAAAATTTTGTACACATGTTCTATTCGAATATGACTGGCCATGTTATTTGTCTTTAGAGGGATTGTTTTTCTTTTGCAGGCGATCACCGTATGACTGGGTGATTCTGTCTATCGCGATCGCCAGCAGGACAATGGCAATACCCGCTTCGGCGGCGCGCCCAACGTTGAGCTGTTGCAACCCCAGTAGGACTTCATCGCCCAGTCCGCGCGTGCCGATCATAGAGGCGATGACCACCATGGCCAATGCCATCAGGGTTGTCTGGTTAATGCCCTGCATAATATTTGGCATGGCAAGTGGAATTTGTACCTGCCACAATTTTAGCTGTGGCGAGGCACCAAAACTTTCTGCAGCCTCGATCACCTCTGAGTCGACCAAGCGGATGCCGAGGTCTGTCAGGCGTATCAGAGGGGGCATGGCGTAGATCACGGTGGCAATAATTGCCGGTACGGCACCGAGGCCAAACAGCATAATTCCCGGGATCAGATAACAGAAGCTTGGGATAGTCTGCATGAGATCCAAAATGGGCAGCAGCGCATTGCGAACCCGTGGACTTTGCGACATTAAAATAGCGGTTGGGATGCCGATTAGGATGCAGATGGCAATGGCGATCATCATGATGCCGAGGGTCTGCATGGATTTGTCCCAAAACTTGGGGCTAAGAAAGCCGATACCGAACACACAGGCGGCAACCAGTGCCGTGGTAGAGATTTTTTTGCCGCTAATAAAGTAAGTAAAAACGACTATCGCGAGAAAAGAGACAGACCAAGGTATAGAGATCAGAAAGTTGGTGATACCGACAACGATGCCGAGCAAAAAATCATTGATGGCATCAAAAATCCAACCATAGGTTGTCACCAGTGCACGCATGCCATCGTTAATCCAAGCCTGCAAGGGGAGATCCATCCATCTGGGCCAGTTGTCTAGCCAGGTGAGATCGCCAAATAACTCTTGTAGGTTATCTGGTTTTTTGCGTTTGGAGGCGAAGAAGCTGTACAGGACTAAGGCGCTGATCACGCAAAAGCCAAGCGCGTAAGGAATCCAGTGACGGTGCTTGTTAAACAGTAATAATGAGCGAGTCAAGGCAGTTTTGAAGCGCAGTGCGCCCCTCGGTTGTTAAAAGGGTAGCCGAGCTCTTAGCTTGTAAGAGCTCGGCTAGGTGAACCGCTAGATAGCCGCGAGTACGCGTCTGGTCACGTGCGATGGCACCCAATCTTGCCATTCGTCGTTGTTTCTCAGATAGTGCCTAGCTGTGATTTCTGCCTCACCCTCTGCCTCGCCGAGATAGTGAACCAACAGCTCGCTCACCTTGGCAGATGGCATGGTGTACTGCGCTAAAAAGTCGATGATCTCGGGCTCTTGACCTTCTAGCTGGGTGTTGATCGTTACATCCAGCTCCATACTGGCGTAGGCTGTGGCGACGGTATCACGCAACTCGCCTTCACCCTCGTTCTTGATGTCGTTGACGACGACCATCATCTGATTCCACTTGTCGGCATCGTATGCTGGCTCTTCTAGCTTAACCAAATCGACAGTGCCCATTAGTGCTGTTGGCTCCCAATAGTAGGTAAACACGGGCTTGCCCTTATCAAAACCACCCTTGATCGACGCATCCAGCGCACCAGATGAACCCGGGTCGTAGTTTGTATAGTATTTATCCAAACCATAGACGTGCTGCTTGACGAGGTTGATCGTATAGCAGCTCCAGCCGGAGATGCAGCTGGTCATACGTCCTTTGGAGGGCATTTCTGGATCGCGAAAGAGCTGCGCAATTTTTGGATCCAGCATATCCTCTACCGAGCGCAAGTTATATTTGCGTGCCGTCGGCCCATCGACATAGAAACCCTGCCCAGAGTCGGGCGTATTGACGCCGATCCGAACCACTCGGCCCGCATCTTCATGTGGCTTCATTTGATCGACGATGTTGCCGTACCAGGTTTCCATAACCACATCGATTTGGCCCTCGTAGAGACCCGTCATGATTGGCAGGGTCGACCCTGTGGTGACCCGGACGTCACAACCAAAGCCTTCTTCCAAAATTACCTGTGCGATCGCCGTGTGCAATTTGGCACTATTCCAGTCAAAATCGCCCATCCGCACTGTGTCACAGGCCTGAGCGCCCTGAGCGATAAACGACATGCCGAACACCAGCACCAGTACACGCAAAAAATGATCTCTCATATGAGTCGCCTCCATTAATCTGTTGGTTAAAAGTTTTAGCATGGCAATGATAGTGATACTACGCCTCTAGGCCTCGCATATGCATCAAAATCACATGCGATTATTGCCAGCTGTTAGCATCAGCTACCTACATCATTATGCCAGCTAGGCTGATTTGTCAAGTGTTGATCATGCGTCAGATGGTTTTAGCGTGCGGGGGGAGCGGTTGTTTTGGGAGCCTATGGGCGCTATAGGTTGCCATGTGGCACGGATCATCCTAGCTGGCATATCTGATGGGTTTTTATCTAAAAAATACCCGATAATGTCCAGCTAATTGCGTATAAGAATGGCAGCTTGCCTTTAGCAAGATGCTATCGCATCCGATGGTCAGCTAAAGGTGTTGGGCGGTGGTGGTCGCACTGATATTACTTTGTGTGCCCTGCAGCTTGGTGGCTGCTCAGATTATTGATCCAAACAGTTTTTAGCTGTAACAGCGCCATGTTTGGAGCGGCAATTTAGCCCGTGTTGCGCATGTCGATTACCAGGTGCTGGCGCCATTGCACTCGGTGACGCGTGCATCATTTTTGTTTTAATATAGGGATGCATTCCCTAGTACTCTGGTATGACTCATGTCCTCACAAGCCCCCCGTACGCTTTCGCACTACATCGACAACCAACTCGTTGCGCCGGCACCAGCGAGCCGCACCAGCTCGGTGCACAATCCCGCAACCGGTGAGTTGATCTGCCAGGTGCCGCTGGCATCGGCGGATGAGACGCGCGCTGCGGTGCAGCGGGCAAAGATCGCTTTTGCCAGCTGGAGTCAGGTGCCAGTTGGCAAGCGTGCGCAGTTAATGTTTGAATTTCGTGAAAAAATCTTGCAAAACATGGATCGACTGGCCGAGACCCTGTCCATGGAGCACGGAAAAATGCTGGATGATGCCAAAGGGGAAATCCAGCGTGGTCTAGAGGTGGTCGAGTTTGCCTGTGGCATACCGCAGCTGCTCAAGGGGGAGTACAGCCAGAGCGTCGCACGCGATGTGGATACCTGGAGCTTTCGCCAGCCGATGGGTGTTGTGGCCGGCATTACGCCGTTTAATTTCCCGGCCATGATCCCACTTTGGATGTTTCCACTCGCCATCGCTTGCGGCAATACCTTTGTGCTCAAGCCCTCCGAGCGCGATCCCTCTACCGGCCTGCTGCTGGCGCAACTATTTGCAGAGGCGGGGGCACCCGAGGGCGTGCTCAATGTGGTGCACGGCGACAAAGAAGCGGTGGATGCGCTCTTGTCCGATGCCGATGTGCAGGCGGTCAGCTTCGTCGGTTCAACTCCGGTGGGCGAGTATATCTACCGCACCGGCACAGACTATGGCAAGCGTGTGCAGGCACTTTGCGGGGCAAAAAATCACATGGTGGTGATGCCGGATGCCGATCTAGATCAGGTGGTCGATGCCGTCATCGGCGCCGCCTATGGCTCTGCTGGCGAGCGCTGCATGGCAATATCGGTGGTGATTGCCATAGGCGATGAGGTGGCCGATCAGCTAATCAACGCACTCAAGCCGCGCGTTGCCAATCTCCTCGTTGGTCCCTACACACAACAGGATGCACAGATGGGCCCTGTCATTAGCGTGCAGGCGCGCGAGCGGATTTTAGGCTATATCGACAGCGGCGTGGCCCAGGGTGCCGAGCTGGTGTTGGATGGTCGCGGTGTCGAGGTGGCCGGGCACGAGGCGGGATATTTCCTTGGGGGGAGTATTTTTGATCGGGTAACAGCTGATATGGAGATCTACCAGCAAGAAATTTTTGGCCCGGTGTTGTCGATTGTGCGCTGTCAGTCGCTCGATGAGGCGTTACAATTGGTCGATGAGCACGAATATGGCAATGGCACGGCGTTGTTCACGCGCGATGGCGATGCGGCGCGCAGTTATTTGCATCGGGTGAAGGTTGGCATGGTCGGTATCAATGTGCCGATTCCGGTGCCCATGGCCTATCACAGCTTTGGTGGGTGGAAGCGCTCGTTGTTTGGCGACCATCACATACACGGCCCAGAGGGGGTGCGCTTTTATACGCGCCTCAAGAGTGTCACGACGCGCTGGCCATCTGCCATACGCGCCGGTAGCGTGTTCAACTTTAAACGGAGTAGCGAGCAATAAGATGTGTTTAACAACCAGCCTTGCACCGCGCCCGGCCCAGTCTCTATGACACAAGTCGCGCAAAAAAAGATGGATCAGATGTATCCAGATGATCTGGCATCTCTGATGCGCGACTCGATACTGACGCAATCCCAAGTCTTGTCCGACTGTGCACAGCCTGTGAGCCAGTCCTGCCTGAGTGCGCTGCAACTGCTGGCGCACTCGACACAATTGCTGCCTGTGATTGGCGTCGGCAAATCCGGCCATATCGCCCGCAAGATTGCCTCGACCTTCAGCTCGCTGGGTCGGGCGGCTGTTTTTATCCATGCCGCTGAGGCGAGTCACGGTGATTTAGGTCTGATGGAGACAGGTGGGGTCGCCCTAATCTTGTCCAACTCAGGTGAAACGACCGAGCTGTCCGATGTGCTCTATTATTGTCGGGAGCACGCCATTAAAATTGTGGCCATTACAGCCAGTGCCACATCCACACTGGGTAAAAGTGCCGATGTTGTGATTGCCTATGGCTCGGTGCCAGAGGTGTGTCTCGATGGCTTGGTGCCGACCACATCGACCACCATCTCTCTGGTCATCGGCGATGCATTGGCGGTCGGCATGACGCAGCTTAGGGGCACGGCAGTAGAAGATTTTAGTCGCTATCACCCAGGTGGACGCTTGGGGTTGTCGATCGCCAAGGTGCACGAGCTGATGCGCACCGGCGATCAGTTGCCCATCGTCTCTCCCCAGACACCGATGTCTGAGGTCTTGCTGGTAATCTCTGAAAAATGTCTGGGTGTGGCGCTGGTGATCGATGCCGACCAGCAGGTGATCGGCATCATTACAGATGGGGATATGCGGCGCAATATAGATCGGTTGTGGCAATCCTGTGCGGCGGATATTTGTTCGAGAGATGTCATTAATATCTCGCCCGATCAGCGCGTCAGCGAGGTGGCCAAAATTATGTCGACCCACGGCATTACCGCCTGCGTGGTGCTCGATGAGGCCAAACACCTGTTGGGCTTGCTGCACGTGCACGACTATCTGCGTCTCGCCTCTTGAGCATTGTCGTTTTTATACCGGCGCGCTACGCGTCATCTCGTTTTATCGGTAAGGCGTTGGCGCCCTTGTGTGGGCCGGATGGCAGCAAACCCTTAGTGCAGCGCACCTATGAGGTCGCGTTAAAACTGCAACAATCGGTCGCCGATATCAGCGCTGTCTATGTGTTGACAGATGATGCGCGGATCGAAAAGTGTGTGCACGAGTTTGGTGGCGATGTGATCCTAACCAGCGAGACCTGCGCCAATGGCACGGCGCGTTGCGCCGAGGCTTGCGATATCCTGTCCGACCCCAGCGTGCAGATGGTGGTCAACTTGCAAGGCGATGCACCCCTCACGCCGGTGGGATTTATGCAGCAGCTCATAGCGGCACTGCAGCAATCCCCCTCACTGTCTGTGGCCACGCCCATGATTCGCTGTGATCGGCAGACCTATGAGCGACTGGCACAGGATCGCCGAGCCGGGCGTGTCGGGGCGACGACGGTGGTGTGCGATCGCCACAGCCGTGCCCTGTATTTTTCCAAGCAGATCATTCCCTATGTCAGTGAGCAAACACATCGTGCAAGCACACCCTTGCCGATCTGGCATCATGTCGGTGTGTACGCTTATCGACCGGCGGCTCTGAGCGAGTATAGTAGCTGGGGTGTGGGCACACTCGAGGCTAACGAAGGCCTCGAACAGTTGCGCTTCCTTGAAAATCAGGTGCCTGTATTATGTGTCGAGGTGGCGCTCGAGCGCGAGAATCAGGTTTTTTGGGAGCTAAATAACCCCGAGGATGTTGCCTGCATTGAGGCGTCGCTGATGCATCATCATGTGGATTGAGGTGTGAGGCTATGAATACTAGTCGATGCGATTTGATTGTAATTGGCAGCGGCCCCGGCGGGCGGCGGGCGGCCATTCAGGCGGCCAAGCTTGGCAAGCAAGTTGTGGTGGTCGAGGGCAGCGAACATATCGGTGGTGCCGCAGCCCACACCGGTACCACCCCGAGCAAAACCTTGCGCGCAACGGTGCTCAATCTTTCTGGATTGCGCGAGCGCGAGTTTTACGGGCGGGGTTATCGGGCAAAAAAAGAGATCACCGCGCAGGATCTCTTGCGCCGACTACAGTTCACCATCACCCACGAGGTCGATGTGCTGGAGGATCAGTTTGCACGCAATCAGGTGCAGGTGGCGCATGGATTTGCTCACTTTGTGGATGAGCACACCATTGAGGTGTCCAGCGAACACGAGGAGCCCGCACGCTATCAAAGCGATCGCATTATCATCGCCACGGGCACCAAGCCCTACCGACCAGACAACGTCGCCTTTGATGGGAAGCGTATCATCGACAGCGATGATATCCCGCATATGGAGAGTCTGCCGCGCAGTTTGACCATTGTCGGCGGTGGTGTCGTGGGCGTTGAGTACGCCACGATTTTTGGCGCACTGGATATGCGCGTCTCTTTGGTGGATCGCCATCGCGATATCATCACGTTTGTCGATCGCGAGATAGTGCAATACTTTTGCCATCAGATGCGCGATATGGGCATCTATCTGCAATTTGGCTCGAATGTACAGAGTGTGGCGATCGAGAACGGGCAGTGCATGACACGCCTATCTAACGGTTGTGGCATTCGCTCGGAGGTCGTGTTGTATGTGGCTGGACGTGTCGGCAATACGGAGAGATTGCAGCTAGAAAATTGCGGATTGGATGCCGATGAGCGCGGCAAGATATCGGTCAATGAGCACTATCAAACCAGTGTGCCGCATATCTATGCGGTGGGTGATGTGATCGGCTTTCCGAGTCTGGCATCGACATCGTTAGAGCAGGGGCGCATCGCGGCCTGTCATGCGCTGAGCAGCAATCCGAATCTCAAAATCCGGTATTTCCCGTACGGTATTTACTCGGTGCCGCAAATCTCGATGGTGGGCATGACCGAGGAGGAAGTGCAGGAGCGCAATATCCCCTACGAGTGTGGCAATGCCCTGTTTCGGGAGACATCACGTGGCCAGATCATGGGCAATCATGGCTTTTTAAAAGCCATTTTCTCACTCAAAACACGCCGGTTGCTCGGGGTGCATATCGTTGGCGAGGGTGCGACAGAGTTAATCCATATCGGCCAAGCTGTGATCAACTACAAGGGTAAGATCGATTATTTTGTAGAAAATGTCTTTAACTATCCGACCTTGGCCGAGGCCTATAAGGTGGCCGCGCTCGATGCATGGAATCGAATGAATGTCTGATATTTCCCGTCACGCAAATCAGGTCGCGCCTGTGGCAGGGGCTATTGTTTAGATACGGGGTCGGCTATCGCGGGTACAACGATTTTGCTATGCACCTGCTGAAATAACGCGCAGACCCGGTTCGGTACCGGCTAACGATTGTGCAACCCGGCCAAGTACATTATCATTTTACCGAAGTTTTTATACACGAACGAGAAATATCATGCCTGTCTATCGATCCAAAACAACCACCCATGGGCGCAATATGGCTGGCGCACGTGCACTCTGGCGTGCAACCGGCATGCAAGATGGCGATTTTGGCAAGCCGATTATCGCCATCGCCAATTCCTTTACCCAGTTTGTCCCCGGGCATGTGCACCTAAAGGACATGGGCCAGTTGGTGGCGCGCGAAGTGGAGCGCCACGGCGGTGTGGCCAAGGAGTTCAATACGATTGCAGTCGACGATGGGATCGCGATGGGGCACGATGGCATGCTCTACAGCCTGCCATCGCGCGAGCTGATTAGCGATGCCGTCGAGTACATGGCCAACGCCCACTGCGCCGATGCGCTGGTCTGCATATCCAACTGCGACAAAATCACGCCCGGCATGCTCAATGCCGCTATGCGTCTCAATATCCCGGTGGTGTTTGTCTCCGGTGGGCCGATGGAGGCGGGTAAGGCCACGATTGGCGACAAGGTGATCAAGCTGGATCTCGTCGACCCGATGATCGGGGCGGCCAGCCCAGATATGTCCGATGAAAATGTTTTGACCATGGAGCGCAGCGCTTGCCCCACCTGTGGCTCTTGCTCGGGCATGTTCACAGCAAACTCCATGAACTGCCTCGCCGAGGCGCTGGGGCTGGCGCTACCGGGCAATGGCTCGATGTTGGCCACCCATGCCGATCGCCGCGAGTTGTTTTTGCAGGCGGCCCGCACCATCGTTGCAATCACTAAGCGCTATTACGAGCAGGATGACGACTCGGTGCTGCCAAGGTCCATCGCCAATTTCAAGGCGTTTGAAAATGCCATGAGTCTGGATATCGCGATGGGTGGTTCGACCAATACCATTTTGCATCTCTTGGCGGCGGCCGAAGAGGGCGCCATCAATTTTTCATTGGACGATATCGACAGATTATCGCGTCGGGTGCCAAACCTGTGCAAGCTGGCCCCCTCCAGCAAGCTCTACCACATGGAGGATGTGCACCGCGCAGGGGGTGTAATGGGCATTTTGGGCGAGCTAGAGCGCGCTAACCTGCTGGATACCAGCGTGGCAATGGTACATGCACCGAGCTTAAAGGATGCCTTGAAACAGTGGGATATCATGGTGACAGAGGACCCGGCGGTGCATGAATTTTTCCGTGCCGGGCCAGGTGGCGTGCCAACCCAAACCGCTTTTTCGCAGGACAAGCGTTGGCAGAGCCTCGATCGTGATCGGGTCAATGGTTGTATTCACAGCGCTGAAAACGCCCACAGCCAAGAGGGCGGGCTCGCCGTGCTCTATGGCAATATTGCAGAGGATGGCTGCGTGGTGAAAACAGCGGGGGTCGATGAAAGTGTCTGGGTATTCTCTGGCCCGGCACGTATCATGGAAGGACAAGAGCTGGCAGTGCAGGCAATCCTCGATGGGGAGATCAAAGCCGGCGATGTGGTGCTGATTCGCTACGAGGGCCCCAAGGGCGGCCCAGGGATGCAGGAGATGCTCTACCCGACCAGCTATCTCAAATCTATGGGACTCGGTCAGGCGTGTGCGCTGGTAACCGATGGACGCTTTTCTGGCGGCACCTCTGGGTTGTCGATTGGACATGTGTCACCTGAGGCGGCCGAGGGGGGCAACATCGCGCTGATACAAGAGGGCGATATCATTGAGATGAATATCCCCGAGCGCACCATCAATGTGAGGTTGAGCGATGAAGAGTTGGCCAAAAGACGCACGGCGATGCAAGCACTCGGCGACAAAGCTTGGAAACCTGCGGCGGTGCGCGAGCGCCAAGTCAGTCAAGCCTTGCGCGCCTATGCGGCCCTCACCACCTCGGCATCGCGTGGTGCTGTGCGGGATATATCGCAGCTGTAATCCTGCCAGCTGCGCCGCTCACCGGCGACAGCTGCCATTGAGTAGCTGGCTATTTAATCCGCCATTTGTGATAGCGCTCCGCCCATTGCAATACTTTCTGGGGCGCATTTGCCTGCCTGTGTCGGCCAGCTGCATACTTGTTGGCCTCCGACAGGGTCGGGTAGGGGTGGATGGTGCTCAGTATTTTCCCTAAGCCTAGCTTGTGACGCATCGCGAAGGTGAACTCTGTTAGCAGGTCTCCCGCGTGCTTGCCCACAATGGTGGCACCCAGTATGCGATCCTTTTTGGGCACGGTGAGCACCTTGACAAAACCGGCGGTTGCGCTATCTGCTATGGCGCGATCCAGATCATCGAGCGGGTAGGTGGTGACCTCGTAGGCGATATCCTGCATTTTGGCCTCTGCCTCGTTCAGGCCCACGCGCGCCACCTCAGGCTCTACAAAGGTGACGCTGGGTATCACCGAGTAATCGACGCGGAAGCGTTTAAACGTGCCAAACAGCGCATTGACCGTCGCGTACCAAGATTGATGTGAAGCTGTGTGGGTAAATTGATACGGCCCCGCAACATCTCCCGATGCATAGATGGTTGGTATGGATGTGCGCATGTGTTCATCCACTTTTACCGTGCCGCGTTCGGTGAGTTCCACCCCGAGCTCTTGAATGCCAAAGCCATCTACATTCGCCTTGCGCCCCAGTGCGATCAGCAGCTTGTCATACACCATCGATTTGCGTTCACCCTCGTACATGTACTCGATGACGTCTTCATCCCCCTGTTTGGAAAATCCAACGCAATCGGCACCGAGCAGGACATTGATGCCATCCTCCTTAAATTGTTTTAGCACTGCCTCGGACACCTCGCTGTCCTCTCGCTGCATGAGATTGGGCAATCTTTCAAATAGCGTCACCTCACTGCCCAAGCGGGCAAAGGCCTGCGCCATTTCGCAACCGATTGGGCCGCCGCCCATCACGGCAAAGCGCTTGGGTAGCTGTTTTAGCTCGCTCCAGAGTGTATCTGAGGTCAGGTAGCCACAGGTCTCAATCCCTGGAATAGGGGGCACAAGCGGAGAGGCACCCGAGGCGATAATCAGGTTCGGCGCGCTGAGTGTCTTGCCATTCACCTCAACCGTGTAGGGCGATAAGATTTTGGCTTGCCCCGAGAGACACTCGACCCCTAGCTTGCTGTAGCGCTCAACCGAATCGTGTGGTTCGATATCGCGAATGACCTGCTGGACGCGCTCCATGATGTCGGCAAAATCAAAATCGGCCGTTGCCGACTTGATGCCATAGCGTTTCGCGTGGGCGATATCATTGAGCAGTTGGCTCGAACGGATAATGGCTTTAGAGGGCACACAACCCGTGTTGAGGCAGTCGCCACCCATTTTGTGCCGCTCGATCAAGGTCACTTTGGCTTTGGTGACAGCGCCGATATAAGACGCCACTAGCCCAGCTGAGCCGCCCCCTATCACGATTAAATTGCGATCAAACTTCTTCGGTTTTTTGTGAGCGCGCATCACTTTGTTGTTGTTAATCATGCGGATAATCCATCTGGCAATAATTGGGAAAATGCCTAACAAGGTTACAGAGAGAATTAAGCCGGGCGATAAAATTCCATCCAGTGAATCCACTTTTGCCAGCTCGGTACCCGCATTGACATAGACAGCTGTGCCGGCCAGCATGCCGATTTGGCTGACAAAAAAGAAGGTAATCGTGCGGATGTTAGTCAGCCCGCTGATGATATTGACTACAAAGAAAGGCACGACCGGGATCATGCGCAGTGTGAACAGGTAGAAAGGCCCATCTGCTTCCAGCCCTTTATTGATACGCGCCAACTCTTTGGGAAAGCGCTTGATGAGGCTGTCTCTAAACAGGTAGCGGCAAAACAAAAAGCATAGGGTGGCACCGGATACCGAGGCGAATGAGACCAGTACCGTGCCGAGCAACAGGCCAAAAATGGCGCCGCCCAGCAGGGTTAGCAGAGCCGCTATGGGCAGTGAGAGTGCTGTTGCCGCTACGTAGAGTGCAAAATAGCCCCCGATAATATAAAGGGGGTGGTTGTGGTACAGCTCGTTGAGCGATTCGCGGTGCTCCTTGATGGAGTCCAGCGTCAAGTAGTCTAATAGTTGAAAGTGGTAGAGTAAAAACAGGGCTACAAGGACAACCACTATAGCCAAAATTTTTGTAATAGACATAAGGGTAATTTACCGTTGGCTTACTGTAAGAGACACCCTCTGCAGGGGGTGTCGGCAATCGCAGATAGGGATATCAGCGGGTTTTAGCTCACTAGGCTGTGGGCAATTATAACAGATCAATCATAGCTCTATTCGCTCCGAGAAGGCGTGTGAGATGGTACTGCGATTGGTGAATTCCAACTCGCCACCCAAGGGCACACCGTGGGCAATTCGCATGACACGCAGGCCGTGCTGCTTGGCAATTTGGCCGATGTACTGGGCGGTTGCCTCGCCCTCAAGTGTGGCATTGGTCGCAATAATCATCTCGCGATAGGCACCGCTTTGCAATCGTTGATGCAAGAGATGCACCCCGAGTTGCTCGGGGCCGATGTTGTCGATTGGGGACAGATAGCCACCGAGCACAAAGTAGTGCCCACTGTAATTGATGGCACTTTCAATGACATGCACATCACTGGTGGACTCCACCAAGCAGATCTGACCATTTTGGCGCCGTTCATCGGCGCAAATGGCGCAGAGGGTGTGCTCGCTGAGTGTACGGCACTGGCTGCAGTTGCCAATTTTCTGCATGGCAGCTGTGAGGGTTTCGGCCAACTTGGCACCCCCTGTGCGATCGCGGTTGAGCAGGTGATAGCTCATGCGCTGCGCGGAGCGTTGACCGACACCCGGCAGGCAGCAAAACCGTTTGATTAGCTCATCGAGCAGGGGGCTAGACATGGATTTTTGGCACCATCTACTCAGGATTCTTCATCGTGCAGGGCAATACTTTTTTTGTCGATTGTGGCATCAAACTGCTGCTGTAGGCCCTGCACCATGGGGTCTTTTAGCATGGTTTGCTGGAATTGTTCACTTGCCTCCTGGGCGCGTGTGCGGTTGCGCGCATGGGGCGTCTGCTCGCTGGATCGGGCTGTCTCAAGGCGCACTTCGATCGGCTGTTGGTACAGACTGGTTAGGGCTTGTGTCAGCTTGTCGCGCAGCACTGCCATATCGCATGGCGTGTTCTCTTGCATCGTCAACTCGATGTGCTGCGCCCCTGTTGCGCGCAGGGCGCAGTGTGCGGCATAGCTGCCGTACATGCCATCGATGGCCAGCCGTTGCACGATGTGATCCCAATCCTGTGCCTGCCATTGGTCGATCGGCTTGAGGGGCGTGGTATCGGTGCGCCCTTTCGTTGCGTGTGTGCTGTTGGGCGGCTCGGAGGTGGCGTTGGTAGATTTTTGTGTTGGTTCAGCGGCAACTGGGCGCTGTAATGGTGGATTGGATGTTGGTTTGCGCGCGGTTGGGGGGGCGCTATCTACGTCATCTGGCTCGGGTGGTGTAAAGGCGATCATGCGCAAAAAAGTCATCTCTAGCGCGTCGCGTTCATCGTGGGTATAGGGCAGATCGCGCCGACTACACAGGGCAATTTGATAGAACAGCTGGATGTCTTCAGCGGGCATCTGTCGGGCAAATTGCTGGATGCGCTCCGAGTTGAAAATGCTCTCGCGCTCAATCCCAGGCACTGCCTTGGCAGTGGCGACCTGGTGCAGTAGGGCCAGTAGGTCCAACAGCACCTGTGTATAGTCCGGTGTGTACTCGTGCAGTTTTGCTAGCTGCTGCACCATGGTTTCGGCATTGCGGTCGATCACGCTGTCGATCAGCCCATAGAGGGTTTCGTGTGGCACATAGCCCAGCATGGTTTCGATATGCTTGAGCTGCAGGGTGCCATCGTCGTAACTCAATGCCTGGTCGAGCAGGCTCAGGGCATCGCGGACACTGCCCTCTGCCAGTTGTGCGATGCGCCGCAGCACCGCCCCCTCGGCATCGCGCGACTCCGCCTGCACGATGTGACTCAGATGCGCTGTCAGGGGCACGAGCGGCACGCGCTTGAGCGTAAATTGCAAACAACGCGACAGCACGGTTGGCAAGAGTTTTTGCGGGTCTGTGGTGGCAAATAGAAATTTGACGTGCTCTGGTGGTTCTTCGAGGGTTTTGAGGAGCGCGTTAAAGCTCGACTTGCTGAACATGTGCACCTCGTCGATCAGGTAGATCTTGTAGCGACCGACGCTCGGTGGGTACTGCACCTGCTCCATCAGGGCGCGGGTGTCATCCACGCCGGTGCGCGAGGCGGCATCGACCTCGATCAAGTCGATATAATTGCCCTGCGCGATGCCGTTGCAGGCATTGCACTGCCCACAGGGTGTGGCACTGATACCGGCCTCACAATTGAGACTTTTAGCTAGAATACGTGCAATGGTGGTTTTGCCGACACCACGTGTGCCACAGAACAGATAGGCGTGATGGAGTTTGTTTTGATTGAGCGCATTGCTCAGCGGGCGCACAACGTGATCCTGGCCGACTATTTCGGAGAAATTTTTGGGACGCCATTTGCGGGCGAGCACGCGGTAGGACATAACGCTCAGTTTCGAATCGGAAAGACAGTATGCTTATTGTAGCTATTTTTGCATGGGCCAGCGGCCGCGTTTTGCCCCGACCCTGTGTATCGGTTCGAGCTGCTATGCTGGTGTCGGGGTCGGATCATGTACACGCTGCCTAGTGGGCGATTTGTGAAATATTTTGAGATAACTCAATGCACGCACAAGATAGTTACCCATTCACCCAAGAAATGGATGCGGCTGACAATCGTAAAAAATCGACTTTGATTATCGCATGCGGGGCGCTAGCACGTGAGATAATTCACGTGGTTAATCACAACAACTTGTGCCATATTGACATTAAATGCCTGCCGGCACAGCTCCATCATCAGCCTCAGCTGATTGCAGGAGCGATCAGGCGCAAGATTAGATCAAACCGCCATTTATACAAAAAAATATACGTTATCTACGGAGACTGTGGCACCTCGGGCCAACTTGACAAAGTCCTCGAAGAAGAAGGGGTAGATCGCATTGCTGGGCCCCATTGCTTTTCTTTCTTTATGGGCAATGAAGCGTTTGTCGAAGATCAAACAAAAGCGCTCACAACTTTTTATCTGACAGATTTCTTTTGTCGGTTTTTTGAAAAGTTTATGTGGGAAGTCTATGGGTTAGACAAAAGAAAAGATATGGTTGATTTTGTATTTGGCAACTATACGCGGCTCTTGTTTGTGTCGCAAACGGGCAACCGTGATCTACAGGAACAAGCAAAAAAAATTGCCAGGCGTTTAGGGTTAAAATATGAATATAAATATTGTGAATATGGCGATTTGACTAAGGCACTTATCTTTTCTGCAGGAGCATCGAAGTAGTTGGGCGGCCTTGGTTTAGCAGACTGTTTTGTAGCCCATTTAAGCGACATGGTCGACTGCTAACAAGCTGTGCAATTCTCGGGGTTTTTATTCAATGCTTTATGGCCTACCTTGTCCCATAGAAACTCGTCATGGTTGCACTCTCGATAGAGTATCCAACCTGGTTCTTAATTTTTGATGGATATAACTAAAAAAATGATACATTTATTCAATCATGGCATTAACAATGGAAAATCTGTATGAAGTTAGTTTCGTTTAATGTCAACAGCGTGCGCTTGCGCTTACATCAGTTACAGCAACTGATAGAGCAACATGCACCCGATATCATCGGCTTGCAGGAGACCAAGGCACCCGATGAGAAATTTCCGCTCGATGAGATTCACGCGCTGGGTTATCGGGCGTGTTTTTTTGGCCAGCCGACCCACTACGGCGTGGCGATCCTATCCAAGCAGGAGCCGATTTCTGTTATGCGCGGCTTTGATTGGGATGCACCCGATGCACAGCGGCGTCTGATCGTGGCAGATTACGCATGGGGGGCGCGTACAGTACGCGTGATCAATGGCTACTTTCCACAGGGGGAGAACCGCAAGCATCCGGTTAAATTCCCAGCTAAAGAGCGTTTTTATGCCGATTTAAGCCGCTATTTAGCAGCCGATTGCTCGGCGGATCAACCGTTGGTGTTGATGGGGGATTTTAACGTCGCCCCCGAGGATACCGATATTGGTATCGGCGAGGAGAATGCGCGGCGCTGGCTGCGAGCGGGCAGCACCGCATTTTTGCCCGAGGAGCGGGCGTGGTACCAGCGGCTGATGGATTGGGATTTGCACGACAGCTACCGCGTGTGCCACCCAGATAGCACCGACTACTACAGTTGGTTCGACTACAGAAGCCGTGGTTTTGATCGCGACCCCAAGCGCGGCTTGCGCATCGACCATATCTTGGTGAACCGGCCGCTGTTGGCGGCGGTAAAAGATGCCGGTATCGAGTACGGTGTGAGGGCGATGACGCGTCCGTCCGATCACTGCCCTGTGTGGGTGGCGCTCGATGCGGCTCGTTGTGTTTAATTAGGGAAGATGGTGCGTATGAATAAGCAGGTCACAGATACCGATCGTCCATTGGTAGAAGTCGTAATGGGCAGTTCGAGTGATTTTCGCGTGATGCAGTTTGCCGCTCGGGAGCTGGCGCAATTTTTGGTGCCGCACGCCTGTCATGTGGTATCGGCGCACCGAACGCCCGATCGGTTATTCGAGTATGCAGAGCAGGCGCAGGGGCGCGGTCTGCGCGCCATTATTGCCGGGGCCGGTGGTGCCGCACACTTACCGGGCATGTTGGCGGCCAAAACGCCGGTGCCTATACTCGGGGTGCCAATCGCATCCACCGATCTGAATGGGCAGGACTCCCTGTACTCAATCGTGCAAATGCCCGCCGGCATCCCGGTGGCAACTTTTGCGATTGGCAAGCCCGGGGCCATCAATGCCGCCCTGTTTGCCATAGCCATGCTGTCGATGGAGTCAACAGAAATGGCAGATCGGCTAGCAGCTTATCGCCAGGCGCAAAGGGAGTCGGTGCTAGCACAGTCTCTGAGCCCGCCCTTGTGAGTCTCCTACCAGGTGCGATGCTCGGCATGCTCGGCGGCGGTCAGTTGGGCCGTCTATTTGTGCAGGCAGCCGAGTCTATGGGCTATCGGGTGACGGTGCTCGACCCAGACCCAGACAGCCCCGCTGGCGAGCTGGCAAGCTGTCATTTGCAACAGCCCTACACAGATCGCGCGGCGCTGGAGCAGATCGCGCAAACCTGCTGTGCCGTCTCGCTCGAATTTGAAAATATTCCCTTGGAGACCCTGCAATTTTTGCAGCGTCACACCACGGTCAGGCCAACGGCGAATGCGGTGGCGATAACCCAGCACCGATTGGATGAAAAAAACTTTATTACCCAGCAGGGGCTTGGCACAGCGGCATTTGCCGCCGTGCACGAATCTGCAGATATTGGCGCAGCGTTTCGGGCCACGGGTGCGAGCACCTGTCTGCTAAAAACGGCCCGCTACGGCTACGATGGCCGCGGGCAGATGCGCTGTAATAACCTGGCCGATATCGAGCAGGCATTTACAAAATTTGGTCAGGTTGCCTGTATTTTGGAGGCATGGGTGCCGTATCTGATGGAAATCTCAGTGGTTTTGGCACGCAACGCTCAAGGGCAGATTGTCAATTTTCCGGTGGCACACAATGTGCATGTCGATGGCATACTCGAGCGCTCTGTGGTGCCCGCGCCGATCGACCCACAGCTTGAGCGAGAGGCCTACAGACAGGCGCGGCTCCTCGCCGAAGCCTTGGACTATGTCGGGGTGTTTTGTGTCGAGATGTTTGTTGCGCCCGATCATACCCTGCTCATCAACGAGATGGCCCCCAGAGTGCACAACAGCGCACACTACACGATGGATGCGACCAATTGCTCGCAGTTTGAGCAACAGGTGCGGGTCCTGTGCGATTTGCCGCTGGTGGAGGTCACGCTCTCCACACCGGTGGTCATGCTCAATTTGCTCGGGGAACTCTGGCAAAATGGGGAGCCAGATTGGGGCTGTTTGCCCGCCGCCGCTCATCTACATTTATACGGCAAAAAAACACCGCGTCTCGGTAGAAAAATGGGCCATGTCAATCTGATTGCACCCGATGTGGATCAGGCCCAGGCATTGGCCGCGACGGTGCGCGCCCAATTGTAAGTGCCATGGCGCCGCAGTGGTGATTTTATTTGAATGTTTTTTCTTTCGCTCGGCTGTATAGTATGGCGTCTGAGTGAGTACTTTAATGGCTGCCAAATAACCTGTGAGGTGAGATGATGGCGCTCGATACAATTAAAAAAATTCTAGCCGATTTAATCGCGTTTGATACCGTTTCATCCAACAGCAATTTGTTGATGATCGAGTACCTAGCGGAACATTTCCAAAAGCTCGGTGCCCATATCGAATACATCCACGATGAGAGTGGCAAAAAGGCCAATCTATTTGCCACACTTGGCCCCCAGGTCAGCGGTGGTATCGTCCTCTCCGGGCACACAGATGTGGTGCCGGTGGCAGAGCAAAAATGGCACTCGGATCCTTTTAACGCTTTGGAGCAAGATGGCAAGTTGTACGGTCGAGGCAGTTGCGATATGAAGGGATTTATTGCGGTTGCCTGTGCCATGGCACCGACTTTTCAGTCACAGATTCGCGATAAACCGTTGCACTTTTCATTTACCTACGATGAGGAGACCGGCTGCTTTGGTGCCAAGCGTCTCAAGGATGTACTCAGCGGCTGGTCTATGAAGCCTGCGCTGGCCATTATCGGTGAGCCGACCAACATGCGTTTGGTTGAGGGGCACAAGGGCTGCAACGAGTATCGCACGGTATTTGAGGGCTTGCCCGGCCACAGCTCCTTGCCCGATCAGGGGGTCAATGCGCTGGAGTACGCCGTGATGTACGTCAGTCACCTTTTGCATGTGCGCGATCAGCTAAAGGACACCTGCCCCGATAGCAGTCACTTCGACCCGCCACAGACGACGATTAACATCGGCAAAATCAACGGTGGGGTGGCGCACAATGTCATCGCCTCCCAAGCGGTGTTGGATTGGCAGGTACGCCCCATTAGCCAGCTCGATGCCGAGATGGTAAAAACAGAAATGGCGGCCTATTGCGAGCGGGAGCTGCTGCCGATGATGCGCGCCATCCACCCAGATGCCAATATCTGGACCGAGATTCTCAGCAAGATAGATGGGCTGGAGCCCAAGCCGGACAACGCCGCCAAACAACTGATGCAAGTGCTGATGGACGATCAAGATGCCGGTCTGGTTTGCTTTGCCACCGAGGGCGGTATCTTTCAGACCATGGGCATGGATTGCATCGTCTGCGGCCCAGGCTCGATCGAGCAGGCGCATCGAGCAGATGAGTTTGTCACGCTTGAGCAGCTAGAATCCTGCCAGCGATGCCTGCAGAATCTGTCGGGCAAACTGGCTGCGGCTAGCTGTTAGTCGCTTGTATCTGGTGCGTTGGAGTCCAGCTGCTCCCAAGAGCGATCTCCATAGGCGATAAATACATCGTTGCGATAGCCCGCCTTGCCGTAGATCAGTGGGCGGTCGTTCGCATCCTGTACACAGCCACCCGCTGCGCGTAGCACGGCATCGCCCGCCGCTGTGTCCCACTCCATGGTGGGTGCAAAGCGCGGATAGACATCGGCCTCGCCTGCGGCCACCAGACAAAATTTAATGGACGAGCCGAGCATGATCTGCTGCGAAATGCCCTGTTCTTTTAGCCAGGTGGCGGTTTTTTTGCTGGTATGGGAGACGCTGGCAATGGCGACAACCCCATCGCTGGTCGGCGCTGGGCGAACATGGAGCGCGCGCTGAACGCCGCCGCGTATTTCAAATGCACCCCCATCTCGGGTCGCGTAAAACATGCGATCCAGTGCGGGTGCATAGACCAGCCCCAGCGTGGGGTAGCCCGCTTGTATCAGCGCACAATTAACCGTAAATGCACCGCGTCCGTCGCGTTTTAAAAACTCCTTAGTGCCATCGAGTGGGTCGATTAAAAAAAAAGTCGTTTCCGAGGGCAATGTGTGGCTCGATGCATTTTCCTCCGAGATAATTTGCACACCGGGCATACATGCGCGAACCCTAGGTAGCAAGATATTTTCTGCAGCCTGGTCGGCGGCTGTTACAGGTGAGCCATCGGATTTGATCGTCGCTTCTGGCGGCTCGTTGTATAGGCGCATAATAGCCGCGCCCGCCTCGCGCATAGGTGCCAGCAGCTCGGTGGCCAGTTTAGTCAGGTCGATGTGATCTTTTGCCATAGGGGCAGGGGGAGACGTGTGTCTTATGGGGTGTTAGGTACGATCGAGCTCAAAACTGTGATCGGATAGGCTGCCTTGTGTTGCCAGCCTACAGGCGTCCATTAATTGCATCACGCGCAGTGGATCGACCGCACCCATTTGGTCGCGCTTGGCCGCCAGCATTTTCCGCCAGGCGCGTAGCATAGAGCCGATCGGTTGGTGAATGCCCGCGCTGATAAATAATTTACAGAGACCCGCTGTGTTGTCCTCACTGAGCGAATTGGGCAGCTGTCGCTCCGATGCCCAGTCGGCGATTGGCGATACAAATTGACGCTTTCCCGTCACGCTGAGCTGTTGTAGCCCAGACTCATCACGCAACTCATCCCACAGCAATTGCAGGGTGTCACCATTCGCCTGCGCATCCTTGGCAGGATTCACCGAGAGGGTGCATTGACGAATGGTTGCGATATTGGCATGCACTGTGCCATTTTTTGGCCGGACAAATTCAATATCCATATCGCATGTCAGGCCGCTGGAGAGCGTGACCTGGGTGTTGGCGCTGTCTGTGAGGTTGCCTTGGGTCGATAGGATACTGCCACTGTCGGAGCGTCTGTGATCGAAGTGCTCCAGCAAGGAGAAGACATGCGGTGCCAGCTCGTCGTAACAGCTGCGCTGCATCATCGACTCATTGACAGGTTGGCTGCGTTGGAATCGGGCGGATTGAACTTGGCCGATCAGGTTTTGGTTCTGCAAGTCATCGATAATGCTAATAACTTGCTCAAACAGCAAGGTGTAGTCTATCGACAGACTGACGTTGTGTTTTTTAGCCAGCGCAATCAGATCTTTTGCCTGCGCCGCTGTCGTCATGCCGGGCTTTTCTAGCAACAGATGTTTACCTGCGCGCAGTGCCCACGAGCCTATTGTAAAGTGGGTGTCGATAGGGGTGGCGACTATCACCGCATCAAAGGTGTCTTCCGACAGATCGCGATAATTGGTGACGCATGTCGGTGTGCCATAGTCTTTGTGGGCGTAGGTGGTCGCGATATTCTGTTCTGCCAGATTGTGATCGCAGATGGCAACCAGACGCATACCCTCCGCTTTGTATAAATGGCGGCCCAAAATACGACCCATCCAGCCATGGCCTATGAGCGCAACACGTATTGCAGGTTGGTCATTGTGCATAACAGTTTGCTGCCACCTTATTGTTGTGTAATTGTTGTGTAAAAAAAGCGCGCATGGCGTCGATTACAGCTTGTTGTTGCTCAGGTGTGATGCCGTAATAGATGGGTAGCGATATGGCTTGCTGAGTGGCGCGCTCAGCGACTGGGTAGCTGCCCGCTGGCGGTTGCCCATACTTGGCAACCATGGCAGGCTGACCGGGCAAGGTGTGCGGATAATAGACGGCGGTGGGGATATTGCGCTGGGTTAAAAAACGGCGCAGGGAATCGCGTTGTTCGGTCAGTATGGTGTACTGGGCGTAGACAGAGACAGATCCCTCACGCACTGAGGGCGTGGTAACTGGCAGGTCGGCCAGTGCGGCATCGTACCTTTGAGCCGATTGCAGGCGATTGGCAATCGTGGCATCAAAGCGGTGCATTTTTTCTATGAGCACGGCAGCTTGTAGGGTGTCGAGGCGCGAATTACAGCCGATGCGATCGTGCACATGGGCTTCAGCCGTCTGGCCGTGATTCGCCATTTTGCGCACCCGATCACAAATGGCATCATCGTTGGTAAACAGTGCACCGCCATCGCCGTAGCAGCCGAGCACTTTGGTGGGAAAAAAGCTGGTGCAGCCAACCGTGCTGCTGCCACAGGAGCGCATGCCATCGAAGGTGGCACCAAAGCTCTGAGCGCCATCCTCTATCACCACCAGCTGGTGTTTGTCTGCAATGCGCTGGATTGCCTGAAAATCGACACATAGCCCGAACAGGCTAACCGGCAAAATGGCGACCGTCTTATCGTTAATACATTGCTCGATTTGGGTCGTGTCCATATTGAGGGTGACCGGGTCGATATCGACAAAGCGTGGGGTGAGACCACAGCTTTCGATGACCTCGCAGCTGGCAAAGTAGCTATAGGCAGTGGTAATGACCTCGCCGGTACAACTGGGCAGGCTGGCCTTTAGTGCCAAGACTAGGGCATCTGTGCCGTTGGCACAGGCGATGGCATGGCGTGTGCCAACGGCATCGGCCAGCATCGCCTCAAGCTGGCCCACCTCTTCGCCCATAATGAATTTGCCGTGCTGATAAATGCTGTCCACACGTGCAGAGAGAGCCGATGCAATCTCTAGATGTAGCGGCTGATGATCAAAAAATTTAATTGAGGACACGGTAATTTTTCATTTATATAGGGTATGTGATGATACCAGCATAGCCAAAAATATTAAAAGTTTGGCCGGCTGACAGTGATTATCCTGTAGTTGGTCGATAGCTGGCAAGTCGTTGTTCACATAGCGGTTAATGTGATCTGATCTAACTGGTCTCTCGTCCATGGCAGGGCGACATCTTCGGGTGTCGGTGTCTCGCAGGCGTCGATTTTTAGTATTTCGCCTAGGTTGGATGCGCCGAGGTCTTGCAGGGCATCGTCTAGCAGCTCGCCGGCGCCGCAGAAGGTGTCAAATGAGCTATCGCCGAGGTTGATAATGAGATAGCGCAGATGTGCCAGTGACTGCGGCTGGTTTTTGAGCGCGTTATAGAGCGGCTCTATGTCTTCGGGCAGGTCGCCCGCGCCGGTGGTCGATGTGCAGATCAGCAACAGTGTCCGATCATCTTGGGGCAGATCGTCGACTTGCGGCTCGTCGATTAGCTCGACTGTATGCCCTAAATCCTCTAGCAGATGCCGGATGTCAGTGGCCAGCGCCCGCGCGGTGCCATAGACGCTACCGATAAAAATTGATATATCCACCATGCGTGCCTGTACGAGTAAAAAAGGTGAGGCTACCAGAATGTTGCGCTCTGCGCCAGTAGGCGATAGCCCGATGCCGAATTATCTTACTTCATACAGTTTGATTGTATGTCAATCCAGTCATCTCATCTCACTCAATTGACCTAGCTGTGGTGCTAATTATCACGCAAGCTAACAGCTAAAAATCTTCTAATTCATCGGCAACGCCCAAAGTTTAAGGAGGCTCTTTCCCTGGCTGATCTAGTATGATGAATGCTATAGCTTGATATTTTGAGACTGTAATATGTACGATTTATGTGTGCTTGGCGGCGGAATTATCGGTGCGACTACGGCCATTGCTGGCGCACGCGCCGGTCTCAAGGTGTGTATTATTGAGCGTGATCTGGCGCTATTACGCGGCTCGACAATTGCAGGCTTTGGTGCCCTGACACCCTACTCAGATCTGTATTTTACAGGCGATGCCGCATTGTTTGCAGAAAAAAGTCTAAAGCTGTATCAAAAAGATTGGCTCAAGTTTTTGCATCAGTGTACAGAGATTCATGTGCCCTTATCCCAGAGCGGACTCATGCAGATCGCGCTGGACAAAGCGTATCTTTTGCAGCATAAAGAACGTTATGAAACAGGCAATTGTATCGCTGGGTATCGGCCAGAGTATTTGACCCACACAGAGCTGTTAGCACAGGAGCCTAAATTAACAATTGAAACTGTGGGTGCCATTTATCATCCAGAGCCTTGGATTGATTTGCAGTTGTATCTGTCTGCAATCGAGAAGTGTGCGCATGTTTTCCCCAATATAGAAACGCTATTTGCCAAGGAGGCGATCAGCGTAGCTGAAGAGGGAGATCAGGTGACCACTAGGCTAAATGATGGCACTAAAATTACCTCAAAATACTGTGTTGTCGCTACCGGCTTAAGCAATGACTTAATCGAGGGCATAGAATCTTTTCCAATACGCTGGATTAGGGGGGATGGCATCGCCGTTCGAACACTTGACAACCAACCATTATTCAAAAATATTATTTATTGCAATTCTGGATTTATTTCCCCCAGAAATTCGGGTGAGATGCTGCTAGGCTCCACTTATGTGGATGAAGGCTTGGGAGACCGTGCTAAATTATCTGGCGATAGAAATCGCATTAATTTTGGTGCCATGGCCGATATCGTTAAATCGACCGAACAGATTTCTAGCCATCTTAGGGATTGCACAGTCGAGAGAGAGTGGCACGGTTGGCGCCCAGCCTCGTCAGATAAGCAGCCTATTCTTGGGGTCGACTCAAGTCGGCCATCAATTATTTATGCACTAGGATTTCTTAGGCTGGGTATTACCATGTCTATAGGTGTCGGCGAGGCAATCACGCAATATGCCAAGGCTGGAAGTGCGCTCCCGCCTAGTATGTCGCCAGAGCGGTTGTTGAAAAAATAGTGATGTATCACTCGTATACTATAATTTAGGCGTAAATTGACACGACTATCTCTTGATTTTAAAGTGGTAAGAATACAAACTGCTGCTTAATCAATTCATCAGACTGCCCTAATGACACCATGAAAACCCCATTCAACCCCCACAAAAAAGAAGCCGAGCTGCGCTCAGAAGCGGCCACATGGGATACCAGCGATCTCAAAGATGCCCGCGATGGCGACATCCCATTAATCGACCTACAAGCATATTTTTCCAACCCAACTGAACAGTCGCTCGATACAGTTGCCGAGCAACTGCGCACTGCCTGCGAGACTGTTGGCTTTTTCACGATTGTCGGGCACCAGGTGGATGCCGAACAGATCGCCACCATGTTTGCCATGATACGCAACTTTCATGCCCTGCCACTTGAGCTGAAGAACGCCATCGCTATGGACAGGCCAGGCTGGCCGGTGGGTGGTGTCGGTTATCTACCGATCAAGCATCGCAAATTGCCGACCCGAGACAAGGGTAACCTCAATGAAGCGTTTATCGTCAAGTGTGATCATAAGCTGACAATGGATGATAACCAGTGGCTCGCCGAACACCAACTGCCGGGCTTTAGAGCAACGGTAGAATCCTATGCCGCAGCGCTCGAAGCACTCGGTAAACGTTTATTGCCAATCTTTGCCAGAGCGCTTGGGGTGCCGCCCAATTTTTTTACGGAAGCCTTTATGCGGCCACAGTATCGGTTGCGCATGACGCACTATCCGCCACTGGGTACCTTGCCAGCAGATGAGTTTGGCATCGCCCCCCATGTGGACACCACTTTTTGCACGATCTTGGCGCAGGATCAGCCAGGGCTGAGTATATTTAGCGAGCCTCGCAGGCAATGGATAAAAGCGCCGATGTTAGCGGATGCTTTTATCGTCAATACCGGTGAGCTGTTGCGCACTTGGAGCAATGATCGCTTTATCAGCGTCAAGCATTTTGCCAATAACAATACCGGCAAGACTTCACGCTACTCAATTCCTTTTTTCTTGAATGCCAACTCGGATTACCGTATGACCTGTATACCCAGTTGTTGTGGCCCCGATAACCCGGCCAAGTATCCCCCCATCTCCTATGCCGAAAGCCAAGCCGTGGCACAGGGCGAGTAAGCTTGATGGGGATGAGCGGTATTATTTATTGCCCGACCCCAAAATTGAATATCACGATTTTTTCGGCAAATGCTGGGTGATCAGAGACAGATAGTCCAGCATCATGGTGGCACCGGCCAAGGCGGTTACCTCACCCACATCGTATTGCGGGGCCACTTCAACCAAATCCATGCCTTTAAAGTCGATGCCATCTAGCCCACGAATAATGCTCCTCGCCTGATAGGTTGTCAGCCCGCCCACAACGGGTGTGCCCGTACCCGGTGCAAATGCAGGGTCGAGGCCGTCTATGTCAAAAGTCATATAGGCGGGGCGATCACCGACAATTTCTTTGGCGATTGCGGCAGCTTTTTCTGGGCCATTGGCATGGACCCAGTCGGCGTCCAACCATGTCATGCCCAGCTTATCTTTATTGAAGGTGCGGATACCAATTTGCACAGAATGTGCAACATCGATAATGCCATCTTTTATGGCATGGTAAAACATGGTGCCGTGGTCGATGCGGTTCTCCTCCTCGCTCCAGGTGTCCGAATGGGCATCGAAATGTACGATGGCCATAGGGCCAAATTTCTTGGCATAAGCGCGCAGGATGGGGCCGGTAATAAAGTGATCGCCGCCCATGCTAACCGTGGAAACACCCTTGTCCAAAATGCTGCTGTAATAATTTTCGATCTGTTGTGGAATCTGGTGTGGCACGCCGTGATCAATCGGGCAATCACCAAAATCGACCATGGCAAGGCGTTTTAGCGGATCGAATCCCCAAGGGTAGTTCCCGCCCGGCCATGCGAGGTTAGTAGAGGCGGCGCGCACGGCCCGTGGGCCAAAACGCGTGCCGCTTCGGTTTGTCACTGCTAAATCGTAAGGCACACCGGTGACAGCCACATCGACACCTGCCAAATCCTTGGTGTACTTCATGCGCAGAAAACTCAGCGCACCGCTGTATGCGGGTTAGTAGAGGCGGCGCGCACGGCCCGTGGGCCAAAACGCGTGCCGCTTCGGTT
>CAZROX010000002.1:0-29347 GCA_964601845.1 uncultured Halothiobacillaceae bacterium
GGATTTGCATCGGCTGGAGGCCAGCGGTATCGATGCGGTATTTGTGCCGGACGATCGTGCAATCTACCCAGCGGGCAGCTTGGCAAGCACCCGCATAGATGTCGTGGGCTTAACCGACATCCTCTGTGGCGCCCATCGCCCCGGGCACTTTGTCGGGGTGGCGACGGTGGTGTGTAAGCTGTTGAATATCGTGCAGCCCGACTGCGCCGTCTTTGGCGAAAAAGACCGACAGCAATTGTTGGTGGTGCGGCGCCTGGTGGCGGATTTACACATGCCGGTCGAGATCGTCGGCGCCCCCATCAGGCGCGAGCACGATGGCTTGGCGATGAGCTCGCGCAATGTGCATCTCTCGTCACAGGAGCGGGCGCAGGCGCCCTATTTGTATCAGCTGCTGCAAACCTGTGTCGGGCGCATTCTCGCCGGAGAGGCGCATGGTATGATTGAAAATGATGCGATGCGGGAGCTGTCCGAGCGCGGATTTGTGCCAGATTACGTGGCCATTCGGTGTCAAGATAACCTGATGCCGCCCGATGCGACGACGGCGCCCGATGCGCTGGTGGTGCTGGTCGGTGCGACCTTGGGCAGCACGCGGCTGATCGACAATCTGCCCGTGACAGCTGAGGGGTAGGTATGATCGAATTCTTGGCGCTGGGTCGCCGATATTTTGTGGAGTGTGAGGGCTTTATATGAACGCGTTTGCTGCCAATAACTGGAGCGAGATAATCGGTCCGATGTACACCTGGGTCGGCTCGGAGTCTATCTGGTTGGTGGGGGTGATCGTCGTGTGCGTGTTGTCTTTGTGTCTGGCAGGTGTCGATGAACAGCGCAGCGAGCAGGAGCGGAAAAAATAGTTATCTGGCGCCTCAGCGCGCCAGCAGCTGCTCCAGATAGTGTATATCGGTGCCGCCCTGTACAAAGCCGGCATCGTTAAAAATGCGCTGGTGTAGGGTGATGTTGCTGTCGATACCCTCGATAAACATTTCATTGAGTGCGCGGCGCGTGCGTGCCAGGGCCGCCTCGCGATTTTGCCCCCAGACAATCAGCTTGCCAATCATCGAGTCGTAGTGCATCGGCACCCGATAGCCGTTGTAGACGTGCGAGTCGGTGCGCACCCCAGGGCCACTGGGGGTGTGGTATTGCTTAATTAGCCCCGGCGAGGGGGTGAAGCGCTCGGGGTGCTCGGCGTTGATGCGGCACTCAAACGCGTGGCCGCTAAAGGTGATGTCCTCTTGGCGGTATGGCAGGGGTTCACCCGCTGCGATGCGCAGCTGCATCTCGACGATATCCAGACCGGTCACAAGCTCGGTCACCGGGTGTTCGACCTGGATGCGGGTATTCATCTCGATAAAATAAAACTGGCCATCTTGGTACAGGAATTCAAATGTGCCACAGCCCCGATAACCCATTTTTATGCAGGCATTGACGCACTCCGCACCGATGCGCTCGCGCTGCTCGGCGGTGATGCCGGGGGCGGGTGATTCTTCGATGACTTTTTGATGGCGCCGCTGCATGGAGCAGTCGCGCTCGCCTAGGTGGATGGCACGGCCGTGGTTGCAGGCCAGCAGTTGAAACTCTACGTGTCGCGGCGTGGCCAGAAACTTCTCCATATAGATGGTGTCGTTGTTGAAGGCGGCCCGACTCTCTGCGCGCGTGGTTTGAATGGCATCCAACAGCTCCGACTCGTGGTGCACCACCCGCATGCCGCGCCCGCCACCGCCACCGGCGGCCTTTATCATAATGGGATAGCCAATCTTTTCTGCCACCCGCAGATTTTCTGCCGGGTTGTTGCCGAGCGAGCCGTTAGAGCCGGGCACGCAGGGCACATTCGCTGCCATCATCTCCCGAATGGCCGACACCTTATCGCCCATGAGGCGAATCGTCTCCGGCCGTGGGCCGACAAACACGAAGCCACTGGATTCGACCCGCTCGGCAAAATCGGCGTTTTCGGATAGAAAGCCGTAGCCCGGATGGATGGCATCGGCATTGGTGATCTCGGCGGCGCTGATAATGGCGGGCATGTTCAGATAGCTGTGGCTAGAGGCCGCCGGCCCAATGCACACCGCCTCATCGGCGAGCAGCACATGTTTGAGATTGCAATCGACGGTGGAGTAGACGGCGACCGTTTTGATGCCCATATCGTGACAGGTGCGCATGATGCGCAGCGCAATCTCGCCTCGGTTGGCAATCAGTAGCTTTTTGAACATCGGGCGGCTATTCGATTACGAACAGGGGCAGATCAAACTCGACCGGCTGCCCATTGGTAATGAGTATCTCCTTGACGACCCCGCTACGATCGGACTCGATGCGGTTGAGGATTTTCATCGCCTCGATAATGCACAGTGTCTGCCCGGGTTTTACCGTGGAGCCGACGGAGATAAAGGGCGCACTGTCTGGCGAGGGCGAGGCGTAAAAGGTGCCCACCATCGGCGAGAGAAAGGCGTTTTTGGGGGTGCCTTTTTCCTCTGGTGGCGTGGGGGCTACGTGCGCGATTGGGGCCGGTTCGACCGGTTGGGGCGGCGGTGGGCTGGCCGTGTGCATCTGTACCGAGGGAGGGTGGCCGTGATCTAGCTTGATGTGTACCGACGAATCCTGCTCGCGAATGACGATCTCGACCACACTGGTTTTATCGAGTATGTCGATTAAATTTTTAATTTTGCGTGTATCCATAGCGGATTTAAGCTTGCCTAAGGTGTTTAATGAAGTTAAGCCAGAATATCAGAAAATAAGTCTTTTTTCTATATAGATCGCTATCTTTGCGCTAATTTAGATGCATCTAACCCATTGTTCTGGCCGGTGGCTACAGAATGCCCGCCCGTGCAAAGCGCCCCTTGAGGTCGATATCGGGCGCGAGGCGGGCGCCGATTTGGGCGATGACAGCCGAGGCGCTGATGCAACCCATCTGGGCGCAGGCTTGCAGGGGGTAGCCCTGCGAGATGCCCCACAAAAACCCTGCCGCGAATAGATCGCCCGCCCCGGTGGTGTCGATGACATCGGTCTCGATGGCCGGTACCTGTAGCTGCTGTTCCGCTGCCACTATATGCGCACCCCGATCGCCATCGGTGCAGGCGACAATCGGTGCCGATCGCATGGCCAGTGCCTGCTCCAGCGTATCGCACCGACAGAGCGCGAGCAGTTCGAGGCGGTTGCACAGGAGCAGATCGAGCTGTGGCAGTAGCTGGCGAAATTTGTCGTGATTGCGTTCCACGCACAGCGGATCGGACAGGCTGAGCGCCACGCGCCCGTGCGCTTTTTTACACAGGTCGATAGCGGCGGCAAAGGTCTCCAGCCCCTGCGGGCTATCCAAACCGTAACCCTCCAGATAGAGCCATTGGCACTGCTGAAGCTGCGTGCTGGATAAGTCTTGCGGCGACAGGCCTTGCGAGGCACCGAGATAGGTGCTCATGGAGCGCTCGCCATCTGGTGTCACCAGAACGACACAGCGCCCGGTGGCCTCGTCCGCACCGCCGCGCGGTGTATCGAACAGCACGCCTTCTTGGTGTAGATCGTCGGCGAACACGCGCCCCATGGCATCCGCTGCCACCCGACCGATATAGGCGCTCGCCCCACCGAGCTGGGCGCTGGCAACCAGGGTGTTTGCCACCGAGCCGCCGCCGGTCTGTTGCGTGATCTGTATCTGTTCTTGCAGGGCGCTGATGCGCTCCAGCTCGATGAGCTGCATCATGCCCTTGTCGATGCCAAACTGGTGCAACAGGGCCTCCTCGCCCTGTGCAATCAGATCGACTATTGGGTTGCCGATGCCCAGTACATCAAATTGTTTTTGGTTTTGTGGCTCGGTCATAGGGTGCTCGCTTGTAGGGGGTTGGATTGCAATCGCTTGGGTCTTAAGCTGCCGTTAGCTATCTTGTATCAGGGGCGTTAGCTCATCAATTTTTTCCTGCATACTCAGATGGCGGACATCGTGCCCGCTCACCATGTACACCAGATACTCGCAGATATTGCAGCTGTGATCGGCGATGCGCTCTAGGGAGCGCACGCACCAGAGTAGGCGCAGGATCGACTTGATCTGCTCGGGGTGCTCGATCATGTGGGTGATCAGCTGGCGGATAATGCGCCCGTACTCTTTGTCCACCTGTTCATCTTGTCGCATACAGGCCAGCGCCAGTGCCATGTCCTTGTCCAAAAATGCCTGCACGGTATCGCGCAGCAAAGCGGACACCTGCCGACATAGGTTGGACATGCTCTGGACCACCTCTAGGTCGATGTTGCGCTGGGCGACATCCAGCGATAGGTTGCCGAGTTTTTCGGCCTGATCGCCGATGCGCTCTAGATCCTTGGTGATTTTGATGATGGTGAAGATGGTGCGCATATCGCTCGCTTGCGGGTTGCGCAGCGCGATAATATTGGCGCACTGATCGTCTAGGTCTAGCTCTAGGGCGTTGAGTTTGTAATCGCTGGCTTTGACTTTTTCGGCTATCTTGGCATCCAACTCAAGCAGCGATGTGATGCCATCGTCCACCTGAACCCGGACCAGATCAAACATGGTGCGCAGGGTGTCGCGCACGCGCTGCATGTCCTCGTTGTAGGACATTGAAATACGTTTTGACACGTCACCTCCCTAGGTTGTGGTGAAGGGCGCCAGGAGCATTTATCCGTAGCGGCCCGTGATGTAATCCTCTGTCTGCTGTTGTGCTGGATTGGTAAATATCTTTTCGGTGTCGTCGTACTCGACTAGGTGGCCGAGATACAAAAAAGCGGTCTTATCGGAAATGCGCGCTGCCTGTTGCATGTTGTGGGTCACGATAACCACGGTGTAATTGGCCTTGAGCTGGTTGATGAGCTCTTCGAGCTTTAGGGTGGAGATCGGGTCCAGTGCCGAGGCTGGCTCGTCGAGCAACAGCACCTCTGGCTCGATGGCGATGGCGCGCGCGATCACCAGCCGCTGCTGCTGGCCACCGGATAGCCCCATCGCATTGTCGTGCAGCCGATCCTTGACCTCGTCCCAGAGCACGGCATTTTTCAGCGCCGACTCGACGGGCTCTTGTAGTTTTTTGTGCCGGTTGATGCCTTGTAATCGCAGGCCGTAGGCGACGTTCTCAAAAATGGACTTTGGGAAGGGGTTGGGCTTTTGGAACACCATGCCCACCTGCCTGCGCAGGGTCGGCAAATCGACGCCAGGGGCGTAGATGTTTTGCTCGTTGAGCAAAATCGAACCCTCGGTGCGGCTGCTGCCGACCACCTCGTTCATGCGATTAAAACAGCGCAAGAAGCTCGACTTGCCACAGCCACTGGGGCCGATAAAGGCCGTGACCTTGTTGCGGATGATGTCGATGTTAACCTGGTGCAGCGCCTGATTGGCGCCATAAAACAGATTCAGATCGTGCACCTTGAGGCAGATGCTATCGGCTGTGGGGTCTTCGACTGTTGATGTGTGTAATTGGTTTGACATAGGGGCTTAGTGTTCCAACATTTTATACCGCTCGCGCAGGCGATTGCGAATCGTGATGGCGGCCAGGTTGAGCAAGATAATCACCATCACCAGCACAAATGCCGTCGCGTACACCAAAGGGCGTGCCGCTTCGATTTTGGGGCTTTGAAATCCCACGTCGAATATATGAAACCCAAGATGCATAAACTTGCGCTCCAGATGCAGATAGGGGAAGTTGCCATCGACTGGCAAGGTGGGTGCAAGCTTGACCACCCCGACCAGCATCAGCGGTGCCACCTCGCCCGCCGCGCGGGCAATCGCCAAGATAACGCCGGTCATAATCGCTGGGCTGGCCATCGGCAGGATGACCCGAAACAGCGTTTCCGAGCGGGTCGCACCGAGTGCCAGCGAGGCCTCGCGCACCGCTTTGGGCACGCGCGAGAGCCCCTCCTCGGTCGAGACGATGACGATTGGCAAGGTGAGCAGCGCCAGCGTTAGGGAGGCCCAGAGTAGCCCGGGCGTGCCGAAGGTGGGGGCAGGCTTAGCCGCCTCGTAAAACGCACTGTCGATGCTGCCGCCGATCAGGTAGATGAAAAATCCCAGCCCGAACACCCCGTACACGATGGAGGGTACCCCGGCCAGATTGTTGACGCAGATGCGCACCAAGCGCACCAGCGCACCCTGCTGGGTGTACTCGTTGAGATAGACGGCGGCGATCACCCCAAGTGGCGTCACCAGCACCGACATGATCAACACCATAATCACCGTGCCAAAGATGGCCGGAAAAATGCCGCCCTCGGTATTGGCCTCGCGCGGCTCGGTGCTCAAAAACTCCCACAGCTTGTCTAGGTACAGCGTCATTTTTTGCCACAGGCTCATCTGGTTGACCCGATAGGCGCGCACCACCTGAGATAGCGGGATATCGACGATGCGACCATCGGCTATTGCAAGGCGCAGGCTATCGCGACTGAGCTCTGTGTAGAGGGCGTCGATTTGCATGCGCAGTTGCTCAAAGCGCGCCTCATAGGCGGCGCGCTGATCGGCGATGGGTTGGTAGCGCTCAGGCTCTGCCGACTCGAGCGCGAGCGAGCGCTCGCTTAGGCGCAGCTTTTCCATCTGGTAGTTGATGGTGCTGATCTCGCCCTTTTGTATTTGCTTGATGCGCGCTTGCAGCTGCAAGCTGCGCTCGATACGCATCTGGAGTTCGGGCCACAGGGCGGCCTGCTCCAACTCCAGCAGCTGCCCCCCCTCCAAAAGCGCCACCAGATAGCCGTAGAGATCGCCCCATTCGATGCGCTCGATGGTCAGCAGCCCGCGCGGTCGCTGCTGGTCGTGCATGTAGGGTTGTATAAACCACAGGTAGTCCTCGCCGAAAAAATCCGCCCCGCCTATCTTGACCAGGTGGCGGGTGATAAAGGGCAGATCGGCGGGCAGGTTGGGGTGCAGGTCGATCAGCTGGCCGCGCACGACCTGCTCGGTGGCGATAATCTCGCCGATATAGCTTGCGCTACCGCGCGCATTGCTATAGGTGAATTCTTGCACTTGTGCCGGCCAGAAATGGGCCAGACCGCGCACAGAAATCAGCCCGATGAGGGCGATAATCATCAGCATGGCGACGGCGATGGCACCGGCGTTGAGCCAGATCCAGCCATCGCCACTTTTCCAGTGATTGGGCCTGAAGCTATTGGGGGGGATGAGCTGTTTCACAAGTTAGCGTACTTTTTGCGCATGTGCTGTCGGACAACTTCGGCAATCGTATTGAAAAAGAACGTGGCCAAAAACAGCATGAGCGCGGCCAAAAACAAAATCCGATAGTGCGAGCTGCCGAGCGCGGACTCGGGCAACTCCACCGCGATATTGGCCGACAGTGTGCGCATGCCCTCGAAGATATTGAAATGCATAATGGGGGTATTGCCGGTCGCCATGAGCACGATGATCGTCTCGCCCACCGCGCGCCCCAAACCGATCAGCACCGCGGAGAGAATACCCGGGCTGGCCGAGAGCAGCACGATGCGATACAGCGTCTGCCAGGGGGTCGCACCGAGTGCCAGCGAGCCCATGCTCAGGCTTTTTGGCACGCTGAGTATGGCATCTTCCGAGATGGAAAAGATGGTGGGAATCACGGCAAAGCCCATCGCAAACCCGACCACTATCGCGTTGCGCTGATCGAAGGTGATGCCGATACTATTGAGCCATTCTGGCATATCGCCGCCGAACAGCTGCAGCTCCAACAGGCTGCCTAGCGACAGGGTGAGCCAGACGATGAGCACGATATAGGGCGCCAGCAGGAGCGCGTACCAGCGCGTGTCTACCCGCCAGTGCGCCGGCACCAGGGTGCTGTGCAGATAGGAGAAGCCCACAATGGCCAGCGGCAGCGCAAAGGGCAGGGCGCAGAACCCGAGCAGATTTTTTTCTAGCACGGGCGCGAACCACAGGCCGGCTAAAAATCCGAGGATCACGGTCGGGAGCGCCTCCATAATCTCGACGCTCGGCTTGATTAGCCGCCGCATGCTCGGCGCCATAAAGTAGGCGGTGTAGATGGCGCCGCCTATGGCAATCGGCACCGCAAACAACATCGCGTAGAAGGCCGCCTTGATGGTGCCGTGCACCAGCGGCATCAGGCTGAATTTTGGCTCGAAGTCATTGTTGGAGGCCGAGGATTGCCACATGTAGATCGGTTTGCTAAAGCCCTCGTACCATACCTTGGAGAACAGGGCGCTCCAGGAGATATCCGAGTACTCGCCGTGCACCCGATAGGCGTGCATCTGCCCTTGTGCATCCTCGATCAGCGCCCCCTCGCCACGCGGCGAGAGCGCAAAGTGGGCGACCGCTAGCCCAGTGGGCAGGTTGATCAGCTCGCGCTCGGCGGTGGTGTTAAACATCGCCAGGGTGCCGCTGGTGTCGATCAGGGCAAATTCTTTGCGCCGCTGCTGCATGTACATTTGCAGTGGGCGGGTGTTATCTTGCGCCGCCTCTGCCCGTAGCTGAAACTGCCGGACACCGGTCAGTTTTATCTGGCCGGTTATCTCATCGCGCACCCTGAACCACTGGTGCACATCCCCCCGATCATCGGCAATCATGATGGAGAGATCGCCGAGCAGCAGCGCGCTCAGGGCGACCTTTCGCTCGGGTGGCAGGGTCTGCACCGGCTCGCCTATTGTCGGCTGCTGCCGGTTTTTTGTGTCGATGGGGTAGAGCATGCCAGCTGGTGTGAGGGCGTAGAGGTGGCGCAGATCAGCGGTGACGTGCACATCGGCACCGGCGAGCTTTGCATCCAATGTGCTGTAGATCGGTGCGCTCAGCTCGATCTCCTCGCTGAGAAAGTTCTCCGACTTGTCGTAGCGGGCCAGCTTGAGCGCCCGATCGGTGCGGGCGGCCAATAGCAGGCCGCTCTCATCTTGGCGTATCGAGAGTTGTTCGAGGGGGCGCTGGTCTGGGTCGAGCACGATCGGGCTCTGCCCGAGTGGGTATTGCACGCTGGGGATGATGTGCCTGCGATTATCGCTATCGAATGTCAGCCGATAGCGGTGCTGGGCGACCAATACCCGCCCATCGCTCAAGCCCAGCGCAAACCAGCCATTGCGCGGGTCGATTTCGGCAAAGCTGGTGATCTGCGTGCCAGCTGGTAGCGCCAACTGCTCGCTGGCAATCGGCGCGCTTTGTTCGATGGAAAAAAAGTTCACCTTGCCCGCTTGGCTCAGGCGCATGCCGATGCTGAAACGCTCATCGGTTGCCAGATACAGGGGCGGATCGGTGCGATCGGTGGCGAGTTGAAACTGTTTCAGCTCGGTGGTGTAGACAGGCCAGAACAGCGGCAGGGTGACCGACAGCAGATAGAAGAAGATAAACAGGATGACGGCGACCACGACCAGCCCGCCGGCACAGATAAAGTAGCGCACCAGGGTGTCGCCTAGGCTGCGCCTATAGTTGTGCTGATACAAGCGCAGGGCAGCTTGTCGAACGCGATCTTTGAGAGCGTGCACCTGTGACAATATCGTGAGCCTCGCACCTTTCCCGTCAAGTTAGAGAGTGATTGCCGGTCGCTCGAATCCGACAGGTTGTACAAGTGTCCAAACTGGCCGAATTCTACGCCATCCTACTATGAGGTACAATGCGAGATTATGTCTATCGACCACTCAAGCGATGTACGTTAACCTATCGCATCTGCGTCACACGCCCCTGCACGCGCACCATATCGCCGCCGGTGGGCGCATGGTTGACTTTGCCGGTTGGTCCATGCCCATCGACTATGGCTCGCAGCGAGATGAGCACCGTGCGGTGCGCGAGGGTGCGGGTATGTTCGATGTCTCGCACATGGGATTGATCGATATTACCGGCCAGGGTGCCCTAGGCTTGCTGCGCTACCTGACGAGCAATGATGTGGCGACCCTGCCCAGGGGGCGGGCGCGCTACAGCTGTCTTTTGAACGCTTTGGGTGGCGTGCAGGATGACCTCATCATCTACGCGATTTCCCCCACGCACTATCTGTTGGTAGTCAATGCGGCCCGAGCCCAAGCGGACCTGACTTGGCTGGTCGATCACAGCGACGACTTTGCCGTCTCGATAGAGTTGCGCCACGATGTCATCGTAGCGGTGCAGGGGCCGCAGGCGATCGAGTCGGTGCATCGGGTGTTGCCATCGGCATGGGTGTCGGACCTGTCGCAGATCGAGCGGTTTGGTTTTCGCAGCTGGCAAGATGACGAGGGTTGCACGTGGTTTGTCGCCCGCACCGGCTACACCGGCGAGGATGGCTACGAGCTGATCCTGCCCGCATCGGCCGGTGCGAGTTTATGGCAAAAGTTAACCGATTCGGGCGTGCGCCCAATTGGCTTGGGCGCGCGCGATACCCTGCGCCTCGAAGCGGGCATGTCGCTCTATGGGCAGGACCTAGACGATTTCCACAGCCCGTTTGAGTCTGGGGTGGGCTGGACGGTCGATCTGGAATCATCGCGCGATTTTGTCGGTCGGGAAGCGTTGATTGCCCAGCGCGAGGCCGGCGTGCCCCATAGCCTGAGCGGGTTGGTGCTGCGCGAGCGCGGCGTGCTGCGGCGCGAGCAGCCGGTGTTGGTCGATGGGCGCGTGTGTGGGCACATCACCAGCGGTACTTTTTCGCCCACGCTTGGGCAGTCGATTGCATTGGTGCGCCTAGCGCGGGGCACCCAGGGCGATTGTCAGGTGCAAATTCGTGATAAATTGCTTGGCGCCAGTGTGGTGGCCACGCCATTTGTACGCAAGGGTGTGGCAACATTTTAGTTTGTGCTGATAGTTTGAGAGAGGTGATCGAGTATGAGTGACTCTAGCAATATGCGTTATACAGACTCTCACGAGTGGGTGCGGCTGGACGATGAACAGACCGTGACCGTGGGGGTGACCGACTATGCCCAAAACGAGCTGGGCGAGGTGGTGTTTGTCGAATTGCCGCAGGTTGGCCAAGCCGTGGAAGCGGGCAGCGCGCTGGCGGTTATCGAGTCGGTCAAGGCGGCATCGGACATCTACGCCCCCCTAGATGGCGCGGTGATCGAGGTGAACGAGCAACTGATCGACCAGCCAGAAATGATCAACCAATCGCCCTGCGATACCGGCTGGCTCTACCGCTTGCGCATCAATAACACCGACCTATATCAAACCCTGAAGGATGAGTCCGAGTACAACCAGCTGATCGGCCAGTAGGCCGCGCCACCCACCCTATCTAATCGGTTTTTTGCCATGCCCAGTCGTACATTTTTAGAACGTCACCTGGGCCCTAGCCCATCGGACATCGAAACGATGTTGCAGACGCTCGGCTATGACTCGATGGGGGCGCTGATGGATGCGGTGGTGCCCGAGGCGATCCGCGATCAGCGCTCGCTCGAGCTTGCGCCGCCCTTGTCCGAAGAGGAGGCGCTGAGTGAGTTGGCGCAAATCTCGCAACAAAACCAACTGAAAAAATCCCTGATTGGGCGCGGCTATCATGGCTGTTACACCCCAGAGGTGATCCGCCGCAATTTCTTTGAAAACCCAGCTTGGTATACCGCCTATACGCCTTATCAGCCGGAGATATCTCAGGGCCGTCTGGAGCTGTTGTACTATTTTCAAACCCTGATCGTCGAGCTGACGGGGATGGATATGGCGAATGCCTCGATGCTAGATGAGGCCAGCGCGGCCGCCGAGGCGATGATGCTGTGTCATCGGGTGTTGCAGCCGGCCCGTCGGCGCTTCTTGGTCGACCACCAAGTGCATCCACAGACGATCGACGTGCTGCTGACACACGCCGAACCATTGGGCCTATCGGTCGAGGTGGTACAGAGCTGGCAGGCGTGTGACTACGCGGATGTGTTTGCGGTGCTGGTGCAGTATCCGGCGAGCGATGGCGCTGTGGGGCAGTGGGGCGAGCTGTTTGAGACGGTGCACGCCCAGGGTGCCTTGGCGGTGGTGGCAGCGGACCTGTTGGCGTTGAGTGTGTTGCAGCCACCGGCAAGTTTTGGTGCCGATATCGTGGTGGGTAGCTCGCAGCGCTTTGGGGTGCCGCTCGGCGGTGGCGGCCCGCACGCTGCATTCTTTGCGGTGCGCGATCGCCATAAGCGCCACATGCCCGGGCGCTTGGTGGGGCAGTCGCTCGACGCCGCCGCTCGCCCCGCCTATCGGCTGACACTGCAGACGCGCGAGCAGCATATCCGGCGCGAGAAGGCGACCTCGAATATCTGCACCGCGCAATCGCTGTTGGCCATTATGGCCACCCTCTACGCCTGCTATCACGGACGCGAGGGCTTGCAGTCGATTGCACATGGGGTGCACCGGCTCGCCTGCACCCTGGCAGGGGGGTTGTCTGAGCTCGGCATACCTTTGAGGTGGCGCGACTACTTCGATACCCTGGCCCTGACACTGCCCGATCAAGCCTGCGCCGATCGCCTGATGGCAGCGGCCCTGGCAGCGGGCTACAACCTACAGCGCAATGGCGATTGCTGCGTGTGTATCGCGCTGGATCAGACCTGCACAATGCAAGATGTCTCGAAACTTTTAGCCTGTGCCGCCGAGGCCATGGGGTGTGCGGCGCCCGCCGAGATCACCGAGCTGGCAGCGAGCAGTTTGGATAAGCGCCTGCTGCGCGAGGACACCTTTTTGACCCAGGTGGCCTTTGTGCGCTATCGCTCGGAGACCGACATGATGCGCTATCTGCGCGCCCTGGCAGACAAAGACATCGCGCTCGATCGGGCCATGATTCCGCTGGGCTCCTGCACCATGAAGCTCAATGCGGCCGCCGAGTTGGCACCGGTCAGCTGGCCATTGTTTGCACAGATACACCCATTTGCCCCCGCCGATCAAAGGCGCGGTTATGCGACGATGGTCGAGCAGATGGAGCAGGCCCTGTGTGCCTGCACCGGCTATGACGCCATGTCACTGCAGCCCAATGCGGGCAGTCAGGGCGAGTATGCCGGATTGTTGGCGGTGCGCCACTACCATCTGGCGCGCGGCGATCATGGGCGCGATATCTGTCTGGTGCCGGCCTCGGCCCATGGCACCAATCCGGCTAGTGCGCAGATGGCCGGCTTGCGGGTGGTGGTGGTGGCTTGCGATGCCGAGGGCAATATCGACCTCGAAGATCTGGCACAGAAAATTGAGCAACACGGCAGTGCGATAGCCGCCATCATGATTACCTACCCCTCGACGCACGGGGTGTTTGAGGCGGGCATCATCGACATGTGCCAGCAGGTGCATGCGGTCGGTGGACAGGTGTACATCGACGGTGCCAATCTCAACGCGCTGGTCGGCTTGGCCGCCCCGGGCAGCTTTGGCGGCGATGTGTCGCACCTGAATTTGCACAAGACCTTTAGCATCCCCCACGGCGGCGGTGGCCCAGGTGTGGGCCCCATCGGCGTGCGTGAGCATTTGCGCCCCTATCTGCCCGGCCATGCGCAGCTTGAGCGCAAGCAGGGTGCCGTTTGCGCCGCCCCTTGGGGGAGCGCTGGCATCTTGCCTGTGACCTGGATGTACCTGCGCATGATGGGTGCCGAGGGGCTCAGACGCGCCAGCGAGGTCGCCATCCTCAATGCCAACTATATCGCCCATCGCCTGCAGGCCGGTTATGCGCTCTTGTACAGCGGTGCTCAGGGGTTGGTCGCCCACGAGTGCATCTTTGATATGCGGCCATTTAAAAGCAGCGCCAATGTCAGTGTCGAGGACATTGCCAAGCGACTGATGGACTATGGGTTTCACGCGCCGACCATGTCGTTTCCGGTGCCCGGCACCCTGATGATCGAGCCGACCGAGAGCGAGTCCAAGGCGGAGATCGACCGCTTTTGCGATGCGATGTTGTCGATTCGAGAGGAGATTGCACAGATTGAGCGCGGGGTCTATCCAACCGATAACAATCCTCTGTGCCATGCACCCCATACGGCTCAGGACTTGCTGGCAGATGACTGGCAGCGCCCCTATAGTCGCCATCAGGGTGCCTATCCGTATGCCGACCCCAGCGCCCCCAAATACTGGCCGCCTGTCTCGCGCATCGACAATGTCTATGGCGACAAGCATCTCGTGTGTAGCTGCCCACCCTTGAGCAGTTACCTGTAAGATTGCCGCCTCTGCACGGCATCGGCCAGCTGTTAGCGGCTGAAATTTGAGCGGTGCGCTCAAGGGTCGATCGCCGGTTGTAATCCTTGTGCACTGCCCCAATACTATAGCGACACCCAATCGAATCAATCATGTTTTATGGAGTCTGTAATGGAATATATCGACAGTTTTGCAAATGCGATCCCCAATGATAAGCGCGATGTCTATTTAGAGCGGGCGTCAAAACTCTGGCCGTTGTTTAAGGAGCAAGGCGCCCTGCGCATGGTCGAAAACTGGGGCGAGCAGGTGCCAGATGGCGAGCGCACCTCTTATTTAAAAGCGGTTCAGTGCGCTGAGGGGGAGACGGTTGTGCTCTCTTGGATTGTCTGGCCCTCTAAGGCTGCGCGCGATGCAGGCATGGCTGCTGTCAGGGGCAATGAGCGCACCAAGGAATTATTCGCAACCTATCAAATCGATGGCAAGCGCATGATTTTTGGCGGCTTCGAAACCGTCTTTAACAGCGACCACTAACCAAGCCCATCCGATGCGCCTATCGCTTCTGCTCACCGGCTCCGAGTTAATGGCCGGTGATACAGTCGATCGCAACTCGGCCGATATCGCCAAGGCGCTGAGCGATCTTGGCATAGTCCCTTGCCAGAAGGTGACGCTAGGGGATGAGATGCCCGCGCTGGTCGGTGCGTTGCGCGCCCTGGCCCACGATAGCCAAGCATTGATCGTCAACGGCGGACTCGGCCCCACCGAGGACGACCTGACCGCCGAGGCGATTAGCGAGGCATTTGATCTGCCGCTGTGCCAGCACCCCGAGGCCTTGGCGCACCTGCAAGACTTTCTCAAGCAGCGCGGCTACCCGTGCTCGGCGGCGAATCTCAAACAGACTTATCTGCCCGCAGGGGCAGAAGTGATCGCCAATCCGCTGGGCACGGCGGTGGGCTTTAGCGTGCTGGTAGCGGGTTGCAGCATTATCTGTACGCCGGGTGTGCCCACAGAGTTGCACGGCATGTTCGATGACATCAAGCAGCTGTTGCAAACGCGCTATAGCATCTCGCCCAGCGTGCGCCGGGTGCTGCGCACATTTGGCTATGGCGAGTCGGTCTTGCAGGATGCCATAGGCGATCGGGTGCTGCGCGATCAGGTCACCCTCGGCTTTCGCGCCCACTACCCCTATGTGGATGTGAAGCTGATGATTCAGAGCGAGGCGCACAGTGCGCAGCTTGTGCAGTCCTACCAACAAGTGCGCGAGCTGTTGGGTGGCTATGTCGTCGATGAGGGCGAGCGCACCCTGCCCGAGGTGTTGGTCAGTCAGCTGTGTGCGCAAGATAAAACGCTATCGGTGGCAGAGTCTTGTACCGGCGGGCGCGTGGCGGCGCTGATCACAGAGGTGGCGGGTGTCTCGGCCTGCTTTAAGGCCGGCTATGTGGTGTACTCCAACGAGATGAAGCAGCAGCTATTGGGCGTCTCGCCAGATACCCTAGCGCGTGTCGGGGCGGTATCGGAACCGGTGGTGCTAGAGATGGCGCACCGAGCGCTGGAGCGCACCGGCTCGGACTATGCCATAGCCATATCCGGCATTGCCGGCCCCACGGGGGCGAGCGCGGATAAGCCGCTCGGTTTGGTGTGGTTTGCTTTTGGTAGTCGGGATGCGATGCACAGTGTAAAGGTGGTGCTCTCGGGTGATCGGCAGCGGGTGCAAAGTCGCGCAGCTTATATCGCGCTGGATTTGTTGCGCCGGGAATTGTTGGGGTTGCCGCTGGATATTCGGTACGTTTGATTAGAGGCTCTGCATCGGCTCAGACCGCATGGGTCGGCTATACCCTAAAAACGATACAGCGTGTGCACCCCATCGAGCTGTGGCTCCGATGGCTCCGCAAAAGGGTTCAGCTCGCGATCCAGCTCTACCGGTGCGCTCGGTTCTGGTGCACTACCCGAGCGGGCAAAACTCTCAAAGTTGTACAGGTTGCGATCGAGCAGATGCGAGGGGCCGACATTTTGTAGCGCGGCAAAAATACTGTGGATGCGACCGGGTGACTGGCGCTCCCACTCGCGCAACATGCGCTTGATCGCCACCCGCTGTAGATGGGTTTGATTGCCGCACAGGTTGCATGGAATGATGGGGAAATCCTGCCACTTGGCATAGGCGGCTATGTCGGATTCGCAGCAGTAGGCCAGCGGGCGGATGACCTGATGCTTGCCATCGTCGCTGCGCAGCTTGGGCGACATGGTTTGCAATTTGCCGCCGTGAAAAATATTTAGAAAAAATGTCTCTAATAGATCGTCGCGATGATGGCCCAGCGCGATCTTGTTGAAGCCCTCGCGCGCGGCGTAACCGTAGAGTGCGCCGCGTCTTAGGCGCGAGCACAGGCTGCACATGGTGCGCCCCTCTGGAATCACCCGCTTGACGACCGAGTAGGTATCCTGCTCCAAAATATGGAAGGGGATATCGCGCCCACGCAGATAGTTTGGCAGCACATCGGTTGGGAAGTCGGGCTGTTTTTGATCGAGGTTGACCGCGCATAGCTCAAACTCAAGCGGTTGGATTCGTTGCAGCTGTAGCAGCATGTCCAACAGCGTGTAGGAGTCCTTGCCGCCCGACAGGCACACCATCACCCGATCGCCCGCCTCCAGCATCGAAAAATCGACCAGGGCTTTGGATACCAAACGGCGCAGGCGCTTGCGCAATTTTTCGCGCGTCGTGACGAGTTGTTGATCGGGTCTTGGCAAGGTACACCCCAGAGCGCACCGGCGCACAGGTTGCGACGGCACAGTGAAGATTTTTAAAATGACAACTGTACGACAGCATTTTACAAAAACCACAGCCTGGCCGTGCGCTCGGTGTAGCGGATCGTGCAGAGCGCATCGGACAGAGAGTGAATCATCTATAATCCCATGGAGAATCTTGGGAAAAGTGGTGGGCAGAGTGCTCGCCCCAAGTACCCTGTGTCGCATTCATCTTCATCGCACAGGCAAGGGTAGGCTGCAAAGAGCCGCCGCCCAGCACACGGCACATTCGCATCACTGAGATCGCACATAATTGTGGTAAAAAATAATCTGAGGCAAACCAAAGCAGTGCCGCAACAGCGGGCCATCGAGTTGCGGGGGATTGCCAAAAACGCGCTGCAAGTGGTCGAGCATCTGCAAGAGAGCCAGCACCAAGCTTATCTGGTGGGCGGTTGCGTGCGCGATCTGCTGCTCGACAAAACACCCAAAGATTTTGATGTCGCCACCGATGCGCACCCAGAGCAGATACTGCGGCTGTTTAAACGCTGTCGCCTGATCGGGCGGCGCTTTCGATTGGCCTATGTTTATATTGGGCGCGACCTAACCGAGGTGGCCACTTTTCGCGCCGCGCACGATGCGCGTAGCACCAACGCCGATGGACATATCGTGCGCGATAATGTGTACGGCAATATCACACAGGATGCGATCCGGCGCGACTTCACGATCAACGCGCTCTACTACGACCCCAGCAAGCACGTCATCCTCGATTACACCGGCGGGCTAGAAGACTTGGAGACACGCACCTTGCAGGTCATCGGCGACCCGAGCACGCGCTATCGGGAGGATCCGGTGCGCATGCTGCGCGCAGCTCGCCTGTGCGCCAAACTCGACTTCACCCTAGCAGATGCCAGCCGCGCGCCGATCGAGCAGCTGGCCAATCTGCTGGGGGCGATTCCACCCATGCGCCTGTTCGATGAAACGCTCAAGCTACTTCAAACCGGCCACGCCGTGCGCAGTATGTCGATGCTGCGCGAGATGAGTCTGTTGCAGCATCTGCTGCCCACAGTGGCAGATGCCTTAGACACCCGGCCACATTTTGAAAAGATGCTCGATCTGGCGCTGAAAAACACCGATGCACGCATCGCGGTGGGCAAGCCGGTCACCCCTGCATTTTTGTATGCGGTGTTTCTGTGGCCTGCGGTCGATCATCTGATACAAGCCCAGCTAAAAGCGGGCAAAAAACTGCGCGAGGCCTATCGACTCGGCGCCGAGTCCGTGCTCAGTGCGCACGCCACTAGCGGTGCCTTGCCCGCTCGCTTTGGTATGCGGGTGCGGGATATTTGGTGCCTACAGCCACGCCTGCTCGATACCCGCAGCGAAAAGGGCGTGTCGCAACTGATGACCCATGCCAGCTTTCGCGCAGGTTACGATTTTATCGAGTTGCGCGAGCAGGCCGGAGAGCAGCTCAATTCTGCTGCCGCTTTTTGGGAGAGCGCCCAAACACGTGTACCGGCGGAACATATACAGTCTGCCAGGCGCACCCAAAAAAGTGGCCGCGGCCGTGGCCGTGGCCGAGGTGGTGCCCGCTTTTAGATGGCGGTCCTGTGCTATATCGGTATGGGCGGCAATCTGGGGCGCGTGCGTGAGACGCTCGAATCCGCCATCTGTGAGCTTGCAGCGGCAGACGACATCACCCTGCTGGGGCGCGCGGCGCTCTATCGCAGTGCAGCGATTGGCACGCAGGTGCAGCCGGATTACATCAACACGGTCGCCCAGATCAGCACCACTCTGAGCGCCTTAGACTTGCTAGATCGGTTGTTGCAGATAGAAAATAGCCACGGCAGGGTGCGCGAGGTGCGCTGGGGATCGCGCACCCTCGATCTTGATCTGCTCCTGTACGGTGCGGTACAAATAGTGTCGGATCGCTTGGTGGTGCCGCACCCGAGAATGGGCGAGCGTGCATTTGTGATCTACCCGCTGTACGAGTTGGCATCGGAGTTGATGATTCCCGGGCTCGGCTCAGTGGAGTCGCTGTACCGTGCACTCGATGGGACATCACAGCGTATCGAACGGTTGGAAGAGGCATAGACACGTGATACAAAAAAACGGTTATCTGGTGATCGAGGGGCCGATCGGCGTGGGCAAGAGCACCCTGGCGCGGGCGCTGGCCCCTAGGCTAGAGGCGCAGTTGATTTTGGAGGACGCCCAGAGCAACCCGTTTATCCAGCATTTTTACGAGAGCCCCGCGCATCATGCTCTGCCCACCCAGTTGCAATTTTTGTTGCAACGGATCGAAAAGCTCAATCAGCTCAATCAGGGCTCTTTGTTCAACCCGCTGCATATCAGCGACTTTATGCTACAAAAAGATGCCTTGTTTGCCGAGCTGACCTTATCGCACGACGAGCTGGCGCTCTATCATCAAATTCACCAGCACCTCTGCCGCACAACCCCTGTGCCCGATTTGGTGATCTATCTGCAAGCCTCAACCGAGACACTGATTCAGCGGATTCACAGAAGAGGATTGGAGTACGAGCAGCGCATTGATCTGGATTATCTACAGCGCGTGGCAGAGGCCTACACCTACTTTTTTCACGAGCACGCCGACTCGCCACTGCTCATCGTCAACACGGAGCACCTGAACTTCGCCGATCGCCCGGAGGATTGCGATCTGTTGCTTGAGCGCATCCATGCCATCGATCATGGGCATCACTACTTTAATCCGACGGCCCTGTGAGTTGAGTATGCGATTGAAATGGCAGGGGGCTTGGCAGAGCGCCCGTTTGTTAATCGTGGTGTTGTTGTGTGCGAGTGCCTCCAACGCCTTGGCACAGCGGCAGCCACTGCGCCTTGCCACGACCACCAGCGTGGTGAACTCGGGCTTGTTGGAGCAGTTGCTGCCGAATTTTGAGCGCGCCTATCCGTACGATGTGCAGGTGTTAAATGTGGGCTGTGCGAGACGCTGAGGTAGAGTTTGTCGCCGCAGGAGACGGGATTGCGCGCACGGTTTTTATGTTCAACTATTTTCTCATAGTGGGGCCGGCGCAGGATTCGGCAGGGGTGCGGGAGGCGAGATCAGCCGCTGCGGCTATGGCGAGTATCGACGCTGCTCAGCAGCGCTTTATCTCGCGCGGCGATAATTCGGGCACCCATACGCGCGAGCTCAATCTGTGGCACGAGGCACACATCCAGCCGCAGGGCAGATGGTATTTGGTGACAGGTCGGGGCATGGGCAGCACCTTGCAAATGGCCAGCGAGTTGAGCGCCTACACCCTAAGCGATCAGGGTACTTGGCTCAATTTAAAGCATAAGCTCGATCTGGCTAGGCTGTATGCCGAAGATGACCATCTATACAATCCGTACGCGATCGTGCGCATCAATCCGGCGCGCCAACCGGATATCAACCATGCGGGTGCGCGGGCACTCGAGCTGTGGTTGCTGACCGAGCGGGCACAGCATCTGATCGATTCCTATCGCATAGATGGCGAGAATGTCTTTTTTCCACGGCCGCCATCCTAGCTGTGCCCATCTGACAGGTGCCGTCAGTGGGTGCACCTGATGTATAATTTTGAACGGATATTGAACCCACATACACTAGGCACGAGAGTACAGCATGGAACCTATTCAACGCATCGATGAGTTTGTCAAACAGAATCCGGTGGCGCTGTTTATAAAAGGCACCCCGCAGATGCCGATGTGCGGTTTTAGCAGTCGCACCCTTGAGGCCCTGAAAGCCTGCGGCAAACAATTTGCCTGGTGCAACATCATCGCCGATAGCGATCTCAAGCAGGCACTGCCAAGCTACGCCGACTGGCCGACTTTTCCGCAGCTCTACATCAACGGCGAGTTGGTGGGCGGGTGCGACATCGTCAGCGCGCTGGCCGATAGCGGGGAATTACAGCAGATGGTTAGGGCCGCAGCCGATGCAGCTAAGACCACTCAAACATCATCTACCTAGGGGATAGCGCCCATGCGTGCAAACATATTAAATAACCCAGCTCATCGCTCCATCGACTACGCCGATTGGCTGCATAAAGCGGTGTTGGTCATCGGTGGCTCTTGGCTGCTGTGGGTCAGTGCAAAAATTCAAATTCCGTTCTACCCGGTGCCCATGAGTGCGCAGACACTGGTCGTGCTGTTTCTCGGCTGCAGTTTGGGATGGCGCCTCGGCGCCCTAACGGTCACCCTGTATCTCCTACAGGGTGCGTTTGGCCTGCCGGTATTTGCCAATACACCGGAGCGGGGTATTGGTATTGCCTATATGCTCGGCCCCACAGGCGGCTATCTGGTGGGCTTTGTGCTGGCCAGTGCGCTGGTCGGCCTGCTGACCCAGCGCAACTGGTGGGGGCGCAGCCTGCTCGGGTATGCCAGCGCATTTGCGCTTGGGGTGCTGTGTATCTTTTTGTGCGGTGCGCTCTGGCTTGGACAGTTTGTCGGTTACGATCGGGTCTATGCGATTGGTGTCGCGCCATTTTTATACGGCGAGGCTTTCAAGGTGGCAGCTTTGGCCATTAGCATGAAGTTGCTCGGGGGGCGCTAGGGATTACCCAGCGCGCTCAATGCTGTCTATGGCGTCAGGTTGCAGTCGTGCGTTTCACAGATAATAATCTGTAGATAGCAACACGAGTCGATTCGCTGTAAAACCCAGCGCGGCATCTGGCTAAAATTCAACTGGGTATCAGGCCCGCGCCAACAATCAACGCAACAATTGTGAGATGGCCCGAAAGTGCGGGTGGGCTGCATCCCTGACACTCGAACAAGATAGATTCGACTCAGCTGATAATCACGCCCTCGGCGCGCAGGCGCATCATGGCATCGGCATGATGCTGTTTTACATACCGTTTAAAAATTCAGATTTTTCAATCTCGTTAAAATTGTTTCCATATTCCACGGTCTTTGTTTTCCATCCCTCAACCCATTGCACAATTAAGCTGCTAATACTGTAAATTTCTTTATAGTGCTTAATCAGTCCCTACACTTCTGCGTGGGGTTTATATTTTAATCGGCTAAAAATTCCAGGAGAATTTCTTCAAAGCGTTTGGGGTCTTCAAAGTGAGCATTGTGTGAGGCCTTGGCGATTTCTTGGTAATCTGCATTGGGCAGCGCCTCTCTTAAATAATGGATGCTTTTTTGCGTATAGGTGCGGTCAAATTGAGCGCCTATGATAAGAATCTGCGCTGTTATATCTGGTACAGAGTCGGTTATATCAAAGTGTTGCATGGCGTGGATGGCATTGATAGCGCTTTGCAAGCTGACATGGCGGCTGCATTGCAGAACACCCTCAAAATTAGGGTCTGCTTTCCCTTGTCTAAACCAGGTGGCAACAATGTTCGATTTTGTCGCTTCATAATCATTTTGTAAACGTTGTTTACTTTGCTCAAACGTTTCAAAGCGCTCGCTTAAATTGCCATTGCAATTGGTCGCATAAGCGATTAATCTCAGTAAATGGCAGGGCGGTTGATTAGTGGCCCGACTGACTAAAACGCCACATTGCAATGCCACCATCCCTCCTAAGGAATGTCCTAATAAATAGTATTGTTGTAGTTTGCAGTGCGCTATTGTTTCTAATACATCGAGCGCCATGCTTTTTATCGTATCGCGACCAGTATATTGATAGCTCTCACCAAAGCCTGCCAAATCAATCGTGATAATTGGATAATGCTGTTGCAAGTTTTCTATATTGTGTGAGAAAAAAGAACCCGCACAAAGAAAGCCGTGCACCATTACCAATGGTGGATGCTTTAAATGATGAGGGTTATGAATGCGGTATTGCAGTATCATCGAATTTATTAAAACAATGTCCTAGCTTCTTTTGTATATCAAAAAAGTTGAATCTTGATGCGCTAGTTATTTAAAAAATAATGACTCAATGTTTTTCGCCTTGAATAATTCTATTTAGAATCATAGCGCAGAATAATATAGCAAACCCTGCCAATATACCTTGGCCAACATTCGCATATTGCAGGGCTTCTAATACATCTTCCCCCAAACCTTTTGCACCAATTAACGAGGCGACCACCACCATGGCTAGACTTAACATAATCGTTTGATTAATGCCGGCAAATATAGAGGGTGCGGCTAAGGGTAAGTCGACACGAGTCAGCAAATACCATTTGTTTGCACCAAAGGCAATGGCAGCTTCTCGAATGGATTCGGGCACGCCACGCATACCCAGCACTGTTAAGCGTACGACTGGCGTGCCTCCAAATATCATTGTAATAATAATGGCAGCGGGTTTGCCGACACTAAACAAAGCAATGACAGGGATCATAAAGACAAAGGATGGCATCGTCTGCATAAAGTCCATAATGGGCCTGATGACATTATAAAAACGCTCTCGTCTGGCACAAAATATTCCCAAGGGAACACCCAGACTAATGCTAATACAGGCGGCTGTCCCTAATAATGCCAGTGTGGTCATGGCCTTTGCCCAAAACTCAAACACACCCATAAATAGCAGCGATAGCGCGGCAAAAGTAGCGCCCTTAATGCCAGCGGTCAGGCCCGTTAAAAGAATGATAAAACCGGCAACAATCGGCCAGGGTGTATCGACAAATAGTATTTCTAAGTAATCTAAAAAGGTGCGAATAACGATTGAAATACTATAAAAAATCACCGATGAAGAGGCGGTAAGCCAGTCAAAAAACGCTACAATTAAATTAATTGCCCCAATGCGATAGTCGGGGTCTGTTGGAAATTGGCTAAAGTCGATAACAGATGCGCCAAACCCATAATGTAATATCCCAACGCTAAATACAAAGAGCACAAAGAATGCACTGGTGATAGTGCTGCCCAAAGTGACACCTGATTTTATGGTGCGATCTGATAACCATTGACAAAACCGGTCTTCTAATGCCCTGTTAGCCACCATGCCTTGTGTAAACTTAACCAACAATAAAATAACGAATCCTAATAAAGCAAACCAAATAGAGAGGCTTTCTTGTAACTGAATTTCTTGATAAATGCTATCAATCTCATTTTGCAAAGAGGTTATCCAATTTTGAATAACAGGGACTTTCTCACTCCCTTTTTCAATAGCAGCTTGTAGTTGTCGCTCTCGTAAGTCGATGGTGCCCTGTATGCCTTCTATGCGCTGTATGTGTGTTTGTGCAAAATCGCCCAATAGATTTTTAACAATTTGTACTATTGCAAATGTCTCGACAATAACAAAAGGCAAGCCCCATTTCCATAAACCCCGCATACCAAACCAGATAGGCCCCAATAAAAAGGCGGCCCAATTAAAGCTCCAAACAAATGATGTGCTATTCCCTATGCGAGTAAATTCTTTACGATAATATTCGGTATGCGTCATGGTGAATTGATCCATGAGGGCTAACCGTTCTTGCTGATTTTGTTGCGGTGAATTTTTGCTCGACGATTGATGTTTCATAGGTTGTATTCAGCTCCTTGAATAAGGGTTAATTTTTATTCAGCTCCTTGAATAACGGTTTTGAGTAAATCTTTATATTGAATGACCCCTATTGGTATTTGTTGTTCATCGACTACGACCATCGGGTCTTCGCTATCTATAGCCGACTGTATTAAAACACTAAGAGACGTATTCTCTGCGAATCTTGGGTAATCATGACTAATCGTACCGTGCTGCTGTTCAAAATCTTTGAGCGCTGTCATGACAGAATGAGCCCGTACGACCTTTAAGCGGGAAATCCCTGCTACAAAGTCTGATACATAATCATCCGCAGGGTTTAATACAATATTTTCTGGGGTATCCTCTTGAATTAATCTGCCATCTCGCATAATTGCGATGCGATCCCCAATACGTACAGCCTCATCCAAATCGTGGGTAATGAAGAGGGTGGTTTTATTCATTTTCTCCGACAATGCCATAAACTGGCTCTGTAACTGATTGCGAATTAACGGATCTAAGGCACTAAATGGTTCGTCCATTAATAGTATATCGGGGTCTGATGCTAAGGCTCTCGCCAAACCAACGCGTTGCTGCATCCCGCCGGACAATTCATTGGCGAATTTATTGCCCCAGCCATCGAGTTCAACTAATTGTAGATTGTATTCTGAAATTTCTAAGCGTTTATTTTTATTGACGCCTCTGATTTCTAAAGGGAGCGAGATATTATCTAAGACCGAACGATGCGGCATAAGACCAAAGTTTTGAAACACCATGGCAATATGCTCATTACGAAACTTTTGTAACTCTTTTTCATTAAATGACATGACATCAATGCCATTTATTCGTATCTCGCCGTGGGTTGGTTCCAACAAGCGATTGATGTGTCGAACTAATGTCGATTTTCCACTGCCTGAAAGCCCCATAATGCAATAAATTTGCCCCGGTTCTACCGTAAAACTCACATCGGCAACACCTACGACACAATTGTATTGTTCTAAGACTTGTTGTTTTGAAATGCCCTGCTCGGTAATTGCCTTAAAAGCTGCCTTGTAATTGGCGCCAAAGAGCTTCCAGACCTCAGAAACTTCAATGCCAAATTGACTTTCTTTAGGCTTCATGCGCTATAAAATTTAAAAGCTTCTAGCAACAACTAGAAGCTTTTAACCTGATTAAATGAATCATGAAACGAACATAAGGTGTTATAAACCTAACCAGCTATCAACACGCTGTTCATTCTCTGTGATCCACTCACTGACCACTTCTTTTGCATCGCGTTTTTTACCGGCGATTTGATAAGCAAAATAACTGACATCTTCCGATGTTAATTGCATATTTTGCAAGAAGTCATAAATGATGGGAGAGCGCCTTGCCAAAGACTTAGAATAGGCGACTTGAACGCTCTTTAAAGCATCTTCGGTCATCACTTTCGACTTTTTATACCAATTTGGGTCGTCGGAAGGCTGAATCATTATATATTTAGCAGGGTCGTACTTAGGCTCTGACAAGCGAACAATGTCGTATAGGTACCAAATGGCATGAGGAGAATAGCAATAAAAAGCATAGCCTTTACCCTTAGCAATCGTATCGCCAACGGTTGCCTGCATAACGCTTTGCTCCGCTTTTACAGCATCCATAAATGGGAGTAACCCATAATCACGCACTTTAACGGTATTCACATTAGCCGATGCCCAACCAGGCGCTCCAACCCAAATTTCACCTTTTCCATTGCCATCGTTATCCATTAACCTAGCAATGTCTGGACGAGATAAATCATAAATGGATGTAACACCATATTTTTCAGAAAAGTCACGCGACACACAAAAACTCTGCTTGCCTACGTAAGACTTTGAACTCAGTTCAACTCGCCTGGTGCCATCGACATATTTTTTGGTAAAGCTTTGCTGATTGGGTAACCAGACATCAGGATGTACATCAATCGCGCCTTTGCCGGCATTCATCGCTTGGAAAATACTGGCATTATTTCCAGGTACTAAATTTGCAGTACCGCCAATTTTTTCCTCAACCACAGCTTGAATAAGATGAGCGATGGCCTTTGCACCCACCCAACTGGGTTGCCCGATATTGACCTGTTCGGCAGCCATTGCGCCTGAAATAAAAAAACTACTGACTAAAAATCCTAACAGTGCTATTTTTTTCATAATCCTGACCCGTTAAAAAATGTAAGAATCTTTACAAGAATCAAACACTCCATTACTAAAAATCGTGCATATAACCAGATAACACTTATGCATCCTAATTGCAGGGTAATAGGTAATAATTTTTTTGTCAATAGAGTAAGGGCAAGTCGATTCACTCGAAACAGGGCACAGACATGCGACCCACCCCGCATAGCATGAGCTGTCGGCGCGCCCCTGTGCCAGGCATCGTACATTTCGACACAAGCGCCGAGCGAAGGCCGGTCCTCTCAAAGTGTTGGAGCTTGGCGAGCAACTCAGGCTCGATTGCACCCAGACTCTGTGGGTATTGCTCGGAGATGGGTAGAGGAATAGCTAGCAGCGGGGCACCTGTGTGAGATTCAACTCAGGGTGCCCCGCCTGCCGCCAACAATCAACGCAGCAATTGTGAGATGGCCCGAAAGTGCGGGTGGGCTGCATCCCTGAGCCACTCGAACAGGATAGATTCGACGCAGCTGATCATCACGCCCTCGGCGCGCAGGCGCATCATGGCATCGGTATGATGCTGTGGGTTGCGGGCGCAGGTTGCATCGGCGGCGACATAGACAGCGTAGCCTGCGGCCTGTAGATCCAGTGCACTTTGCAGGACACAGACATGCGACTCCACCCCACATAGTATGAGCTGTCGGCGCGCACCCTGTGCCAGGGCATCGCACATCTCGGTGCAAGCGCCGAGCGAAAAGCTGGTCTTCTCAAAGCGTTGGGGCTTGGCTAGCTGGGCGAGCAGCTCGGGCTCGGTTGCACCCAGACCTTGCGGGTATTGCTCGGAGACCCATATGGGAATCTCTAGCAGCTGGGCTGCTGCGAGTAGTTGCCCGATGGTGCCGCGCACCCGCTGCGCTGTGGCAGGGGGCATCGCCGCCATCAGGCGCACTTGCAGGTCGATCAGAATGAGTTGCGATTGATCCGCGGCACACAGGGAGGCGTGCGCTGCCACGCTTACGGGCGCTCGAGTAGCAGGTCGATCCCTTCCAGATCCTCGGCCTTGAGTGTGCCGATTTCACGGTTGAGTTGTAGCGTGCCGAGTGCGTAGCTGTGGCGCTCCTTGTGATAGCTCAGCTGTTGGGTGTAGGTTGCACGCAACGCGTTCAACAGCTCTGTGATGGTGTTGCTGCCATTGTTAAACCCAACTTGAGTCGATTGCACACTGCGATCGGCAGAGTCCACCGCCTGTTGCAGGACATCGATCCGCGCGATGTTGGTCAGGATTCCCCGATAGGCTGCGCGCACACTACGCGCCGTCTCGCGTCGCTGTTGCGTCAGTTGCGCCTGGGCCACGCCCGTATTGGCGATTGCCTGGCGCACCAATGCTGAGGTCGCACCGCCGGTGTAGATCGGCAGGTTCAGCTGTAATTGAACGTTGGTCAGGTAGTTGTTGGTGTCGACCGCGCCCGCTCCGCTGAACTGATCGGCGTAGCTGCCCGATAAGGTTAGGCTGGGCAGATGCTGTGCGCGCTGCACGGCGATGGTGCTGTTCGCCACCGCATGTGAAATTTTAGTGCGACGGATCATGAGATTGTGCTGATCTGCCAAGCCTAGATAGTATTCAGGCGAGGTGGGTTGCGGCGGGGTGGCGGGGTACTCGCTCAACAGCAACAGTGGCATCTGATCATCGCCGGTCAGCTGTGTCAGTCGATCGCGTGCATCGGCCAGCGCGCGATCGGCCAGCAGTTGACGCGCCAGCGCCGTATCGTACGCGACCTCTGTCACCTGCATGTTGGCCAGAGTCGTCAAGCCCTGGGTGTAGCGATTTAGCTCGCCGGTTAGCTGCTGATGAATCAGTAGCGCCTCGGTTTGTGCAAATTGGGATTCGTAGTGCGCATCGAGGGCGGCAAAATACAACTGAGCGGTGCGCAAAATCAGCGACTGCTCCGCCAATGCCAAGTCGATCTGTGCCTGATCGCGCACGAGGGCCGCGCGGGACAGACTTTTCGATTGCATGCGATTGTATATCGTCTGAGAAATGGTCAGATTTGAGGATTGGGTATTGTAGGCATCCCCCCTATTGGTGCCCTGTGGCTCGCTCCGGCCCGCACCGGCGGTCAGTCTGACCTGTGGCAAGAGCGCGGCCCGCGCAGTTGGGTAGGCCTCGACGGTCGCCTGATACTGATACAGGGCCTGCAAGTAGATGGCATCGTACTTCAGCGCCCGTTGGTAGCTATACAGCAGCCCCGCCTGCTCCTGAGCCGAGGCGGTGGGCAGAACAAAGAGGGCACTTGCCAGCGCGCAGAGTGCAACGAGTAGCTGGCGAGCGAGTCGAGCAGTGCCATCGGTTGGCGCGCAAGTCCGATCTCTTGTCGGTGTGTGTCCTCGGTCCAGTGTGATAGGGGTGTGGTGAGGGTGTGCCATAGCGGGTGTTAGTTAACAGGGGTGAGATTGATATTTTCGACCAAGGTTTCATTGACGTCGATTTCTGTTTCTGCCTGCACCGATTCGATCCAAGCGTAGTACTCGGTCTGTGTCTGCTGACGCCAGAGTGTCGTGTTATCTACGCTCACCTCGTCGAGCTGCGGCTGTTTGACCTCGGTTAGTTGCAGGATGCTGTAGCGACTTGGCGCCAGGCGCACCGAGTCATAGGTCGGCTTAATTAAGGGCTTGGGCATGCTGAAAACACTTGCTACGACCCGCCGTGGCTGCGTCGAGTCGTCTCGGCTCACAGTTGCATTCTCGGCGGACAACTCAAGCTGCATTTGTTGCGAGACTTGTTCGAGCGTGGCGCCATCGCGCAACTGTTGTAATGTGTTAGCCACCAACTGACTGACGCGCTGCTCTTGCTCCTGCTCGATCAGCTCTGCACGGATAGCGGCCCGCGACTCGTCCAGCGTTTTATCGCGCTGTGGTTGATAGTCGCGTACGCGCACCAATATGACATGTTGCTCGCCGATATCTAGCAGATCCGAATTGACCTGCTCGCGAACCAGCGCGTCTGAAAAAGCCACGTCGCGCACGGGTGCGTAGGTGAGCAGTGGGCTATCTGTCTGCCCTTGCACCAACCAAGCACTGGTTTGTACCGGCAGGTCCAGTTGGGTGGAAATCGGCAAGAGGGAGTCGCTGTACTGGTAGGACAGGTCGCTCAAACGATCGAGCAAATCAAAGTAGCGCGCCTCTGCCTGATCGGCGATGTAATCCTCGCGCACC
>CAZROX010000002.1:29447-41048 GCA_964601845.1 uncultured Halothiobacillaceae bacterium
CACCCTCAATGGAGTCGAGCTTAATCAAGTGAAAGCCGTACTGCGTCTCTGCCACGGCTAGCTCGCCGATTTTCTGCATAGAGAACACGACCTGCTCAAACTCGGGCACCATCATGCCCTTGTCGAATAGACCGAGATCCCCGCCCTGATCGGCGTTGCTGGTGTCTTGCGAGTACAACTGCGCCAGCTCGGCAAAGCTTTCTCCATTTTGCGCGCGCGTGCGGATTTGCTCGATCAGCGCTTGTTGCTCTGCGCGTGCCTGGCTATCATCGGGATTAAAGGTGCGCAGGATGTGTGATGCGCTACGCTGTTGCTTGCCGGTGGTGTAGCGGCTCGTGTTGCGCTCGTAGTAGTCTTTGAGTGTGTCCAGATTGGTTTCGATCTGCTCGCCAAGTGCATTGGCACTGAGCTCGATGTAATCGAGCACAACGCGCTGCGGCTCTATAAAGCGCTCGGCGTTCTCTTGATAGTACTCGGCGATCTGTTGCTCATCTGGCTCGGGCACCGCATCGATGTTACTCGAATCGATCAGGGCGCTAGAAAATACCCGCTCTTGCTCTAGTAGCAGTGACAGACGTCGGGTCTCGGGCTGGGTCAAAAAACCAGAGCCCAAGATGCCATTTTGCACTTGGCGCACGAGCAGATTTTCTGTTACATCCTTCTCGTAGGATTTTGCGCTGATCCGCTGCGAGTGCAGTTGTGCCAGATAGCGCTCTTTGCTGAAATTGCCATCTTCATCGGCGAATGCGGGATTGCTGCTCAGCGCCCGCACCAAGGTGGTATTGTCCACCACGTGCCCGTTGTCCTCGGCGTAGGATAAGAGCAACATATTCGAGACGACAGCCGCATTGGTGCGCTGGGTTAGGAGGTTGGTTTTCAGGTAGGCATCGGGAATCTCGCCGCCAAATAGCTCGCGTAACTGCTCGCGCTCCGAGCGATAAAAACGCTCGTAGGCGGCGACATCGACCTCTTTGTCGCCCACTTTAATGACATATTCGTCGTTGTAGCTGGTGCTAAAGTTGCCCACGCCGACAAAAACAAAAGGGATGGCGATCACCCCGACAAAAGCGTAACCGATCCAGGGGGATGATCGAAGTTTTTCTCGAAATGATAATAGCATGGTGATTCAACAGACAAAATCGCCAAAGCACTTGGCGATTGGTTCAAGAAATAGACAGGCCTTTAGTATACCAAAGCGCGTTTGCAATCATGTGTGTCATATAGTTAATCTAAGCCCGCGCCTAGCGCGCTCATCGCGCAAGTTTAGGCGCGTTCTTGTGCGATGCTGCTGCTAGGCGAAGCGATCCGTGTCGGATTACACCTTTAAGGCTTCACGACCATTGCCCGTGGAATCTCGGTCAGACACTCGGCAGGGCCAGTTTCGCGAATATGAATGCACTCTGTGATCTCCAGCCCCCAGGACTCCATCCACAGACCAGGCATAAAGTGAAACACCATGCCCGGCTCTAAGAGAGTGTGGTCGGTGGGGCGGAAAGAGACTGTGCGCTCGCCCCAATCGGGTGGGTAGGAGAGCCCGATGGGATAGCCGCAGCGCCCATCCTTGGTAATGCCGTATTTCTCCAGTGTGCGATAGAGCGCGTTGGCGACATCCGATGCGCGCGCACCCGGGCGCGCCTGCTCGATACCGGCCTCCAATCCCTCGATCAGGGCCTGCTCCGCGTTGAGCATGTCCTGCGGCGGCTGACCCAAAAACACCGTGCGGCAGGTCGGCGCGTGATAGCGTCTGTAGCAGCCGGACAGCTCTAAAAAAGTGCCCTCGTCGCGCTTAAAGATCGTATCGTCCCATGTTAGGTGCGCCGCAGCGGCCAAGGCGCCGCTGGGCAAGAGCGGCACGATGGCCGGATAGTCGCCCCAAGCATCGCCGACACCGGCTATGGCATCGGCATAAATTTGCGCGACCAGCGCGTGCTTGTGCAAGCCCGGCTCAATCCGCTCGATGGCACGGGTAACGACCTGATTGGTAATCTTGGCCGCTTGGCGCATAAATGCCAACTCTGCATCTGACTTGATCAGTCTCTGCCAATTGACCAGTGCGGTCGCATCGCACAGGTGCGCCTCTGGCAAGTTCTCTTTTAGTGTTAGATAGGCTTTGGCGGAAAAATAATAGTTTTCGTACTCCAAGCCAATGCGGGCCTTGTCGTAGCCCAGCTTTTGTAGAATTTTGGCCAAATCCTGCATCGGGTGCAGGCTGCTCGATTGAATATAGTCATCGTGATAGCCCAGCACATCGGCATCCGGCAGATAGACCGTTTTTTTGGCCCCGACCGCATCCATGTTTCTGCCCCACCAAATCGGTGCGCGATCTTGAAACACCAACACACCCTGATGCACGTAAAAAGACCAGCCATCGTAGCCGGTCAGCCAGGACATGTTCGAGGGGTCCTCGACAAACAGCACATCTATATTGGCCAACGCCATGGCGCGCAGGGTTTTATCGAGCCTTGTTCGATACTCCGCCGCCGAAAAGGGTAGCGCAATTTTTTGTTTGTCTTGCATGGCGTATCCTTAATTATTGCAGCCCGATTGCAGCTCAACTATACAAAGTTTTTAGCGTAAAAGATAACGGCCGTCAATGTCGAATGACACCTCCGTGCAAATCAGGCAACTGTCACGTTGCCCGCACCATCGCACCGATTAGGCATCGTGTGCAGCACTGCAAGCTAGCCGATAAAAATGGCATAGAATGAGCCACACCATCCACGCCGCTCACAGGCAACGCCGTGCTCGAAGCATTTATTGCGACCACTATTTTTTGGCTTTCGTTTGCGCTCTCCCCTGGGCCATTTTGGCTGGCTTGGATGAGCTACACCGCTCAAAATTCGCTCAAAACGGCCTACAGGGTGTATCTGAGCTATTTGTTCACGGCGTTTTTTTTGCAGACTTTGATTCTTTGCTGGATTGTGCTGTACTTTGGCGCAACCTTTAGCGAGTATTTTGACTGGTTGTATCTGCTCTCCGGCATCTATATCGCGTACTTGGCTATTACCAGCTTTAAACTCACCCTATCGAGCAAGCCAATAAAATTTCGCTATTTAGAAATGAGCATGATCTCGCTCACCAATCCAAAAGTGTATCTATCGGTACCGGCGGGGGCGATAAGCGCCACCTATACCGGCTCGATATTTTTAGACTCGCTAATATTTGCTGGGGTGGTGATGTTGCCCTGTGTACTGCTCGGCTCCATTATCTATGCGGGCATCGCCAAGGCATCCAACCACTTGTTAAAGTCCAAAAATTTTCTCGGCATGTTTTCGAGTGGTTTGCTCGCGCTCTACGCAGTCTATTTATTTTACGAGTACGCCCAAATCCACAATTTTTTTATGGCTGCCTAAGTGGATGCTAACAACATACCCATCGCATCTATAACGTGCCGTTTAATTAAACCCAGCGCCCATGTATAACCTGATGCTCTACAGCATGACGATTGCCATTTGGGGGTCGAGCTGGTTTGTGATCAAATTCCAGGTGGGCGAGGTGCCGGCGATTCAGTCGGTGCTCTATCGGTTTATCATCGCGGCGGTATTGCTGCTGGTGGTGCTAAAGCTCACAGGCCACCTCAAGCGCCAAAGCTTTGCGGCCCATCGCTACTTTCTGGTGATGGGCGGCTTTCTATTCTCCAGCAACTATGTGCTGTTCTATCTGGCGACGCAATACGGGCTCACCACCGGGTTGGTGGCGGTGGCCTTCTCCTGCCTTATCGTGATGAATATGGTCAACGGCATTCTGCTTTTCAAAGATCGCCTAAAAGTGAGTATTCTCGTTGGGGCGGGCATCGGTCTGTTGGGCATCTTGGCACTATTTGGCAATGAGCTCGGCGCGCTGGCCGATGGCACGCTAGTTGGCAGGGGGATTTTGCTATCCGTAGTGGGGACCTATTTTGCCTCTCTAGGCAACATGGCCTCGCGCAAGCTGCAATCCATGCGGGTCGATGTGATGAATGCCAATGCCTGGGGCATGGGCTACGGTGCAATATTTTTACTAATCGCCGCGCTGCTAACAACCGAGCGTTTTGTGTTCTCTTGGCAGGCCGATTACATCATCAGCCTAGGCGCGCTGGCCATCATCGCCTCTATTGTCGGCTTTTGGGCCTACTTAACACTGCTGGGCCGCATCGGCTCTTCACGGGCCGCTTATTGCACCATTGCGCTGCCAGTCATCGCCCTGATGCTGTCCTCGATCTTTGAGGACTACACCTGGAATGGGGTCAAGCTTGCCGGTGTTGCGTTGGTGGTGCTGGGTAATCTGGTGGTGTTGGGTAAGGTGATGTTTTGGAGGCGAGGGCGGGTGAAGTTGGGTAATTGACGGCCTATTCACCCGAGCGACAGTAACGACGACACAGTGGCCTTGAACGCAGTTTCGCACCTAGCAGAGTCGGCCCAAATATCGGTACCGCTGTTATCTGGGCCAATCAATTGATGGCATAAGCTGAGGGGTTAGGGGTGTCAATTGGTATTTACAAGCGCCGATGATGCGGAGCCGCTCGCTTTGGCATCAAGTTGTTTTGATGCCAAAAATTATCAATCGACAGCACCCCACTCGTCCTACCCCAGCAGCTTTTTCACCGAAACATCCTGCCCAGCAAAGCGCAGGGTTTCTATATTCACCAATGTATCTTTCCCATCGCCACGCACGATTAGGGTGCGGGCACCTTTTTTGGTGATTTTGTAAAAGCGGGCAGGTTTTGGATAGACCATCACATCATGACCTGCGGCCCCATCGACTCGGTTATCGCCGGCATTGCCGCTAAAGGTGTTGTCGTAGGCGTTACCCAGCAGATTTGCGTCGAGCGAGCCGGATAATTTGACATTGACCAAGTGCTTCGCTTTTTGGGTGTAGACTTTTCCGGGTTGCTCTTGCAAGCTAAAAGTGCCGCTAAAATCTTCTGGCAGGACCGGCGTATAGGTCAAATAAGGTTGGAAAAACATTTGCAAGACCTTGTAGCCTTTGGGATCATTGGCCTCGAAGCTTTCGCGATCGGTTGCGAGGGGGTAGCTGCCGAAGTGAGTGGTACCCGGGGGGAAGCGCCCCTCAGTTGATTCCCCTTCATAAATGGCAGGATTGGTTTTCCACAAGTCCATATAGACATCATAGATGGCAGCAAAATATTCATGTGGCCAATTTTCGGGCATGCTTTTAGGCCAGCCTTGAAATCCTCTCGCGGTGGCGGCTTCCTCGGCTTTGGTGATTTCGAGGTGGTACTCAGGTATGGTCGGCTGTATGCCAAATACATGTACAAAATGTAAAATTTCCTCATAGGATGCATCCCTGGTGCGGTGGTTTAAATAATCCTGCGTACCCTCAACGGTTATTTCATTGGCATGTAAGTTTTGTATGTTAGTCATGCCCTGACTCACCAGTTTTTCAAAGGCGTTATTGGCCGCCGTCCAGTCGGTAAACAGAATCAATACCGCCTCTTCATTGGCCATGCTGTTGGCAATTTCCGATTTGTCAGAGCCGAACCTGCTGCCCGGTGCATCGGTTAAAAAGTGCTCTAAAACATTGCGCGCCTTGATTATTTTTTCCTCGCTCCAGCCTTTATCGGCTAGCACGCGAATCGGCTTGCCGTTGGGGGCAACCACCTCGGTATATTGAGAAAATATCTCCCGATAGGCACTGGGCACTTCATCTGGCAGCGGGATGATCCCATTGGCCGACACGCTCGTGTCTAGGTCAGCGGGAAAAGTCGAGTGCTTGATGTCCAATGATCTGCCTTTATAGCGTCCATTGGGCAGCTTGGTTGGCAGTTTATACCTGGGGTTAGTGAGCAGCCGATACATCGCCCGATCTGTCTTTTTAAACGCTGCCGCTGTGCTCAGTGACCACTCATCTGCAATCTGCTGTTTGCGCCAAGGGTAATCTTGCGCGCCCAATAAGGTGGTGAGTGACCAGTAGAAATACTCATCTCCCTGACAGTGGTAATCACATGTGTGGTCGTAATAGCGATACCAGGCATCCTCTGGATAATGCTTGGGAATTTCCTTAAACTTGCCGCCTCTGGCAATATCCATCGCCGCAGATTGTTGGCTATTTTCATCTGTGCCAAATACAGTCGGGTAAAGTTGTGCATAACCCGACGTACTGATTAGATGCAATACTTCCTCTAAGGTCGCATCAAATACTTGTTGGCTGGCACCATCGGGATGTGTTTCCGATGCGTATAGCACCTGTGCAAAATTAATGTTGATATCGAGATCGTCAATATTGACACGGTCGATATCGCGCTCATTCTTTACCATGACAAGCGTTGCCTTATTGCCCACCATGGTCGATACCAGTGCTGGGTTATCGGGCACGCCATCCTCATCGTTGTCTAGGTACTGTGCCATGACATTGACTGCATGTTGGAGCTTATCATCGGGGACATCGGAAGCAGCTAGCACGGTGACGCCAAACACATCTGCACGCTTAGTGAAATTGACATCACTGCCATAAAAGGTCGCGCATGACATCAGGCTTAATGTGCTTAAGCCTGCGATTATTTTCATTATTGCCTTCATAAGATTGCCTCCTGATTGTTTAAATAAATAAGGTTGGTGCGATGGTTTCTTCATTGGCCATGCTGTTGCTACTTGCCGATTTATCAGCGGCAAGCCTGCTGCCCGGTGCCTCGGTTGCAAGGTGCTCTAAAACATGCTTCGCCACTTTGAATGTTTTTTCTTCACTACTATCTGTATCTGTTAACCGCTGTGTCGGCTTGCCGTTGGGGGCAGCGACCTCGGCTGGCAGGCTAGTATCTAGGCTAGCGGAAGAAGTAGAGTTGTTGATGACCAATGTTTTGCCTGTATAGCGTCCATTGGGCAGCGTGGTCGGCAGTTTATACGTGGTGTTAGTGAGCAGCCGATACATCGCCTGATCTGTCTCTCTAAACTCTGCCGCTGTGCTCAGTGTCCACTCATTTGCAATCGCCGTTTTGCGCCAAGGGTAATCTTGCGCGCCCAATAAGGTGGTGAGTGACCAGTAAAAGTACTCATCTCCCTGGCAGCTATAATTACAGGTGCTGTCGGAATAGCGATACCAGGCACCTTCTGGATAACGACTGGGAATTGTCGTAAATTTTCCGCCTCTGGCAGTATCCATCGCCGCAGATTGCTGGCTATTATTTTGGCCAAACACAGTCGGGTAAAGCCTTGCATAACCTGCCGTACTGATCAAATGCAATACTTCCTCTAAGGATGCATCAAATAATTGTTGGCTGGCACCATTGGGATGTGTTTCCGATGCGTATAGATCTTGTGAAAAACTGGTGCCGAGACTGCCAAAATTTATACGGTCCACATCGCTTGCATTGTTTACCATGACAAGCGTTGCCTTATTGCTCACCATGGTCGACACCAGTGCTGAGTTATCGGGCACGCCATCTGCATCGTTGTCTAGGTACTGTGCCATGACATGGGCTGCATGGGTGAGCTTATTGTCGGGGACATCGGCAGCAGCCAGTATGGTGACGCCAAACACATCCACACTCTTAGGAAGGCTGATATTGGCACCACTACCACCACCACATGAGATTAGGCTTAGGGTGCTTAAGCTGCCGATTATTTTCGTCAAGGTATTCATTAGATTATCCGATTTTCCCAAGCAATAAGACGAGTGGACGATTAAAAGAAATACGCCCAGACGACACCCGCGGTGGTCGTCGTTGAGTCATAAAATGTGATATTGGAGTCTGTTTCTGAACGAGCGAGTCTGACAACAATCTCTGTATCCCTATAGTCGAATGGCTCCGCAATGCCTAAGGCAATTTGGTAGGAAAGTGTTTTGTCATCTCTCGTTTTCTTAAAAACAGGATGGCTTGCTTCAAATTTTGATTGCGAATAGGCAGCGCCGAATATGAGCTGATAACGGTCGAAGATATAGTCGGCACCCAATGCGACATCGAATCCTTTAGCACTGTTCGCTTTGCCATCGGCATCCGTTGTGTGATAGCCAATGCTCGGCCCCAGCGCCCATGCATCACTTAGGGGGACCACTGTAGCAAAATTAAATGTATGTGTTTTTCCTGAGCGCCTTAATAGCGACATGTCCGCAGCGGTAATGCCATAGGTGCCGCCGGCACCCACTAAAGACAAGCCCGCTGTATCAGTAGGGACTTTTACATCAAGATAATCATAGCTTGCGAGGATGGGCAAGCCAAAGAGCCTCTCTGCACTGATGCTAAAGTTTTGCTCGTTTGTTTCAATCTCCTGGCGCGCAACATTGGTTAAGAACGGATCTGCAAATACTTTGTCGCTGGAGCCTGCCTGTATGCCGATATCCAACGCTAAAGACATGCCGCTGTTAAAAACATGGCTGACACCCAACTTGTTAAATGAAATAGAAAACGCTGTTCTGCCATTCTCCAGTACGTACTGAAGCTCGCCAGCGTCGAGTACTGGAAAGGTTTCATTTATTGTTGGGGCTTTTGTATCTAGAGAGGTGATGGTCTGGCTTGTGCCATCATGGGAGCCTGTGACCACATCGGCGTGTGAGCCCTCATTTAACGCGGGGGTTCTCCTGCTGTTTGCGAAGCCCAAAGTCAAAGTGCCGTGCAACCCTGGCTCCAACAGTTCAACCTCGTCATCATATTCTGCACGCTCGTCGTCATATTCTGCACGACTTTCTGAGAGCATGAACGTGGACGCCAGCAAGGCTGCGCCCAATATGATGACATGCCGACTAGATGTTTTATATTTGTTTTTCACGATGTGCTCCAAAGCTTGATAGTTGTGAGTGATAGCTACGGAGAGGAGATTATCATGCGGCAGGTTAAGGGACAGTTAATGCCTCGTTAAGGTGGGGTTAAAGTGTCCCCCCAATTTAACGATGCGACGGTGGTTGTGTCGCCCATCTTTATATTCAAGTGCCACCCTAAGCAGTTGCAGATTTTTTTGGTCAACACCAAGCCTATGCCAAAGCTGGAGTCCGTGTTGTTTGTTACCGTATTGTCATTGTGATTTTCAATGCAAAAACCCAGGTTATCGCAAGCGATGTTGATACGCCCTGAATGGGCATGTTGATAGGCATTGCGGATTAAATTGGCGATCACAATTTTTAAGGGTGTCTCAGGCAGGTAGAGCATGCCCCCCTGTAGTTGGGACTCCACTTGAATCGGTTTGTCTTTTAACAGATACGCCAGCTCCTGCATACACTCATCGGTCAGCGTCGAAAAATTAGTCATCACCGCCTGAGGTGCCTCCTTCGCTGCCTTGTTTAACCACAGCAGTGTTTCAGAAATTAACTTCATATTATTATTGGCGCGTTGAATGCGAGCGATGGGGAGATGGATAGCATCGGGGATTTCTGTGCGCTCCAAGTACTCTAAGTTTGCTTGAATAACAGCGATAGGCGTTCGCAACTCATGGCTAGAGTATTTTAAGAAGTCTGTCTCTCTTTTTAGCGCATCTGCATTTTGTAATACCGAATCGTACAAATGTTCACTGATGTCATTTAATTCTTGATAATGGAAGTTTGGCTTAGAGTCGGTATGATTTGTTAAGGATAGTTGCGAAGCCCACAGGGTTAAACGCTCTGTTGAGCGGATAATCTTTTGGCTATACAGCCAAATAAGGAATAGGACAAGCGTGATATAGGCCAAGGCGGTATAAAAGATTTGCAAATCGTCCGTGTAAGTTTTGTCGATAAATTCATTCATTTCTATCTCAGACAACTCATAGTCGAACACGGTGTAGAGCAGTTGATTGTTAGATAACTTATGGGCATATGCTGAGAGCAAATGAAATGTTTTTTCTGGCTCACTTGGGTTGGGTTCTAATGTTGGTTGAGAAAATATCTTCTGGATTGTTTTTAATAAAATATCAGGTGTAATAATATCTAAAATAGTCGTTGGTAGGTCGTCCCAAGCAGATTGCGTTCCGTTTTGTATAACAACGACTGTGTGAAAGAAATCACCATCGGTTAGCTCTTCAAAAGGAATTGACTGTTTTTGTAATAAAGAGGCTTGCTCCCATCCGCCAACATAAAAATGATTGATATCGGTTGGGTGAACAGTATGTGTTGTGCCACTGGCATATTGTTTTTCAAAATTCAGTGCCTGTAAATGCATCGTTGTATGGAGTATATTTTCATGGCCTTCATCATAATAATATTCTACCCATTCAACGATTAGCCATAGTGTTAACAAGCCAATGCCCAAAGCATATAAACGCAGCCCCTTGCGAATAGTAGGCGCTCTACGCATAATCATCCTTAATGACTATGCCTTGGTGAGGGATAGTGTGCAGTAATTTTTTATAGCCTGGTTTGTCAACCTGTTGGCGCAAATGATGTAAATGCACTTTTAAGCTGTCGGAGTTAGGTGGGCTATCGCCCCAAACAGCCTGGCTTAATTCTGCTCGATGCATCATTTTGGGACTCGCCTTCATTAGGCAGACTAATAATTTCCAAGTTGTTGGGCTTAAGTGTAAAGTTTGTCCGCCTCGGGTTGCCTGATGTTTTTCTAAGTCCAGCACTAGGTTGTCGGTCTGCAGTGTTTTGGCTTGGCCGCTGCGCCGATTGCTCAAGGCCTTAACACGCGCAACCAACTCGGGCATTGGAAAAGGTTTAACGAGATAGTCATCTGCGCCGGCTGCAAAACCTGTCAGCTTTTCATCGAGTGTATCCATGGCAGTTAACATTAAAATGGGCGTGTCAGAGCCATTTCTTCGCAGGGCTTCACACACGTGTAATCCATCTAATTGGGGCAGCATAATATCGAGAATGATGACATCGTAAAAATTTTCCGATGCCAAGCTTAGCCCGGCCTTCCCATGATAGGCATGATCACAAATGATATTTTCTAACAGCAGGTAGTCTGCAACAGACGCTGCCAAGTCTCGATCATCCTCTACCAGCAATATATTGATTGATGATTTTTTCATACCGTTTGCGTCTCTATGAACAAAAAAATAGCCAGAAAGTGGAGGGTGATTGCCTTGCCTCAACCATAAGGCAATCTCTGCTGCAAATCAAATGTTATCAATAGTGTAGGTTGCTGCGGGTTGGTGGTATTGCTGCCCTGTAATGGTGAATGGGTTGTCATTCGAGTTGAGCAGCCGCTCGACAACTTTTGTGTATATTTCGGCGACGCTGGCTGAGCCTCCAAGGTTAGCTAATGCTTTTAATAGCGGCAGCATAAGTGGATCAAATCTGATCATTATGCTCCTCCTGAAAGCTTTTTTGTAACAGAAGCAGCAGGCGCTCTCTAATTGATACCACTGATTCACCTAAATGAACAGTACAAAACCAAATTGGGTGGCCTTGAATGGTTGCCTGCTCAGTGACTTCTTTATCTATTGTTGGGTGAAGTAACATGCCAATGCTGTCTAGCGATTTGGGTTCTAAAATTTTTTCTTGGCTGCGAAGGTAGGCATACATTTGGTAGAGATAACCACTGCGGATTTTTTCTTTCCTATACGGAGCGTCTTTTGTCAGTGAAGTGAATTTTGTGTCTATTACCAGTCGCCCACCAGATGTACGGTTGTCAATGATGATATCTGTTTGCATTTTGGGCAGTATTGCATTTAGCCCTGAGTTTGGATCTGATATTTGCCAATTAAGCTGTTTTCCAGGCAACACCTGCCACTCCTTTTTATCTAGTACAAC
>CAZROX010000003.1:0-2090 GCA_964601845.1 uncultured Halothiobacillaceae bacterium
CAAAATACAGCGCTGGCCTGGTCGTGTTCGCCGATTGCACAGGTGCGGGTAAATCCGGCCAGATAGCGTGCGTAGCTGGCGACTGGTGGCCTCACCCAGCCAGCGGTTGACGTTAATTTTAATCTTTATAGTGTGAACACTAAGCGATGCTGCATAACAAGAAACCATCTAGGCGATCTGGCATCGGCCGCCTGACCTATGCCCTTAGCTACCAGTACGCGGGCGTTAAAAAAGCGATTGAGCAAGATGCGTCGATTCGACTCGTGCTCATTATCGTTGCGCTCTTGGTGGTGGTGTCGATGCTGCTGCCGATCGGGCGTTTGGAGCGTTTGATTTTGGTCTGCGCTATGTTGTTGGTTGTGCTGGTCGAGTTTTTGAACTCGGCTATCGAGGCCGTGGTCGATCGCATTTCTACCGAATATCACCCACTGTCAGGATATGCTAAGGACCTGAGTAGTGTGACTGTTGCTATATCTGTGTTGATTGCCAGCTTGTGCTGGGCAGTGATTGTAGCCCCAGTGGCTATCGAGTGGCTGAGCCAGTGGCTGGGAGGCTAGCTGGGCAGGGCAGATAGATGATTTTTTTGCAACACGCAACAAAACGGCAACCTGATATAGTTGTCCGTGTAGGATTTTTTTACTTTAACTCAATTGCAAGGTAACGATGATGTCACTCCGTATTAATGATCGCGCTCCCAATTTTCAGGCAGAAACCACTCAGGGGAAAATTGATTTTCATGAGTGGATTGGCGATGGCTGGGCCGTACTATTCTCACATCCAAAAAACTTTACACCCGTCTGCACCACAGAGCTGGGTTACATGGCAAAAATTCAGTCAGAGTTTACAAAACGCAATACAAAAATTATTGGGCTGAGCATCGACCCGCTGAGCGATCATGAGAAATGGTTGCAAGATGTCGTGGATGTGGGGGGTGCGCCTGTCGACTATCCCATCATTGCAGACACAGACCTACAGGTTGCCAAGCTTTACAACATGCTACCAGCCGATGAGGCAGGTACCGCCGAGGGTCGCACGGCCATGACCAACGCCACCGTGCGCGCCGTGTTTGTGGTGGGGCCAGATAAAAATATTAAGCTAATGCTAATCTACCCCATGACCACTGGCCGTAATTTCGATGAAATTCTTCGGGTGCTCGACTCGATGCAACTAACAGCCAAGCACAAGGTCGCAACGCCAGTGAATTGGCAGCAGGGCGAGGATGTCATCATTGTGCCGGCGATCAGCAATGAGGAGGCCGCAAAAATTTATCCCGATGGTTGGGAGACCGTTAAACCCTATCTGAGAAAAGTCAAGCAGCCGAGTTGACAGCGCTTGCAATTGAAACCCTATAGCATTGGTATCGCTTGAGCGATGACGACATGGCATCTACTGAAGCAGCACTGCTGCTGCGCAACTGAGTGTGTGCAGCAGCTAGGCTGTAGGTGAGTTAAGTTCGGGCGCGTCGAGTTCTGCAAAAAAGCAGCCTAGTTTGTCGTTTGGTTGAGTCGATACAATAGTGCTAGGATCGCTTTACCTCCCATTGAAGGAATATAAAACATAAATTCATCAACACGCAAATATACATTCACTGCGTTAACAGTGCTTTTTTTAAATGTATTGATTAGCGCCTTGACTGCAGGCGCTTTAATGATGAATTATTTAAATAGCTATTATTTCATTTCGAATATAGCCGCATACATGATTGCAGGCATATTTGTTGGCCTTTTGCTGCTCACTAAAAAAGGCATCACGTCAAAAAGCATGCCCTATTTAATCGTGTATAGCTTCTCTATAGGGGTTATTGCAATTTTAGTATTTACCCATGCCTACAGCTCACTTTATATTAGAAATTTAATTGTCCAAACGACAATAATCGCTAGTCTTTTATTGTTGGTGTTGCCTGTATGGATCGTGGTGTTCAAAAAATGTTTCTCAGGCAGGGTAGGCTGTGTTTTACAAACATTGCTGGGGGTGGCAATTTTAGGTCTGATGCAATTTTTTTGGCACAACACGCCGCCGCAATTTTTGATCATATCAGCAGGGGTTTTGGTGTTAACCAGCGCTTTGTCAGCTTCGTTGAAAGATCTGGA
>CAZROX010000003.1:2190-37845 GCA_964601845.1 uncultured Halothiobacillaceae bacterium
TGTATATGGACTGCCTTTGCTGTTGCTTGTTTTTCTATGGCTAACAGCGCGCATATGTATTTTGTTTGGCGCCAATGCGTTGGCAGGAATCAGTGATGTGTTTTTTATTGTATTGCTGAGCTTGGCGGTTGCTGTTCCAATTGTTAAAGCAAGACAATGGAGACAGCTGGCTATTTTATCAAAAGTTTTTGCGCTGGGTATTTTTAACGCCTTGTTTTATTTGGGCGCCTTAGGTTTGTTAGATACGGGTGTGTATCTGGGTATATATGGTGGGTTTTATGTAATTATTGCCATCATTCTAACCATGAGTAGGCGGGTTATCCCATTTTTTATTGAAAAAGGCGTTGAAAATTCCGTGAAGTTATATAACTCAAAGCTGTTGGATATTGCCAGCTTGATTGCGTTTTTGGTCTTTTTCATTGCGGAGTTGTTGCAAGGCTATCATTTGGTTGCCGGTTACAGTGCTTTGGTGCTTGGCGTACTCAATGCACTCAGGTTAATCGGCTGGTATACAAGCGGTTTATGGAAAAAGCCATTGTTATGGAGTGTGTACCTTGCATCATGGAGCATTAGTTTAGGATTTATTCTCTACTATTTGTCTTATACTTTTGGATTGTCAAAATTTCTCGCTATTCATGCACTTGCCTACGGCGGCATTGGCATGATGACCATTGGCATGATGGCAAGAGTTGCATTAGGGCACACAGGCAGAGGTATCCAGCACCCTCCTGCCATCATGTCAATCGCTTTTTTAATTTTGCTGGCAGGGACGTTGTTTAGAGTTTTTGCTCCAATACTATTGCCAGAGCATTACGTGCTATGGGTCAGTATTGCAATGGTTTGCTGGATCGTGGCATTTGCAATGTTTCTCTATGTCTACTTGCCAATGTTAATCAGTAAAAGGATAGATGGACGGTTTGGTTAATACTAATTGTAAAGAGGCTAGTCAGCTAGATTGTGTATGGGTTGGTTATCAGCTCGTACAGGGGGCGATGTTTGCGGAAGTCAGGTAAACGGCATGTCTCAGCTTAAACAGCGGCCTAGTCGATAACTGGTTGAGCAGATCAATGGTTCAGGCAGGTGCGGGCGATGATGCGGGAACGCATTACAGTGGGCGGAGCGCCATCGACACCCTCAACGTTCAGAGCGACAACCAAACAAGCACCAGCACGGCCTATCCGCACTGATATTACCTAACCGCAGGCTTTCAAGAGAGCCTCTAAATATGGCGCCTATCCACCATATTGAACATTGAGCAAACGTAATGTTGGTTATCTGTAATGTGGCTACTTAAGATGTATAATTGGATTTTACTCTTGGCTATCTGTACCTATCTGAGGCTCAAGCTTATGTTGTTGTTCAATCTTAAATCTTGCTTTAAATCCTGTGTGGCCCTGTCGGTTGTGTCTTTGGCACTGGGAATGGGGACTGTAAGCGCAGGTCCCAATACCCCCGGCCAGGTGAAGACATTTGAATTCACATGGGTGCATACAGACACCACTGGGGTTAGCTACTACCGGCTAACGGAGAACCCAGATCGCATCAGTGGTTTTAGCGAAGTTGCCATCATCCCCTTAGAGAGCACTAGCTATGATTTGGAGGTGCCGCTGCACTTGCGTGCCGATGCGCGCTATATTTTGAGTGCGTGCACCGAGGCCGATCTGTGTTCTGATTCTAATCTGGTGGATATCAGCCATAAGGTGCCCGGGGCGATCGGTTATTTTAAGGCGAGCAATACCGCGGCTGGTGATTCATTTGGCGGCGCTACGAGCCTGAGTGCAGATGGCAACGTGTTAGTAGTCGGTGCTAGGCAAGCGGATGTCACGGACAGCGAAGTCGATGGCGATGTTGCACTCGCCAGCGCAGGTGCGGTCTATGTGTTTGAAAAGAGCGACGGAATCTGGGCAGAAACGGCCTACATTACAGCCAGCAATGCCGGCGCGGGCGATCGGTTTGGTAATGCAGTGAGTTTAAACGCCGATGGTAGCATTTTGGCGGTAGGGGCTTTTCAAGAGGACAGCAGTGCCGGCGCGGTGTATCTGTTCGAAAAACAAGATGATAGCTGGGTTCAGCGTGCCTACATCAAGGCTGACAATGCCGCTGCCGATAGCCAATTTGGCCAAGCGGTTAGCCTGAATGCCGATGGCACCATCTTGGCAGTGGGCGCTAATCTCGAGAGTGCCGGTGCAGGCGCGGTCTACGTGTTTGAACAAGGTGCTAGCAATTGGGCTCAAGCGAGTTACATTCAGGCCGACGAGGCCGATGCAGCCGATTCATTTGGTAGCACAGTCAGCTTGAGTCGCGATGGTGACGTTCTGGCAGTGGGTGCGAGCAGTGAAGATGGCGGTGCGGTCTATGTTTTTGAGCAGCACTTTGGCAGCTGGGACCAGAGCGCCAACATCAAGCCCGACAACAGCACAGCCGATGACCTATTTGGCTCGGCTATCAGCCTGAGCGCCGATGGCAATGTGCTAGCAGTGGGCGCCGGCGGTGAGGATGGTGTCGCCTCTGACGTCGAGGGCGATAACTCGATTAGCAACTCAGGTGCCGCCTATTTGTTTACAAGGAATGAGGATAGCTGGGACCAGAGCGCCTATATCAAGGCGAGCAATGCGGATGTCGGTGATGCATTTGGTACAGCTGTGAGCTTGAATGCCGATGGCAGCATCTTGGCAGTGAGCGCCGCTTTTGAGGGTAGCGATGCGACAGCGATTAACGGCGCTCAGGACAGCGACGCCGCCAGTACTGCGGGCGCGGGCGCGGCCTATGTGTTCAAAAAACGTGATGCCGACTGGAATCAAATCGCCTACATCAAGGCCAGTAACACCGATGCTGACGATGCTTTTGGTGCAGCTGTGAGCCTGAGTGCCGATGGCAATGTCTTAGCAGTTGGCGCTACCGGCGAGGCGGGTAAGACCACGGGTGTCGATGGCGATCAGGGCGATAACTCAGCTGCGGGCGCGGGTGCGGTCTATCTGTATTGATCGACGATCCGGGTGCACTGCTTTTTTGATGGCAGCGGTGGTGATCGAGTCGATCATCACCTAGCCAAAAAGACTGTCACTATCACCCTTTGCTAAATCAATGTGAGTGACTTGGGGCGACTAAACACTGTCGCCCCAACTTCTTTTTCTGGCTGGAGACACGCTCCAGCATCCTGTTACCTTTTACCTATCCTGACTAGTTAAATCTAAAGCTCACTCAAAGTGCTTGGCATGTGCGCCGGTGAACCGCCCCTTGGGGTGATGTCACGCTGAATCCTCTGCACTAGTCGTGGTATCCACCGCCGGAATACGAGCGATAAAGTGCCCTTTAATACCCCGAGGCCAGTCGCTGTAGGAGAACTTACCGGTTGCCGACTGGGTGTAGACGTCAAACGCCTCTAGCACCGTCTGGGCGCTCTGTTGATCTGGGGCGAAGCGCCCGACTATATAGCCGTGCTTACCCGGTGCTGAAAAGAACAGGTTGCAGTGGTTGTCGCAGGCCATCATGCAGTGGCTCGGTCGAATCTCTGGGACTGAGTTGGGTGCCTGCTCGCGCAGGCTGAGCAGGGCCTCGTACAGCAGCTGACCGCCGCGTCGGCCCTGTGCATCGTGCTTGTCCGTCTTGCTGTAGCGACAGGTTTGGCAGACGTGGATACAGTGGTACATAGAGATACTCCTCGGTATTGCATCACCCATTATATTGAATTGGTTAGAGGGGATGGCAGTATGCCCGCACTTTTGTCGCAGCCAATACTTTGTTATATTCGCACCTCGTAAGAGCCTTTATGTCGATGCGCTTCAATCTCAATTTAATCCCGGGTCGGTAAACATTGCGCAAACAAACTAATTTGACTGGTGGTAAAAAACGGCTCGGCAAGTCCAAAGGGCGCCCGGTCGATTCACAGGCACTGGCGCAGGTGCGCGCCCTGCTGGGTGATGCACCTTTGGTGCGGCATCGATTGATCGAATACCTACATGTGATCCAAGATCACTGCGGGCATTTGTCCGCCGCCAATTTGGTCGCGCTGGCCTCGATGATGCAGCTGGCAACGACAGAGGTGTACGAGGTCGCCACTTTCTATCATCACTTCGATGTGATTAAGGATGGCCAGACGCCGCCACCTGCACTGACAGTGCGGGTCTGTAATTCTATGAGCTGTGACATGCAGGGCGCACGCGATCTGATCGAAGCATTGCGCACAGCCCAGCCCGATGTGCGAATCCAGCCCGTGCCTTGTGTCGGGCGTTGCGATAAGGCGCCGGTCGCGGTGGTTGGGCAGTACACGGTCGATAACGCCTGCGCGGCATCGGTCGATCGGGCCATAGCCGAGGGTGCGCGCGAGCAGCCGCTAGAGGCGGATACGGTGCATTTTGATGCTTATCGCGCTGCTGGTGGTTACAAGCTATTGCAGCGGGTTCGCGCCGGTGAGATGACAGATGACGCCGTGCTGGGCGAGTTGGAGAAGAGCAGTCTGCGTGGCCTCGGTGGTGCAGGGTTTCCGTTGGGGCGCAAGTGGCGCATTTTGCGCGATCAGCCGGCGCCGAGATTACTGGCGGTGAATGTCGATGAGGGTGAACCGGGCACGTTTAAGGATCGGCACTATCTGTTGCAGGATCCGCATCGGTTTTTAGAGGGCATGTTAATTGCCGCCCAGCTGGTCGATATCAGCCAGATATATATCTATGTGCGCGATGAATACCCCTCGGTGACCGCTACGCTAAAGCTGGCGCTAGAAGATCTTGCTAAGCTTGATATACCGCTGCCGAGCATCGAGCTGCGGCGCGGTGCCGGTGCCTATATTTGCGGCGAGGAGTCGGCCATGATCGAGTCTATCGAGGGCAAGCGCGGCTTGCCGCGTCTGCGCCCGCCTTATGTGGCCCAGGTAGGGCTGTTTGGCCGCCCGACACTGGAGCACAATTGCGAGAGCCTGTGGTGGGTGCGCGATATTCTAGAAAAGGGCGCGGACTGGTTCGATGGCCACGGCCGTCATGGTCGCAAGGGCTTGCGCAGTTTCTCTGTCTCCGGTCGGGTGAACAACCCCGGGGTGCATTTGGCACCGGCTGGTATCACATTGCTTGAATTGATCGATGAGCACTGTGGTGGCATGCTCGATGGGCATCAGCTGTACGGTTATTTTCCCGGCGGTGCATCGGGCGGTATTTTGCCGGCGTCGATGGCCGATATCCCACTCGATTTCGACACGCTACAACCCCACGGCTGCTTTATCGGCTCGGCGGCGATTATCGTACTCTCTGAGCACGATAGCGCGAAGGAGGCGGCGATCAACGCGATGCAGTTTTTTGCTCACGAGTCCTGCGGCCAGTGCACGCCCTGTCGTCTGGGCACAGAGAAGGCGGTTGGCCTGATGCGCCAAACCGCGTGGGACAAGCCGCTGTTAGATGACCTCACTCAGGTGATGGTCGATGCATCGATTTGCGGCTTGGGTCAGGCGGCACCCAACCCCATGCAATCGGTCATGCGCTATTTTCCACACGAAGTCGGTTTGCGCACCAAAGAGGACACGCATTGATGTTACAGGAATCGGTTTCTTTTACGCTCGATGGTCGCACGGTCGAGGCGCTGGCCGGCGAGAGCATTTTGCAGGTGGCGCGCCGTCTGGGCACGTCTATCTCACATCTTTGCTATACCGATGGCATGCGAGCCGATGGCAACTGCCGAGCTTGCGTGGTAGAAATTGAGGGCGAGCGCGTACTGGCACCGAGCTGTGTGCGCCAACCCGAGCCGGGCATGGTGGTACACACCAACAACGCCCGCGCGCGAAAATCACAAAAACTGGTGTTGGAGCTGCTGGCAGGCGATATGCCGCAGGTGGCCTACACGCTCGATGATGAGCTGGCATTTTGGTGTCGCGAGCTCGACGTCCAATCGCCGCGCTTTGAGGCGCGTGTGCAGCCGGTGGCAGATCAGTCGCACCCGGCGATCAGCGTCAATATGGATGCTTGCATACAGTGCACGCGCTGCGTGCGCGCCTGCCGAGAAGTGCAGGTAAACGATGTGATTGGCCTTGCGCATCGCGGTGCTGAGGCCAAGATTGTGTTCGATCTAGACGACCCGATGGGAGACAGCTCCTGCGTTGCTTGTGGCGAGTGCGTTGCGGCCTGTCCGACCGGCGCCCTGAGCAATGCAGGTGGCGCCCACCTCGAGCAAAGCGATCGCAAGGTGGATTCGGTTTGCCCCTACTGTGGTGTCGGCTGTCTGCTGACCTACCATGTGAAGGATGATCGCATCCAGCGCGTCGAGGGACGTGCAGGCCCTGCCAATCTCGAACGCCTGTGTGTCAAGGGGCGCTACGGCTTCGACTACATCACCCATCCGCACCGATTGTTAAAGCCTTTGGTACGTCGAGCCGGTGTGCCCAAGGATCTCGATCTCTTCAACCCCGACGATCTGTCCAATATGTTCGTCGAGACAACTTGGGAGGAGGCGCTGGCACGTGCCGCCGATGGCCTGGGCGATCTGCGCGATCGACATGGCTCGGGCTCGCTGGCGGGGTTCGGCTCGGCCAAGGGCAGCAACGAGGAGGCCTATTTGTTTCAAAAGTTGGTGCGGGTTGGCTTTGGCACCAACAATGTCGATCACTGTACCCGCCTGTGTCACGCCTCCAGCGTGGCGGCGCTGCTAGAGGGCATCGGCTCGGGTGCGGTATCCAATCAGGTAGACGATGTCGCTAAGGCGGATGTGATTTTTGTCATAGGTGCCAATCCAGCCTCCAACCACCCAGTTGCCGCCACCTTTATGAAAAATGCCATCAAGGCAGGCAAGACGCTCATACTGGCAGATCCAAGGCGTACCGATCTGGCCCGTCATGCGCAGCACTTTTTGCAATTTAGCCCCGATACCGATGTGGCATTGCTCAACTCCATGCTCTACACCATCTTGGAAGAGGATTTGATCGACCGCACATTTATCGACAATCGCACCGAGAACTTCGACAGCCTGCGGGCGGGCGTGCGCGACTTTAGCCCCGAGGCGATGGCATCTGTCACCGGCATTGACGCCCAGACTATCCGACAGGTTGCGCGCTTGTTTGCCACCTCAAAAGCCTCGATGATTTTTTGGGGCATGGGCATCTCACAGCATGTGCATGGCACCGATAATGCCCGCTGCCTGATTGCGCTGTCGCTGATTACAGGCCAGATCGGTCGCCCTGGCACAGGCTTGCACCCATTGCGCGGACAAAATAATGTACAGGGCGCCTCCGATGCGGGCTTGATCCCCATGATGATGCCAGACTATCAGCGGGTGGATAACGATCAGGCGCGCGAGCGCATGGCATCCTATTGGGGCGGCGAAATCGATCGGGCGCCCGGTTTGACCGTGGTCGAAATCATGCACGCGGCCCTGTCCGGCACCATTAAGGGGATGTATGTGATGGGAGAGAATCCGGCCATGTCGGACCCCAATCTACACCATGCCCGCAAAGCGCTGGCATCGTTGCAGCACTTGGTGGTGCAGGATATTTTCCCGACCGAGACCTGCGCTTACGCCGATGTCATTTTGCCCGCCTCGGCCTGGCCAGAAAAAGATGGCACCGTGACCAACACCGATCGACGCGTGCAGCGGGGGCGGGCCGCTGTGCCCTTGCCGGGCGAGGCGCGGCAGGATTTGTGGATTATTCGAGATATCGGCCAGCGACTCGGGCTGGACTGGTCGTACCAACAGGTGTCGGAAGTATACGAGGAGATGCGCGGTGCCATGCCGAGCATCAGCGGCATCTCGTGGGAGCGCCTAGAGCTGGCCGACTCGATCACCTACCCCTGTGCCGACGAGCAGGACCCAGGGCAGCCGGTGGTCTTTTTACGCGATTTCCCCACCGCTAGCGGACGCGCTAAACTGATGCCAACCAAGCTCATTCCGGCGGCGGAGCGGCCAGATGACGCCTACCCCTATGTGCTGATTACCGGTCGGCAACTGGAGCATTGGCACACCGGCTCCATGACGCGGCGCGCGAGTGCGCTCGATGCCATCGAGCCTGGGCCGGTGGTGTTTATTCACCCAGATGATCTGGATAAGCTCGGGGTGCAAGCTGGCGAGGATATGCAGTTGACCTCGCGCCGTGGCAAGGTGACCGCTGCTGTGCGCAACGATTCCAATATGCGACCGGGCGAGGTGTTTATGCCTTTTTGCTATCAGGAGGCGGCGGCCAATCTGCTGACCATCGACGCCCTCGACCCGATGGGCAAAATTCCCGAATTCAAGTACTGTGCGGTTAGCTTACAAAGGCAATAAATTCTATGACAAATCGAATTGATGGCAAGGCATTTGCCGCGCGTTTGCGCCAGGATGTAGCGCGTCGAGTCGCCCACCTCAAAGAGGAGGGAATTGTGCCGGGGCTGGCAGTGGTATTGCTGGGAGAGGATGCGGCCAGTCAGGTCTATGTCGCCAGCAAGGCCAAGCACACAGTCGAGTGTGGCATGCAGTCTTTTGAACACAAAATGCCCGCAACCACCACCCAAGAGCAATTGCTGCAATTGATCGACCAGCTCAATGCCGATCGCTCGGTGCATGGCATTTTGGTACAGCTACCCCTGCCAAAACACATCGACAGCGATCGCGTGGTCAATGCAATCAGCCCCGATAAAGATGTCGATGGATTTTGCCTGCTGAATGTCGCCCGCCTGTCGATCGGGGTCGATTGCATCGTGCCCTGTACCCCGCTCGGTTGCCTGATGTTGCTGCAAGATCACCTAGGCGATCTCAGTGGCAAGCACGCACTGGTGCTCGGGCGCTCCAACATAGTCGGCAAGCCCATGGCGGCCTTGCTGCTGCGAGAAAACTGCACGGTCACCATCGCCCACTCTCGCACGCACAATCTGCCCGATATGTGTCGCCAGGCCGATATCCTAGTCGCTGCGGTTGGTCGCCCGAAGATGGTGCAGGGCAGTTGGATCAAGCCCGGTGCCGTGGTGATCGATGTCGGTATCAATCGCATTGAGCTGCCAGATGGCAAAACCAAGCTGGTCGGCGATGTCGACTACGACAGTGCCATGGGGATTGCAGGCGCGATTACACCGGTGCCCGGTGGAGTCGGCCCTATGACGATCGCCGTGTTGTTACACAATACGCTACAACAGTGTGCGCGCATTGAACAGGTTGCGTTGCCAGCGTGATACATCTGCCGTGGTGTGTGCGCATGGCGGGGTGATTGAGGATAGATAAGATGACAAGAGAATCGATGCAGTTTGATGTGGTGGTGGTCGGAGCAGGGCCTGCTGGCTTGTCCTGCGCGTGCCGCTTGATGCAGCAGGCGAAGCAGGCGGGACGCGAGCTCAGTGTTGCCGTGCTAGAAAAAGGCTCCGAGGTAGGGGCGCACACATTATCGGGTGCTTTGGTTGATCCGATAGCACTCGCCGAGCTGTTCCCCGATTGGCGCGAGCAAGGGGCACCCCTGCACACGGCAGTGGCGCGCGATGAAGTACATTTATTGACCGGCGCCAAAAAAAATATTCGCATGCCCGGCTGGTTGGTTGCACCGAGTATGCGCAACCACGGTAACTACATCGTCAGCCTGGGCAAGGTCGTGCGCTGGCTGGGTGAACGCGCGGAGGAGTTGGGTTGCGATGTCTTCCCCGGCTTTGCCGCTAGCGAGATTTTGTACGCGGAGGATGGTCGTGTTATGGGTGTCGCCACAGGCGACATGGGGCTTGATGCGACGGGGCAAAAAAAACCGACCTACGAGCCTGGCATTGAGCTGCACGCGCGCTACACGGTGTTTGCCGAGGGCAGTCGCGGGCATCTCGGCAAGCAGTTAATTGAAAAATTTTCGCTCGATCAGGGGCGCGCCGCGCAAAAATACGCCATCGGCATCAAGGAGCTTTGGCAGGTGGATGCCGCATCCCACAGCCCAGGTCTCGTGGTGCATGGCGCCGGCTGGCCGCTCTCACAGAGTGGCGCCTCGGGTGGTTTTTTCTTGTATCACCTAGAGGATCAGCTCATTTCTGTCGGTTTGGTGACCGATCTTAACTATAAAAATCCCTATTTGAGTCCGTTTGATGAGTTTCAGCGCCTGAAGCACCATCCGGTGTTGGCGCGCCATTTGATGGGCGGCAAACGCATTGCCTATGGTGCGCGCGCGATTACCAAAGGTGGCATCAGTGCCCTGCCCGAGATGACGATGCCCGGTGCGCTGCTGATCGGTTGCGATGCCGGTACCTTAAACTTTGCCAAGTTGAAGGGAACCCACACAGCGATGAAATCGGGCTTGCTGGCGGCCGAGTCTTTGTTTGAGGCCATTCAATCCGATGCCAGCTCGCCTGTGGTGGGGTACGCGGCGCAGTTTAAGAAATCGTGGCTACACCGAGAGCTGAAGCGCTCGGGTAATTTTGGTGCGGCGATGCACAAGTTCGGCATGTTTTTTGGCGGTGCATTTAATTATTTTGAAGATGTTTTTTTTCGTCTGCCCTTTGCACTCAAAGAACGCTACGCGGACTATACCAGCCTGTCCGACAAGAGCCAGTGCCAGCCAATCGAGTACCCCAAGCCCGATGGGGTGTTGAGTTTTGATAAAAACTCATCGGTATTTTTGTCGGGCACCGCGCACGAGGAGAATCAACCGGTGCACCTGCAGCTGCGCGATGCGAGTATCCCGCTGTCGGTTAATTTGCCCAAGTGGGCCGAGCCGGCACAGCGTTATTGCCCGGCCGGTGTGTACGAGATCGTTGAGGATAGCGCCGGGGAGAAAGCATTTCAGATCAATGCACAGAACTGTGTGCACTGCAAAACCTGCGATATAAAAGACCCGAGCCAAAATATCACTTGGGTGACCCCTGAGGGCGGTGGTGGCCCCAATTACAGCATGATGTGAGGGGCTGATCTGCCGACCCTAAGGCGCTGTCTATCTCGTCTGTTGCTGTAGGGATTTTTCGCGATCCCGATGGATTGCCTTCAGCTGGCGTTTTATTTGCTCATCCAAACCAGGTGTTTGCGGCGGCGGTTTTTTGCCCTGTTGGCTGCTCTTGGCACCTGTCTGGGACTTGGCTGGCAGAGGAATCGGCTCGATCACATTTTTATTGGGCTCTACCGTGATTTCGGTGACAGACTGGGCATCGTGTGGGGGGCTGTCGCCATAGTGCCAGACTTGATCTTCACCCTGCCACTTGTAGGTGGTGTAGCGCGTATCTGGTATATGCAGCGGCGTGCTTTTCTCATCCGCACCAAAGTATTGCGTCACCTGCTTTTGCAAATCTGCCTGCCAAACGATCAACCCGATGACAACCATTAGCGTAGCGATGAGACCTATTATCTGCATAGGCTAGGCCTTGTCTTGCTCGTTGGGTTGTGGTGCGCTTGGGGCGGCTTCAGAGTCAAATAACTGGGCGATATACTTGGTGTCATCGTGGCTCTGGAGGGCAATTTTTATGGCGATAAGTATCGGCACGGATAGCAGCATCCCCACAGTGCCAAGCAGCCAGCCCCAAAATACCAGCGCCAGGATCACAACCAGCGGCGACAGCCCCAGCCTTTTGCCATACAACATGGGCTCCAGCCCGTAGCCCACCACTAGATTGATACCGATATAGATCAGTACGGTCACCAACATGCCGTAGGGTCCAAGCTGTATCCAGGCGATGAGTATGGCGGGTACAGCGGCGATAATAGAGCCAATATTGGGGATAAAATTGAGCAGGGCTGCCACCACGCCGAGTAGCAAGCTAAAGTCCAACCCGATCAACGATAAGCAGATGCCAGCCGACAGGCCTGTGACCCCACTGGATAGCGCTTTGATGGCAAAGTATTGCTGAATATCGTAGTAGATTTGTTTTAGGTGTGACAGGGTATTGTTGTTCCCACCACCGCTTAATTTGGCTGGCAGCGTCGCTGCCTCCAGCAGGATAAACAGGACGATGATCACGACCAGCAGGCTGTTCGTTAGGAGATTGCTCAGGCCCGATAGCATGTTTGACACCAACTGTATCGACACCGAAGGGTCTAGGTACTGATAGTACTCGCCGAGCGAGATCGGTAGTCCATGGTCGGTGAGCCATTGGGATGCCTGATTGATCTGCTGCTCGAGCTGCGCGCGATAACTGGGGATATTTTGCGCGAACTCCTGCGAGGAGTTGCTAACCAGCGCGGCCAACAATAGCAGCCCACCGATCAAGATGACGCCGATCAGCGGCAAGGCCAGCAAGTGTGGCACGCCTCTTGCACTCAACCAATTGAGCGCTGGAATGGTGATGATGGCGATAAAGGCCGATAACATCAAGGGCACCACTATCTGGCGCGCGGCATAGATACCGGCAAAAATGATTACCAGGGCCGCGAGGGTGAGCAATATTTTGAGCATTTTGGACATAGGGTACCTTTATAGCAGTTTTTTATTTGTAGTTGTGGGTGCTCGGGTGAATTTTACAGCGTGACAGTGTAAAACCTGACTGAAATACTTTACTTTTATTGGCGTGGTGATTAGAATGATCGCTAATATATTTTATATCGCATGGGCTGTGGTTTTTTTGGTATGAAGCTATCCAGACGGGGGCGCTACGCAGTGACAGCTATGTTGGATATCTCGCTGCACGATGGGCAGGCGCCTGTTAAGCTTGCAGACATATCCCGACGTCAGTCTATACCCCTGGCCTATCTGGGGCAGTTGTTGGCGTGTCTGTGCGATCATGGATTGCTGGTCAGTGCCCGTGGTCGCTCTGGCGGGTATCATCTGGCATCGGCTATCGACGATGTGGATGTGCTGCAAATTATTCGTGCGGTGGATGAAAAAACCGATGCCACACTCTGTGGGGGCGAGAAGAACTGCCGTGCAGGAGAACCCTGCCTAACCCACGATTTGTGGCATAGCCTCAGTCGTCAGACCGAGCAATTTCTCAATCGTATTTCACTGGCCGATCTGATACAAAGGCGCATTCCGCCGGTCGATGCAATTGCCATCACCAGAATGGACTGTGTCAAATGATTTTTCACACTTTACAGATAGCAGAATAAATTTATGAGTAGCACACTAAATATACCCATCTATCTCGACTACTCGGCCACTACGCCGGTAGATGAGCGCGTCGCCAAAAAGATGATGGACTGCTTAACGTTGGACGGTAATTTCGGCAATCCAGCATCGCGCTCTCATGTATACGGCTGGACGGCGGAGTCGGCAATTGAGGAGGCACGCCAGCATGTGGCCAATCTGATCGGCGCCGACCCCCGTGAAATTGTCTGGACCTCTGGGGCCACCGAGTCGGACAATCTTGCCATCAAAGGGGTGGCACAGTTCCATCGCGATCGAGGCAAGCACATCATTACCATGAAAACCGAGCACAAGGCGGTGTTGGACACCTGCCGTCACCTAGAGGGTGAGGGGTTTGAGGTGACCTATCTAGATCCACAGCCAAATGGCCTGTTAGATTTAGATGTACTCAAAACAGCGCTACGCCCAGACACCATCCTCGTCTCCATCATGCATGTCAACAACGAGATCGGTGTGATACAAGATTTAGCCAGCATCGGTGCCTTGTGTCGTGAAAATCAGGTGTTGTTTCATGTGGATGCCGCCCAGAGCCCGGGCAAAGTGATGATCGATGTCGAGGCGATGCAGATTGATTTGTTGTCCCTGTGTGCACATAAAGCCTACGGCCCTAAGGGTATCGGTGCGCTCTATGTGCGACGCAAGCCGCGGGTGCGCATCACAGCGCAGATGCACGGTGGTGGTCACGAGCGCGGTATGCGCTCGGGCACGCTGGCGACGCATCAGATTGTGGGTATGGGCGAGGCGTTGCGCATCGCGCACGATGAGTACGAATTCGAAAATGCCAGAATCGCCAAGTTGCGCGATCGGTTGTGGGATGGCGTCAAGAACATGGAAGAGGTCTATCTCAATGGTGACGCAGAACAGCGTGTACCCGGCAACCTCAATGTGAGCTTTAATTTTGTCGAAGGCGAGAGCCTGATCATGGCGATGAAAAACTTTGCCGTATCGAGTGGCTCTGCCTGTACCAGTGCCAGCCTTGAGCCATCGTATGTCTTGCGGGCGCTGGGGCGTAACGATGAGTTGGCGCACAGCTCTATTCGCTTTACCCTCGGTAGATTTACCACCGAGCAGGAGATCGACTTTACCATACAGGAGGTTCGCACAGCTGTAGAGCGTCTGCGCGAGCTCTCACCGTTGTGGGATATGTACAAGGCCGGTGTCGATTTGGATTCGGTCCAGTGGTCTGCTCATTAATCATTTCTGTGCTGTATTTATTTTTTTTTGGAGGTAGTGCCTAATGTCTTACAGTGACCGTGTACTCGATCATTACGAAAACCCACGCAATGTGGGTACATTTGATGAAAACGACCCAAATGTCGGCACCGGCATGGTCGGTGCTCCCGCATGCGGCGATGTGATGCGTTTGCAGATTAAGGTCAACGAGCAGGGTGTCATCGAAGATGCCAAGTTTAAAACCTATGGCTGTGGCTCTGCCATCGCCTCATCGTCACTGTTGACCGAGTGGGTCAGGGGTCGCAGTCTCGAGCAGGCATCTGAGATTAAAAACAAAGATATCGCCGAGGAGCTGGCCTTGCCACCTGTGAAGATTCACTGCTCCGTGCTGGCGGAAGATGCCATCTCTGCGGCTATTGCAGATATCCAGAAAAAGCGCCAGCAGGCTGCTGGGAGCTAGTTCCCCATGTCGATCAGATTGACAGAGAACGCAGTCGATCAGATGTCGCGCTATCTAGACAAGCGCGGCAGTGGGGTGGGCGTGCGCTTGGGTGTGCGCTCATCTGGTTGCTCTGGCATGGCCTATACCGTCGAGTTCGCCGATACGGTGAACGAGGCGGATGTGGTGTTCGAGGATCAGGGTATCCGGTTGGTGGTCGACCCAAAGCATTTGCTGTATCTCGATGGTAGCGAGCTCGACTTTGTGCGCGAGGGGCTAAATGAGGGATTTAAATTTAACAATCCTAATATGAAGGCTGAATGCGGCTGCGGCGAAAGCTTTACAATTTAACGCCTCGTATTCCTTTTATTAGATTTTCACCGACGTCTCGCCTTCAATTGTGGATTTCACACAGAATTACTTTGCGTTATTTGGCATGGCGGCAGAGTTTGAACTCGATGCAAATGTCCTAAAGGCGCACTACCTGAAACTGCAAAAGCAGGCGCATCCCGATCGGTTTGTGGCCAGCGGTGCGCACGAGCGGCGCCTGTCTGTGCAATGGTCATCGCGTATTAACGATGCCTATCAGGTGCTTAAAAGCGATTTAAAGCGTGCGGTTTATTTGCTGCAATTGCAGGGCATCGACCCCGATTCAGAGCAGGACACCAAACTGAGTACACCATTTCTTATGCAGCAGATGACCTACCGCGAGCGCCTAGATCAGATGACATCCGACACAAAGCCCGATGATGCCCGCCCATTGCAAGATGAGCTGGGGGCGGAGGTGCACAGTCTGCGCACTCAGTTTTCCGACAAGCTGGGCTTGGCCGATTGGGAGGGCGCGCGCGATATCGTACGCCAATGGCAGTTTTTCGATAAATTGACCCGCGATCTGAGCCAAAAACTGGCAGGTATACAGGCGTAACCCCATGGCACTGTTACAAATTGCAGAACCGGGCCAGAGCACCACGCCCCATAACAGACGCCTTGCGGTGGGGATTGATCTGGGCACCACCCATTCTGTGGTGGCCAGTGTGCTGAGCGGGGAGCCGCAGGTGTTGGGTGCTGCACAGGGTGCGCTCATGCCATCTGTCGTGCACTATCTGGCCGATGGGCAGAGATTAGTTGGCAGCGAGGCCTGTGAATATCTGGTGTCGGACCCGCACAATACCATTGCCTCTGCCAAGCGTTTGCTCGGTCGCAGCTACGAGGAGACCCGCGACTGGATGCTGCCCTATCGTTTGACTCAGCAGTCTAATTTGGCGTGTGTGCAGACCGATTACGCCAGTATTACCCCCATCGAGGTGTCATCTCACATACTCCATGCACTCAAGCTGCGCGCGGAAGCTGCGCTCGGCGATCAGCTGCTCGGCGCTGTTATCACCGTGCCCGCTTATTTTGACGACGGGCAGCGACAAGCCACCAAGGAGGCGGCCAAACTAGCCGGGCTGCATGTGTTGCGCTTGCTCAACGAGCCGACTGCCGCTGCGCTGGCTTATGGATTGGATCGGGCAGATGCAGAGACGGTGGCGGTATTTGATTTGGGCGGCGGGACGTTTGATCTGTCTATCTTGCGCTTGGATAACGGTGTGTTTGAGGTGCTTGCCACCGGCGGGGATACGCACCTTGGCGGCGATGATATGGATGTCCACCTAGCCCAAGCAATCGCCGATGCGCGAGGGCTGTCGGTCGCCGATGCGGGGACTTGGCAAGCACTATTGCTGCGCTCGCGCGAGGCCAAGCATGTACTGAGCACCCAAGAGCGGGCAGAGATCGACTTGTCCGACCTGGGCGTGGCGTCGTTTTCTGTGACACGCGAGCAGTTTGGCGCGATGATCGCACCGCTGTTGGCACGTATGCGTGCGCCCTGCCAAGGCGCGCTACGCGACTCCAATATCGAGGTCGCAGCGCTCGATGCCGTGGTGATGGTCGGTGGCGCAACGCGCGTGCCCCAAGTGCAGGCCTGGGCCGCTGATCTGTTTGGGCGTGAAGTGATGGCGGATATTGACCCAGATACCGTGGTGGCATTGGGTGCTGCCATTCAGGCCGATATCCTCATCGGCAATCAGCGCGACGATGTTTTGTTGCTAGATGTAATCCCCCTGTCGCTGGGTGTTGAGGTGATGGGCGGACTAGTGGAAAAAATTATCCCGCGCAATACCACGATGCCGGTTGCACGGGCGCAAATTTTCACCACCTATCAGGATGGGCAGCGGGCGATGTCACTGCACATTGTGCAGGGCGAAAGAGAAATGGCGCAGGATTGTCGCTCTCTGGCACGGTTTGATATCTCGGGCTTGCGCCCCTGTGTGGCTGGCGCTGTGCGGGTGCAGGTGACCTTTCAGGTAGATGCCGACGGATTGCTCAATGTGACCGCCAATGAGCAGGGCACAGATGTGCAGGCCAGCGTGCATGTGAAACCCTCCTTTGGCCTGACCGAAGATGAAATGGCGCAGATGTTGCAAGCCTCCTATACCCACGCAGGAGAGGACAAAAAATTGCGCCAGTTACAAGAACAGCGTACAGAGGCTCAGCGTGTCGTAGAATCGCTAGACGGTGCAATGGGGGTGGATGGCGAATCCCTGCTGCAGCCAGCTGAGATAGCGCTGATTCAGCAGGCCCGTGCTAAGCTGCTCGCCTGTTGTGAGGGCGAGGATGCAGATGCCATCGTGCGCGCTATCGCCGATGTCGAGTTGAGTTGTGAGCCCTACGTAAGCCGGCGTATGAACGCTGCCATTTCGCAGGCCCTCTCGGGCCATCATGTAGATGATTATTGATTACTATGCCAAAAATTACCGTACTTCCGCAAGCTGAGCTGTGTCCAGAGGGTGCAAGCTTTGATGTCGAGCCTGGGATATCTATCTGCGATGCACTCTTGCAAAATGGCGTTCATATCGAGCACGCCTGCGAAAAATCCTGTGCTTGTACCACCTGTCATGTCTATATTCGCACAGGCTACAATTCACTGGCCAGCCCCACAGAGGACGAGGACGACTACCTCGACAAGGCTTGGGCACTGGCGCCCGACTCTAGGCTGAGCTGTCAGGCGCAGGTGGCCAGTTGCGATCTGACGGTGGAAATTCCTAAATACACACTCAATATGGTCTCTGAGTCTGGTTGAATATAATAGATAGTGCTGAGGAGGGCGTGCGATGCAGTGGACAGATATACTAGAGATTGCGATTCAGCTCGATGAGGCGCATCCACAGGTCGATCCCCAGTACGTGCGCTTCACGGATTTGCGTGATTGGGTGTGTGCTCTGGAGGGATTTGAGGGGCAGGCATCGGGCTGTAGCGAGCGTATTTTGGAGGCGATTCAAGCGGCCTGGATCGATGAGCGAGACTGAGTGTTTTTAATGATGTTTAACAACGAATACGGAGTGTAAATTTTTGTGGCTATTGAACAGACGTTATCTATTATCAAGCCCGATGCTGTGGCTAAGAATAAGATCGGTGCCATCGTGGATCGCTTGGAGAGTGCCGGGTTAAGTGTGGTGGCATCGCGGATGCTGCATCTGACAGAGATGCAGGCCAGAGAGTTTTATCTGGTGCACAAGAGCCGCCCCTTTTACGAAAGCCTGGTGCAGTTTATGACCTCTGGCCCTGTGGTGGTGCAGGTGTTAGCAGGCGAGGATGCCATAGCTTGCAATAGAAACATTATGGGGGCGACCAACCCCAAGGAAGCAGAGGCGGGCACTATTCGCGCCGACTTTGCCAATAATGTCGAGGAGAATGCGGTGCACGGTTCCGACTCTGAGGAGACTGCACGCGAGGAGATCGCTTTCTTTTTTCCAGACGGAATTTGCACCAGAACCCGTTGATAATGTCTGTCGGCTGCCTAGAGAAAAAAAACAACCTGCTCGAATTTGATCAGCAGGAGCTGCGCACCTATATCGCAGCACTGGGCGAGAAGCCGTTTCGCGCCTCGCAGTTGATGCATTGGCTGTACAAGGGCGGCGAGACGGATATTATGCGCATGCACAATATCAAGCGCTCCTGCCAGCAGGTGCTATCGGAACACGCCGAGGTGCGCTTGCCAGAAGTGCAGTCCGTCTCGGTCGATCCCGATGGCACCCGCAAGTGGATGTTGCAGCTAGATGGCGGGGATATCATCTCCTGTGTCTATATTCCAGAGCCCAAGCGTCGCACCCTGTGTATTTCAACCCAGGCCGGCTGCGCCCTGAACTGCTCTTTTTGTGCCACTGCGCGCGGTGGTTTTAGCCGCAATCTGACCACGGCAGAAATTATCGGCCAGCTGTACTTGGCCGATCTATTGCTCAGAGAGGCGCAGCAAGACCCGATCAGCAATGTTGTGCTCATGGGCATGGGCGAGCCTTTGGCTAATTTTGATGCGGTGGTAAAAGCATTGCGCCTGATGGTGGATGACCATGCCTATGGGCTGAGCAAGCGGCGGGTGACGCTCAGCACCTCGGGCATCGTGCCTGCCATGTATCGGTTGTACGATGCGATCGACGTGTCCTTGGCGGTGTCGTTACATGCACCGAATAATCATCTGCGCGATCAACTGGTACCCATCAATCGCAAGTATCCGCTGGCAGAACTGATGCAAGCTTGTCTGGCATACACCAAGATACAGCGCAAAGCACAGGTAACCTTTGAGTACGTGATGTTAGATGGTGTCAATGATCTGCCCGAGCACGCCCGCGAGCTGGTTAAGCTGGTGCGGGATATCCCCAGCAAAATCAACCTGATTCCGTTCAACACCTTCGACAGTGCGGGTTATCGCCGATCGAGCGACTTGGCTATTCAGCGCTTTAGTGAAATTTTGTTAAAATCGGGTCTGTTTGTCACGGTGCGTAAAACGCGTGGCCAAAAAATTGGCGCCGCCTGTGGTCAACTCACCGGTGTGCTGCAAGGGCGCATCAAGCGTGCGTTTCGAACGCCTGCACAGGGAGTGAATGTGATATGAAAAGTGGATTGCTGCTATTGCTGGCGCTGGCATTTTTAGCTGGTTGTGCGGCGGGTGGTGGTGCCGAACCTGTTTTGACCGATAATCAAAAGGCGGCCGATTACAATGCGAGTCTCGGTGAGACCTATATGCGTGGTGGCGATATCAAGGAGGCGCGGGAGAAATTATCCAAAGCCATCGCACAGGACCCACATAACCCGCGTGCCAATTTTTTCTATGCGATTTTTCTCAATCGCATCGATGACTTTTCAGGGGCGGATAAATACTTCGCCAAGGCAGTCGCGCTGGACCCAGAAAACATTGAATACAGTAGTACCTATGGTGCCTTTTTATGCGAGCAGGGATTGTTGGATAGAGCCTTGGTGCAGTTTCAGCACGCGGTGGATAATCCGTACAATGAGACACCGGCTATCTCCCACTGGAATATCGGGAGTTGTGCATTACAGCACGATGATCTAGACACCGCCGAGAAGCATTTTCGCGCCGCGTTGCGTCTGGATCCCCAATACGGTGAGGCACTGTTGTCGATGTCCGATGTGTTATTGCGGCGGGGCAAGACACAGATTGCATATGCCTATTACGAACGCTATCTCCAGTACCAGACTGATCCCGATACGGCCAGTAGTCTTTGGGTCGGCATTCGTATCTACGATGCCATTGGCAGCAAGCGCCGTGCCGATATATTAGGCACCCAGCTCAAAGTTAATTTCCCGACCGCCAAAGAGACGCTGTTGTATTTGAACTTGCGACTATAGCGGCTATATCGTCACACGACCACCGAATGATGAGTAACACCCTCCTAGCCAGCTTGCGCGGGATGCACGATGTGCTGCCCGAGCACATCGGTGCCTGGCATGTGCTCGAGCGCACTTTGCGCCATTTGATGTCCGCCTATCAATACGGCGAGATTAGAACACCCATCGTTGAAAAAACGCTGCTGTTTTCGCGCGCAATCGGCATGGAAACAGACATAGTAGAAAAAGAAATGTATGCGTTTGAAGATCGCAATGGCGATGCGGTCTGTCTGCGTCCAGAAAATACAGCGAGCTGCGCGCGCGCTGGTATTGAGCACGGGCTATTTCACAACTGCGTGCCGCGACGGCTGTGGTACAACGGCCCTATGTTTCGCCACGAGCGCCCGCAAAAGGGGCGCTATCGACAGTTTTATCAGGTAGGTGCTGAGTTTTTTGGCATGGCTGGCCCGCAAGCCGAGGCGGAATTGATTTTTTTGAGTGCGCGTCTATGGCGCCTGCTGGGCATAGATTCGCTGGTGACCCTTGAGATTAACAGCCTCGGCAGCGCCGAGGAGCGCCGAGATTATCACGCCGCCTTGGTGGCGTATTTGCGCCAACACATCGACGTACTGGATAAGGATAGCCAACGGCGTCTGGAGACCAATCCGTTGCGCGTGCTCGATAGCAAATGCGCCGCCACACGCGCTTGTCTCAAGGAGGCACCCAAATTGCAGGCGTTTCTCGGGCGGGATTCCGAGGCACATTTTGCCAGTTTGACGGAGCTGTTGACCCGCCAAGGCATTGAGTATCGGGTGAATCCCTTTTTAGTGCGCGGACTCGATTACTACAACCACACTGTATTTGAGTGGGTGACCGATCAGTTGGGCTCCCAGGGTGCAGTCTGTGCCGGTGGGCGCTATGATGGCCTGGTAGAGCAGCTAGGCGGCAAGCCAACACCGGGTGCAGGTTGGGCAATTGGCATGGAGCGGTTGTTGAGTTTAATGCAGCTCAATGATCCGATCGCCCCCGAGCCACCCTGTGCTTATTTGGTGTTGTTGGGTGAGTCTGCAACCACCTATGGCATGCAGTTGGCGGAGTATTTACGTGACAAGTTGCCCACTTTGTCGCTTGTGACCGATATTTCCGGTACGAGTATCAAAAGTCAGCTCAAGCGGGCCGATACAACTGGCGCCAAGGCGGCTATCATATTGGGTGATGCGGAGATGGAAAATAATAAGCTGATGTTTAAGCCATTGGATGGCACCGGTGCCCAGCAGCTGTTAAGTCGCGAGGCACTCATTGAGACGCTGTCCAATTTTTTAACAATATAATTACAGGATAAGGCTGTGGCAGATCAAGAATCAATCGACCAACTAAAAATTATTTGGGCAAAGTACGGCGTGCTGCTCGTCGCCGGTGTCCTAGGCGGTGCGCTGCTGATTGCTGGATGGCAGTATTGGCAGTACGGACAACGGCAAGCTGCCGAGCAAAATGCAACGCATTACAATAGCTACCTCAATGCCGTTGCCAACAACGATACCGAAACAGCGCAGCGCCATTTAGACGCACTCAAGGCAGATGCGCCCGGCTCATCCTACGCTGTGATAGCGGCCATGTCGAGTGCGGCCGTTTCGGTGTCCAACGGCGATCTGATCGATGCCGAGCAGCAGTTGCGCTGGGCGATTGATACCAAGATCGACACACTGAAGGCCCTTGCCAGCTTCCGTTTGGCACGTATTTTGTACGCGCAAGGGCGCTATCCAGATGCACTCAGTCAGCTGTCGGGTTATTTTCCGGAGTCGTATCAGTCATTAATCGCCGAGCTTAGAGGCGATATTTTTTATGCTCAGGGCGATTCGGCGGCTGCAAAAGATGCCTATGAGCAGGCCAAAGAGCTACAGTCAAACGTAGACCAAAACCATTTGCAGATTAAGTTAGATGATTTATCCTCTGGTCAGTAGGCGGGTTTGTCTGTGTTTGGTCGCACTGCTGCTAGGGGGCTGTGCGACAGGGCCGGTTAAGCCGCCGCCCACCGAGCTGCAATCAGGTGTGATGACGCAGCACACCGAGCGCATCTGGCAGCGCCCGCTCTCTGCGGATGCTGGGCATTATTTGTCGCCTGTCATCGAATCCGATAATCTTTTTCTCGTCTCTTCCACCGGGCAGGTGACCTTGCACACCTTGCAAAGTGCGATGGTCAAATGGCAAGTTGATTTGGGGGAAGATGTGTACGCGGACCCCGCGCTCGATGACCAGAGCCTATATGTCGGCACAGCCGAGGGCGAGCTGTTGGCACTGAGCCGAGACGATGGCAGCATTCGCTGGCAGAGCACGATGAGCAGCGAGATAATCGCGCAGCCTGTGTTGTATAGCGACAAGGTCATCGTGCGCAGTATCGATGGTGTGGTTGCCGCCTTTGACACCCGTAACGGCCAGTTACTGTGGGGCTATCGGCACGGGGTGCCCTCGCTCACTGTGCGCGGCAATAGCTCGGTGGTGATAGACCCAGATAACCACTTGGCACTCATCGGCACAGACAGCGGCAAACTCTTGGTGTTGGATGCCGACTCCGGCAATTTTTTGTGGGATCACTCGCTGATAGTCAGTAGTGGGCGCTTCGCTGTCGAGCGTCTGAGCGATATCGATCAGTGTCTATTTTTGCACGATGGCTCCCTGAATCTCTGTATTTTTCCAGATCAATTTGTCAGCTTTAATCTCGCCGAACGCGTGGTGCGCTGGTCTGTGCCCACCCCGATTGTCATCGGGTCTGGGCGCGCGCAAGATAACTACCTGGTGGGCGTCGATGGCGAGCTGATGGCAGTTGACGATGCCGGCGCCGTGCGCTGGCAAAACGATGCCCTGCTGTATCGCGAGCTGACAGCACCGGTTGTGCTGGAGGAGGCAGGCTTGATCGCCGTGGGCGATCTAGGCGGCTACGTCCATCTGCTCGATAGTGAGAGCGGTGACGTGCATTCGCGATTTAGACTGCAGCACAGTCCGGTCATCTCACTGCACCTCTACAGCGAAGGGCTGTTGGTGCAGCACGATAAAGGGCAGCTATTTGCGCTAAAACTGATCGATAATTGATCGGCACGCGTCTCAGAGCACGACCAAGTTACTGCGGTCGATCAGCTCTGGCTCGTGAAAATAGCCCAAGATATTGCTAATCTCCTCACTGTTTTTGCCCTGTATTTTTTTGATATCGTCCGATGCGTAGTTGGTGAGTCCACGCGCGATAGGCGTGTTCGCATCATCTTGGCAGATCACCAGATCACCGCGCTGAAAATGCCCCGCGACAGCGGTCACCCCGATGCTCAGTAGGCTTGAGCTATGTTGTTGGAGCACTCGACAGGCGCCCCGATCTAGCGTGAGGGTACCCTTGGCGGTGAGTTGGTTGGCCAGCCACTGCTTGCGTGCGACCAGGGGCGGACGATTGGCGACCAGCAGGGTGCCCATTTGTTCGCCTGCGCGCAGGGCGTCAAAAATATTGGGTGTGTGGCCCGCTGCAATCAGCGTATTGGTGCCCGAGCGCGCGGCAAATTTAGCGGCTTGTAATTTTGTGTGCATGCCACCGCTGCCAAGGCGCCCCTTGCTGTTACCGGCCATATTTAGCAGCGCAGGATCGCCAGCTTGAGCGAGCGGGATCAGCTTGGCATCGCGATGGGTGCGCGGGTCCTTGTCAAACAATCCGGCTTGATCGGTCAGAATAACGAGCATATCGGCACCGATCAGATTGGCCACCAGTGCTGCTAGGGTATCGTTGTCTCCAAGTTTTATCTCATCGGTGGCGATGGTGTCATTTTCATTGATGATGGGAATGATCTTGAGCTTCAGGAGCGCTTGCAGCGTGTAGCGTGCGTTTAGATAGCGCTGCCGATCGCGCAGGTCATCGTTGGTCAATAGGCATTGTGCCGTATTAATTTGGTGCTGCTGGAAAGTGGACTCGTAGGCCTGAATCAGCCGCATCTGCCCAATGGCGGCGGCGGCGCGCACCTGGTGAATATCTTTTGGGCGTTGTCGCCAGTTGAGTTGGCTGATTCCAGCTGCAATGGCGCCGGATGAGACCAGCACCAGCTCACAGCCCGCGCGCTGCATGGTCGCCAATTGTGCCGCCCAGTGCGAGAGCAGTGTCTGATTGAGCCCGCTCCCATCATTGGTGATAACCGAGCTGCCAATCTTGATGACCCAGCAGCGCTGCTTTGTGATATCAATTGGTTGCATCGTATGGCTCATCGGGCACGAGTTGTGTTTGCGCCTGCTGCTCCAGCCAGTGCATGATGTCATTGCAGAGATTATCCAGCCCATGTTTGGTGGCAGTGGACACCCGATACTGTGGCCCATCCCAGTTCAGCCCGTGCAAGATGGTATCGCAGTGTTGATCCAGCTGAGTGGGGTCCATCAGATCTATTTTATTAAATACAATCCAGCGCGGCTTATCGGCCAGCGCTTGGTCAAACTGTGAGAGTTCATTGAGTAGGCTTTGGTTGATGGTGGCGAGGTCTTCATCGGCTGTCGATGCGATGTCGATCATATGCAGCAGCAAGCGCGTGCGCGATAGATGGCGCAAAAAGTCGATGCCAAGCCCACGCCCCCCAGCTGCCCCCTCGACCAGACCGGGGATATCTGCTATGACAAAATTACGATAACTGTCCACCTTGACCACCCCTAAACTTGGGTGCAAGGTCGTAAAAGGGTAGTCCGATACCTTCGTTTTTGAGGAGGAAACAGTCGATACCAGCGAGGATTTGCCGACATTGGGATAACCCAGCACCCCGACATCGGCCAATAGATTTAACTCGAGGCGAAAAGATCTATCCTCGCCCAGCTTGCCCGGTTTTATCTTGCGCGGCGTGCGATTGGTCGAGCTTTTATAGCGTATATTGCCCAAGCCATGCACGCCACCTTGTGCGATTAGCATGCGTTGATCGGGGCTGACCAAGTCGCCCACTAGCGTGTCATCTTCTAGGTCGTATATCGAGGTGCCGAGTGGTACAGGCACAACCACATCGGCGCCCATCAAACCGGTACGGTTTCTGCCACTGCCGTTTTTGCCGTTGCCTGCCCGAAACAGGCGGTTGGTTCTAAGGTGCATCAGGGTATTTAAATCTGGGTCGGGTTGTAGATAAACGCTGCCACCATCGCCACCATCGCCGCCATCTGGCCCGCCATGTGGCACAAATTTTTCGCGCCGAAAGCTGAGGCAGCCATCGCCACCTCGCCCACCAATGGCGCGAATATCTACCTGATCTACAAACTTCATAAGCTGTCTATTAAAACCGTTGGTACTCTATAATAGGATTTGACACACCGGCGGCCCGAAAGTCTCAGTCGCCACTGCACACGCTATTTTATATTCTATGGATTATCTCAACTTTCTCTCGCTCCACCCGGAGCTCATGCTACCTATTATTTTTTTGCTCGGCTTAGTTGTGGGCAGTTTTTTGAATGTTGTGATCTGCCGACTGCCCGTTATGCTGGAGCGAAAATGGCATCTGGAGTGTCAAGCTTTGGCAGAGCCGGATCTGGCATTGGATGCGCAAGCGAAGGATGCGCAGCCGATGTACAATTTGATGCTGCCTCGCTCGCACTGCCCAAAATGTAAAAAAAATATTCCGATCTATCACAATATTCCACTGATTAGCTGGTTGGTCTTACGCGGCCGTTGTGCGTTTTGCCAAGCGCCAATCTCTATTCAGTACCCTGCTGTCGAGTTGGTCACCGCCCTTATGAGTGTGGCTATTTTTGCATATTTTGGCGCCACTTATCAGGGGTGCGCAGCCTTGGTGCTGACCTGGTCGCTGATCGCCCTCAGCGTGATCGATTTTAAAACATTTTTATTGCCAGATGATATCACGATGCCCTTGATGTGGCTCGGTATCTTACTGGGCATTTACGGCGTGTTCACCGATCTGGAATCATCTGTCATCGGTGCAATGGCAGGGTATTTGTTTTTTTGGGGGGTCTATCAGCTGTTTTTTCTGCTGACGGGCAAGCAGGCCATGGGCTATGGGGATTTTAAGTTGCTGGCCGCTTTGGGTGCATGGCTCGGGTGGCAGCAACTGTTATTTATTGTTCTGTGTGCGTCTGCACTGGGTAGTCTGGTGGGGCTGAGTCTCATCATCTTTTTTGGGCGCAATAAAAATGCCCCTATGCCATTTGGGCCATATTTGGCAATGGCAGGCTGGCTAGCGTTGTTTTTTGGCGGCTCAATAAAAATGTATTATTTCGATCAAATTTTAATCAGCTAAGCGTATTTTCTTAAGAGATTGTTCCAAGGCGCGGTAAAAATCTTCGTTTTGCCACTGTAGATTAACCGACAAATACCAGGCATTTTTTAGCCCTAAATGGCCACATTTCACCGCATCTTTCTCCGTCATAATGATGGGATGCTGGGTGTCAAACATAAAGTCTGATTGCACAAAATGATGATGATCGACAAACGGATGCTCAATGATGTGCAATCCATGCTCGCGCAACAGATTAAAAAATAATGCGGGATTGCCGATGCCGGCCACCGCGTGCACCGTGACCCCTTGCAAACTTTTCAATGTGGTGGTTTTTTTCACATCATCCAGTGCAATTAGCTTATCTGCAGCGAGTTCGAAGCTGTGCTTAAATGCATCGCTGTCGCCTTTGCAAACCACAAAATCGACTGTCTTGAGCCGGTGCAACGACTCTCTGAGAGGGCCTGCCGGCAGGCAGAGACGGTTGCCAAATAACCGCTGCGCATCAATGCAGATGATGCCAATATCATGTGCCAGTGGGTAATGCTGTAGGCCATCATCACTGATAATAATATTGCAATCCCCGCGTGCCTCGATGGCCTGTACGGCGCGCGATCTTTTTTTACAGATAACGATCGGACAATCGGTGCGCCCTCTCATCATGGCGGCCTCATCGCCGACTAGACTGGCACAGTGATCGGGTGTGACAAACAGCGGTAGCTGATGATTGGCCCCATAGCCACGGCTGATGATCGCAGGTTTATAATTGCTCTGCGCCAATCGGTTCGCTAACCAGATTGTTAAAGGGGATTTTCCGGTACCCCCCACAGTAATATTGCCGACCACCACGATCGGTATTTTTGCATGATAGGCATGCAAAATATTGTGACGATACAAGTTGTAACGGATAAAAATAAGTGCGCTATAGAGGAGCGACAGTGGCCACAGACAGATGCTAATGGGCGTGATTTTTGCCCAGTGGTACTGTATAAAATGGTTGAGTCGGTAGCGGTAAGTTTGCAAGAATTTTAGGCGAATTGAATTTTGTAAAGCGCAGCGTAATAGGAGTCTTGTTGTATCAGCTGCGCGTGTGTTCCCTGTTCTACAATTTTCCCCTGATGCAGCACAATAATATTATCGGCATTTTTTATGGTCGATATACGATGTGCAATAACCAGTGTGGTGCGGTTTTTTAGTAGTTTCTGTAGGCTGTTTTGGATGATTTTTTCTGATTTTGAGTCGAGTGATGCAGTCGCCTCATCTAAAATCATAATCGGCGTGTCGTGCAAAAAAGCCCTGCAAACAGAGAGTCTCTGGCGTTGGCCACCAGATAGCAACAGCCCATTATTGCCAATATGCGTGTCGTATCCTTGGGGCAACTGCTCTATAAACTCGTGCAGATTAACCGCTTGGGCGGCTTGTTTTATCTGCTCTAAACTGGCATGGGTGCCATAGGCGATATTGTTGGCAACGCTGTCGGAGAACAAGGTGATATGTTGTCCGACATAGATGATGTTGCTGCGTAAGCTCGCTAAACTCATCTCGTTGATGTCGACCCCATCGATGCTAATGCTGCCACTATTGTGTGATGCATTCAAAGTATACATGCGTGTCAACAGATTGGCCAAGGTGGTTTTGCCACTGCCAGATGCGCCAACTAGCGCCGTTGTCGTGCCCACTGGCATAGAAAAAGAGATCCCCTCAAGCACCTGTGAGCTTGTCTCGCTATAGGCATAATTGATTTGATTAAATGCAATTTCTTTTTTTATGTTGGTTAGTTTTATATTGCTCTTGTCCGATTCGAGTGTCTGCTCGCTGTCCAAAAAGCCAAATATTTCCTGTGCGGCGGCTATACTAGTTTGTATGCTGCCATTGACCATGGCCAATTGGCGCAATGAGGGGATGCATAGCATTAAAGCGGTAATAAACGATGTGAATTGCCCCGCTGTAATACCGGCACTTGGGCCGTGTGACAAAAAGTAAGTCATGATGGAGCTGGCAAATAAAATAAAAATGATTTGTATAAAAGCACTGTTTTGGGCTTTGTTTTTGTCTACTTTAAATCCCAGCGCACGCTGGGATTCATTGCTTTTATTAAATCGCTCACGCTCGTGCTCTTGATTGTTATATATTTTTATATCGCGCTGGTTGTCGATACACTCTTTAATAATATGGTTGATGCTGCCGGCGGCTTGTTGTATCTGCATGCCAATGAGACGGAATTTGTGGTTGATCGAGTAGACCAACATAATGGCGATAGGCCCGATAACAAAAAACCCCAATGAGAATTGCCAAGAGTAGTACACCATGACACCTAGCAAGCACAGTACCGTGATGCTGTCGCGCACCACAATAATGACCGAGCTGCTCACCGTGTGGGCGAGTTGATCGGTGTTGTAGGTAATCAGCGATATGAGACTGCCACTTGAGCGCTGGTCGTATTCGATGGCCGCCATATACACGTAGCGATCGAATAGCTGTTCGCGCAATAGGGCGACCACCTGCCTGCCGATAAAGCTGATGTAATAGATCGCGATATAGTTACCGAGTATGCGGATAAAAAAAGCTAAAAAAACGGCAATAGGGATTAACAGAAAATCGACAGCAGCCAGCGCTGTTGGCACGTATTGCTCAAAGCTGGTATCGCCGCTGTACTCGCCGACTAACAGCCCCATCATGCTAGCTGTGACGGCACTGAACAAGCCGTGCAATACCATGCCAATTAGGGCGATGGCAAAATGTTTACGATACGGTTTGGTGTAGCTCAGGATGCGCCAATAGGTAGCGGTCCCAGATTGCACAGGCAAGCTCAATGTATTCCTACAACTTAGGGATTATCGGCGTTGTTATCGTGCACGGTTGCAATTGATAGCTTGTTGAGCCCGATGCGCCGTGTAATATCCATAACATTGACAACCGCTTGATAGGGGGTTTGACTGTCAGCGCGCAATATCAATTTGCGATCTTTGTTCTGCTGGGCAATTTTTGACAGCACTGCGTGCAGGGTGGACTTTTCATTATTAGCTAGCTTTTTGCCTGCAATGGCATAGTCGCCTTCTCGGCTGATGGATATGGTGATCGATCCTTGATCTTGTACTTGCTGTTGTGCACTGGCCTGTGGGAGTTCAATGCTGAGTCTGGACTCTTTTTGAAAGGTGGTCGATACCATAAAAAAAATCAGCAACAAAAAAACGACATCGATCAGTGGGGTGATGTTGATGTCCAGGTCTTCTTGTTGATCGGATGTCAGTTTCATAGTCGTTGCCAGCGTCGCTTTATTTTGCTGTCTTGCTTTTGGCAGGTGTTTGTAACAGTTCGATGAGCAGGATAGATTGCTGCTCTATATCCACGACCAAGCTACGTATTTTATTTTGTAAAAAACGATAAAAAATCAAACTGGGAATGGCGACCGATAACCCAGCGGCTGTGGTCAGTAGTGCCTGTGATATGCCTCTGGCCAGCTCGGACGCATCGCTGGCGCCCGATTGGGTAATGGTCGCAAACACGTCGATCATGCCGACCACGGTGCCCAACAGCCCCAGCAGGGGCGTGATGGCGGCAATGGTACCCAGCGTATTGAGAAAGTGTTGCAGATCGTGTGCGATATGGCGCCCGACATCCTCAATTTTTTGATTGAGTACCTCGGACGTCTGATGGCGATTGATCAGTGCGGTGGCCAGTATCTTGCCAAGTGGCGAGCTGTTTTTGAGCTGTGTCAGCTGCGCCTCATTCAGCTTGGTGTGCGTGGCCAGTTGCACGGTGTTTTCCAGCAGGTTCTGCGGCAGCACCTTGTTGTGCTGTAACGCCCACAAGCGCTCGATGATAATGGCCAGTGCAATGATAGAGCACAAAAGAATCGGCAGCATCAACCAGCCACCTGTCACAATCAAATCGTACAAAATTGACCCCTAACTATGATTTGGCCGCCAAGCATATGAGATCGCATAGCGCATTCGGACACACTGCCCGCATCATAAAGGATTGACCGCTTGAGGTGAAGCGCGCGCGTGCCAGTAGCGCACTTTGATCTCCCGTTGCGCCCGCAGCTGCCATGCCTGCTCGTGCGGGTGCCATATCAGAGAGATGGCACCCTGTCTGCCGGTGTGCCACAAGGTGGCACCTTTTTGCCGGTAGCGCTGCTCAATTTGCACGTGCGGTAGGTTAAATCTATTGATATGCCCGGCGGCAAAGATCACGTGTTGTGGTTGTAAGCGATCGAGAAACGCCTCGGTGGAGGAGGTGCGACTGCCGTGATGCGGTGCGACGAGCACATCGACCTGTCCGATGCCATCTGCTAGCAATAACTGCTCGGCGCGGTGCTCTATATCGCCTGTCAGCAGAAATTGGCTCGTGCCGGTGCTGATCATAAGCACGCACGACAAATCGTTTTTGCTGCTTAGGTCGTGGCTGGCAGGTGGGTGGAGCATGGCAAAATCAATCCCATCCCAGTGCCATTTTTGCCCCGCAAGGCAGGGCGATGCCGGCACTGTGAGCTTATCGGGCGCGCTGGAGAGTACCTCGGCGATCGCGATGCCGCTGTGGAGCGCGGGCAGACCGCCTCTATGATCTCGATCTGAGTGGGAGATAATGACTCGATCTATCTTGTCGATTCCGAGCGATCGCAACGTGGGTAGGATGACCGCATCGGCGGCATTGAAAGTCTCTGAAAAACGATCGCCGGTATCGTAGATCAGGGTATGCGTTTTAGTGCGGACAATCACGGCCAGCCCTTGCCCAACATCCAACACCAGCACCCGCAGCTCACCTGGCATGAGCGCGCTCTGATTGGTGTTGAGCAGCAGTGGCAACAACATGATGCCAGCGGCCCAGCGCACGCCCAGGGCACCGGGCAATAGCAGCAGGGCGGTGGCAATGAGTGCCAGCGCGATGGCCAGGGTAGAGGGTTGGGCATCGATCACCGGAAAGAGCCCACTTAACTCGATTAACGACAGGTAGGACCAAAATAGATTGATGGCGCTATCTGCCAAGCTGAGCACGAGATGGGAGAGGTCGCTATTGACCATGCCGAGTGCCAGCCCGATCAGCACGGTGGGTACAACCACCAGACCGACCCAGGGGATAGCCAGCAGATTGGCCACCACCGAGGCAGTGGGTAGCTGGCCAAATAGTGCCAACAACCAAGGTGCCATGCCGACCAGTAACAACAGCTGTATTTTCACAGCGCCGACCCACCACAGTGGCTTGAACAGGCGACCGGTGACACAGGCTAAGATCAGCGATACAGCCACAAACGACAACCAAAACCCAACCGACAGCACCGCCGTGGTATCCCACAGCAAAATCAGTATCAGTGCGCTATTTAGGGCCGAGTAGGGCGTGATGCGGCTGCGCAATAAGATGGCACCCATCGGCACCAGTACCATGATAAGCGCCCGTTGGGTCGGCAGCGAGAAGCTGGCCATCATCGCGTAGAGCGTCACGGCGACCATACAGGCCAGACAGCAAAAAGTGATTTTTGTGCAATGGGTCTGTAGTGGTGTTATCAGCCGCCACAACAAACCTGCCAGCATAAACACCAAGCCACCAATCAAGCCGATGTGCAGGCCGGAGATTGCCATTAAATGCACCGTGCCGGTATCTTTGAGCTTCTGCCACTGTTGGGGTGTCATGTCCGATCGCTCGCCGAGGCTCAGCGCAAGAAAGATGGCGGTGTTGTCGAGATCGGCTGCTGTGGTTCGTAGGGTGTGCGCTAATTTGGCACGCATCTGGTCGATGGGGTAGCGATACGCGCGTGCGGGCTCTAGCAGGCGGTTGTCTGCGCGCCCAACGATATAGCCGGTTGCACGAATATTTTTTTCAAATAAGAATCGTTCGTAATCGAATCCACCCGGGTTGATAAAGCCATGTGGTTTTTTTAGCTTGACCGTCAGCTGCCAGTACTGCCCCAGCTCGATGGCATCGGAGGCGCTGTAGCGATACCAATTGAGGCGTACGCGCAGTGGCAGCTGTAGTCGCTGACCATCGTGCAGGACATAGTCGATATCAAACAAAAATTGTTGCTTGAGTGGCTGTTTGCTCGGCAGACTGGCGACATGGCCCAGGATGCGAATCGGGCGATTCTCCAAGTCATCTGGCAGTTTTTTGTCCAGCATTATCTGTGCCTGATAGGCGGCCCAGCAAAAACCGATCAGGACAATGGCAATCGGTGCGAGCGCACGTCTCCACAGCATGGCAAGGGCGAGTACGCCCAAAGCGGCGATGACAGATAGCGGTGGCAGCACAGGTAGCTGGTGCACCGAGAGCACACCCAGCAGTAAACTTGCACCCGACCACATCAGCAATCCTTTGCCTGTTATACGAGGTTAATCGTATCGTTTAGGCGGGGGGTGGCGCTGCTCGATGCGCGTTGATTTCATCGGGCGGGCGGCGATATGTCGGTATCGCTAGTGCACGACATCGGTCAACTTACCGCCTGCGAGGCGCAGTGTGCGTGGCATCTGCCGTGCCAGTCGCATGTTGTGTGTGGTGACGATAAAGCTGACCTGTAGCTCTCGATTGAGTTCGAGCATCAACTGCTGTATCTCCTCTGCGGCTTTTTCATCGAGGTTGCCGGTTGGCTCGTCGGCCAGCACACAGCGCGGGTTGGAGACCAGTGCGCGCGCGATGGCAGCGCGTTGGCGCTGCCCGCCGGATAACTCGCTCGGTCTGTGGTCTAGCCTCTCGGACAGGCCGACCCGATCGAGCAGGGCGGCGGCCTCTTTTTGCGCGCGGGCACTGCTGTAGCCGCGAATCAGCAGTGGCATGGCGACATTTTCGAGGCAGCTCAACTCGGGTAGGAGATGATGCATCTGATAGATAAACCCCAGTGCCCGATTGCGCAGCTGGTTGAGCTTGCCAGCCGACATGCTGCTGAGTTGTTGGCCATCTATGAGAATGGTGCCCGCGCTGACTTTTTCTAGCCCGGCCAATAGATGCAGGAGCGTGCTTTTGCCACAGCCCGATGCGCCGATAATCGCGATGCACTCACCGGGCATTACGCACAGATCGAGCGCATGCAGCACCTGAATGGTGGTGCCTGTCTCGGTGTATTGCTTGCAGACAGATTGGGCGTGTACCACGGGCTGGACGGTTGGGTTATTCATAGCGCAGGTGCTCTATTGGATCGACCTTGGATGCACTCCAAGCGGGGTAGATAGTTGCCAGCAGAGAGAGCGCAAACGATAAACCGCTGATGTAGAGCACGTCCTCCCACCGGAGTTTGGAGGGGATGCTGCTGATGGCATAGACACTCGGGTCTATAAACTGGGTATTGAAGATGCCCTCTATAAAGCTAACCACGTGCTCGACATTAATGGCCAGCAACACGCCACCGACCACGCCGAGTATGGTGCCGATCACCCCAACTGCCAAGCCTTGAATAAAAAATATCATCAAAATACTATTAGCACTTGCCCCCAGAGTACGCAAAATGGCGATATCGCCCAGCTTGTCGATCACTAACATAACCAGCGTGGAGATGATGTTAAACGCCGCCACCGCAATAATCAGTGTCAAAATTACAAACATCACTTTCTTTTCTGTCTGCACCGCATGAAAATAATTGCGATGCTTGTGCGTCCAGTCCGAGACATCGTAAGCGGCGCTAAGCGAGTTATTGAGCCGATTTGTAACGCGCTGGGATGCGAACATATCATCTAACTTCAGCTGCACGCCGCTCACCCCATCGCCGATACTCAGCACGCGCCTGGCATCCTCCAGATTGATCAACACCAACGAGCGATCATACTCGTACAGACCGGCCTCAAATATGCCGCTGACGGTAAAGCGCCTAAGCCTAGGCAGCACGCCCACAGGGGTTAGGCGCGCTTGTGGGGCGATCAGAATAATCTTATCGCCAATATCGACACCCAGATAGCGCGCCAGCGCCCCCCCGATCACCATGTTGTAGCTACCCGCCTCTAAATCGTCCAAACTGCCCTCGACCACGTGATCTGCAATATCGGATACCTGACTATCCAGCTCCGGTAGCAGGCCGCGCACCTGCGTGCCGCTGACCCGCTTGCCATGGATTAACATCACCTGCCCATAGACGTAGGGGGCGGCACCGATTACTTTGTCTTGCTTGAGGGCTTTTTGCGAGACACCTTCCCAATCTTTTATCGGGCGGTTGGCCAGACGGGTGATTTCAACGTGCGCTGCCATGCCCAAAATTCGCTCCCGCACCTCCTGCTCAAAACCGTTCATCACAGACATCACGGTAATCAGTGTCGTGATACCCAGTGCAATGCCTACAATAGAGATAATGGAGAGAAAGCCGATAAAGCTGTTGCGGCGTTTTGCGCGCAGGTAGCGTAGGCCGATAGAGAGTTGATAAGGTTGTCGCATCGGTAGTGGGTTACTCGGTACAGGGCGTGGATAACATATTTTAGAGCATTCGCCTGCACACAACAGAAACTCTCTGCCCGTCTTGGGTTTAGGATGTGCGCCGACAGTGCATTGTGCACATCGGGAGATGAAAAGCCAGTGTCCGCCGCCACAAATTACAGGCTATCCGATTACTAGATCGTTACAGGCCACACTATCCGAACCTGACATCGCCTAGGCCTAGGCATCGCCCTTGTTCAAGTGGCTCACGCTCATTACAATGCAGCCATATTTTTAGTAAATAATTCGCGCATTTCCGCGCTGAGATCTCTGCCATGCCTTTCTCCCATTTAAAATCCTGTGTTATTTTGTCGGTTATGGCGTTGGCACTGTCAGCTTGTGGTGGTGGCAGCACCGCAGTTTCGGTGCCCTCCACTCCCTCGGCACCGACCACAAGTGCGCAAAGCACGACCCAAATAGAGATCTCTTGGGCTGCGGTAAGCGGTGCGAGCCGTTATCGGTTGTATCACTCGATGGCGGCGACCAGTGGCTTTACTGAAATCCACACAGCCACCAGTGGTTCAGACTTGCGCTACAACAACACAGGCTTAACTGCCGGCACCACCTACTATTACACCATCGACGCCTGTGCCAGCAGTTTAGATGACAGCTGCTCGGCACAGTCGGGTGCCAGCAGTGCCACCACGGTGGCGATACCAGCGGCACCAGCGCCACCGGCTGCCATCGCGCAAAGCACGACCCAAATAGGTCTCTCTTGGGCTGCGGTAAGCGGTGCGAGCCGTTATCGGTTGTATAGCTCAAGGGCGGCGGACAGTGGCGTTAGTCAGACG
>CAZROX010000004.1:0-33535 GCA_964601845.1 uncultured Halothiobacillaceae bacterium
TGCTAACCTAGCTAGACCAAATACCTGGTACCAAACGGTGGAACCGGGCACGACTCATTACTATCGTCTGGTTTACTGCCGCGGCCAGGACGACTTTCAAGATTGCTCTCCGCCATCTGCAATTGTTAGTGCGACTACTCCTGACCCCGAGACTATAAAATTCGGTGCGCCGGTTTTGAGCATGAACCTCGATCCAGTGAAGCACTTTGCATTTTCATGGACACAAGAACCCAAGGGCAATGTCAGCTATTACAAACTGATGGAGGACCCAGATGGCAAGAGTGGCTTTAGCCAAGTTGCTAGGATGGACGACGCATCGGCCAGCGCGTATTCCTTGGAGGTGCCGCTACATTTTCGACCTCTTGCGCGCTACATACTCACTGCGTGCACTTCAGCCGATCGGTGCTTAGACTCCAATCAGGTGAATGTCACCGGCACACTGGACGAGGCGATAGGTTACTTTAAGGCGGATAACTCGGGTCGAGATGAGCACTTTGGCGAAGTTTTGAGCGTGAGTGACGATGGCAATACTGTAGCGGTGGGAGCAGCTGGTGGTACCAGCAACTATACTGGTGCGGTTTATGTGTTTGAAAAATCCGCGCGTGGTTGGGCTCAGACCGCCCGTCTTACAGCGAGCAATGCAGAGAACGGAGACCGCTTTGGTCATGCCGTCGCTTTGAACAGTGATGGCAGTGTTTTGTTGGTGGGTGCGCCAATGGAAGACGGCGGTGGACACGGCCTTAATGAGCTTGGAAACAATAACTTCGAATCTGATTCTGGTGCGGCCTATCTGTTCGAAAAGAGTGCGGGTAATTGGGCGCAAACTGCCTATGTTAAGGCGAGCAATACCGACAGTGGTGATCAGTTTGGCAACGCTGTGGATATTAGCCCGAATGGCAATCTATTTGCTGTAGGGGCTCACTTGGAAGACAGCAGTGCCACCCTTGTCAATGGTGATGGGTACAATACCCAAGGAAATAATTCAGCTAATAACAAATTAACTGATTCAGGTGCCGTGTATGTCTTTCAAAGACATGATTGCTGCGGTTGGTCTCAGGAATCCTATTCTAAGCCGGCTAATCCTGGTGCAAATGATCGCTTCGGCACATCTGTGAGCGTTGCGAACGATGGCACTATAGTAGTGGGCGCTGCGCAGGAGGACAGCAATAGCGCCAGTGATCAGGCCAATAATTCTGCTGAAAACTCTGGTGCGGTGTATATGCTTAATCATGAGCACAACTGGAGACAAAGTGAATATTTCAAAGCCAAGCGCATTCGTGCAAACGATGGGTTTGGCACCTTTGTCAGCCTCAGTAGCAATGGCAATGTTTTGGCAATTGGCGCGCCTGGCGAGGATGGCATAGATGGCACAAAAAGTAATTCAGGTGCTGTATATATTTTGAAAAGGAATGGGATTGTTTGGCAGCGGACCCAGATGAGCTATATCAAGGCCAGTAACATTGGAGCCGATGATGGGTTTGGTGAGAGTGGGAGCCTGAGTGGCAATGGCAGGGTTTTGGTAGTTGGTGCCTCTGGGGATGATGGTAGCACTAACGGTGTCGATAGTGATATATCAGGCGAAACAGATGCAGGTGCGGCCTATGTATTCAAAGATGACCCCGATGTTTGGCGCCAATACACTTATCTCAGGGCCATCATCTCTGGCACGAACGATTATTTTGGTCGGTCGGTGAGCCTGAGTGGCGATGGCAGTACTGTAGCGGTGGGTGCCGCAGAGGAAGATAGCAATGCAAGTGGCGTCAACTCTGGCGACCAGAGCAACGACTCAAGACGTAATTCAGGTGCCGCCTATCTGTACTAATTGCAGGGCACTTGATGCGACAAGCGCTAGTTTTTCTTCTACAGACTAGATCGCGCTGAGTCCGGACACCGGACGGACTCAGCATATGCGAGCCTATACCGTGCCACTGGTCGCAATGCCAGAGGCTTTATCCAGTAGCTGATCGCACAGCTTCCCTTTGTTGTCATCCCGATTTGGCTCGATGGTGGTGGCGAGTTGGGCGATGCGTTTGCAGCCCTCTCTCAGATACGCGCATTCCATTAGATTCTAGGCAACCGCAGCGATTATCGACACCCTGCCCGCAAGCTGCCGGCTTGTCTCATGGTAGCCTCAGTGGACACAAGTGTGCTGGGAGAGGCAAAAATGCTGTAGCATGGGCTGCTATGCCAATTTTGCGCACGCGCACCCCACAGTGTACTGAGCTATGAAAAAACAACCCGAACTCCTGTGCCCTGCCGGCACTTACAAGAACATGATCTACGCGCTGGCCTATGGGGCCGATGCCATCTACGCCGGTCAGCCGCGCTACAGCCTGCGCGTGCGCAATAACGACTTCACCATGCAAACGCTGTGCGATGGCATCGAGTATGCCCACGCACTGGGCAAACAATTTTTTGTCGCCAGCAATCTGTTAGCGCACGACGACAAGGTAAAAACCTATGTGCGCGATATGCAGCCTGTGATCGAGATGCAGCCAGATGCGCTGATTATGTCCGACCCTGGGTTGATTATGCTGGTGCGCGAGCGCTGGCCCGAGCAGACCATTCACCTCTCGGTACAGGCCAATACCCTCAATACAGCGGCGGTGCGTTTTTGGCAGGGGGTGGGGGTGAAGCGCATTATTTTGTCGCGCGAACTCGGCTTGGAGGAAATCGCTGAGATTCGCAGCGCCTGCCCCGATATCGAGCTGGAGGTCTTTGTGCATGGCGCGCTCTGCATCGCCTACTCCGGTCGCTGTCTGCTCTCTGGTTACTTTAACCACCGCGACCCCAATCAGGGTGCCTGCACCAATGCCTGTCGCTGGCAGTACAAGGTGCTCGATGCTGCCGCCCCAGCGGATAAATCGGCAGCACCCGTCGAAGTGCCCGCCCCCCAGGTTGCAAAAGAGTACCTGCTAGAGGAACGCACCCGCCCGGGGCAGGCGATGCCCATCGAGGAGGATGAGCACGGCACCTACATTATGAACTCAAAAGATTTGCGCGCGATTCAGCACGTGGAGACACTGGCCGATACCGGCATCGACTCACTAAAAATTGAGGGGCGCACCAAGTCGCATTTTTACACGGCGCGCACCGCCCAGCTCTATAGACGCGCGCTGGACGATTGGCAGATGGGGCGCCCGTTCGATATGCGATTGCTAGGCGAGCTAGATGGCATGGCCAGCCGTGGCTATACCGAGGGTTTTTATCGGCGCCACCCACCGCAGGAAATGCAAAACTACGAGCTGGGCAGCACCCGCATGGGCCAGCAGCGGTTTGCCGGTGAGATAGACCCAAGCGATGCGCAAGGCGACCTGCTCGCCATCGAGATAAAAAACAAAGTGCGCATTGGCGATGAGGTGGAGCTGATGTTTCCCGATGGCAATATTTTGTTTAATTTGACGCATTTAGAAAACATGCAAGGGCAACGCATCGAGGAGGCACCCGGCTCTGGGCATCGGGTTCGCATCGCCCTACCCGATACATGCCCGCGCCCGCGCCCAACCGAGTTTGGCCTGATGATGGTGAGCCACGCCCCAGCCGACTAGGCCGGTTGGTTGCACTAAAAAATCAACACCGCCGCGCCCAGCGTCAGCCAGCCGGCCAGTGAGATGTACTGAAACAGCTGCATCTTTTTGGTCATCTGCCCCATTTGCTCTTGCAAGCTTGCACTCTGCTCTCTGGACTGCACCAGCTGCTCATTGAGCTTTGCCAGCGCATCGTGTATATCCGATAGGGCGTAGGTGCGCACTTCGAGCATGTGCTCGATGTCGTGCGACTCCAAGGTGACCTTACCCTGATAGAGCCCCTGATAGGGGCGATCGGTCGGGCTGCTTAAGCGGCAGATCTCGATGCTAATCAGCGGCTCTCTGTATTCGAGTGTAATGGGCTGGGGTGTCAGGTTCATGATGCCGATAAATAGCCGACCATGAAACCCCGGGTCGACCTGTAAGCCGGTGGTGACAGACAGACCCTGACGGACGTGCTTGGAGCAGATGCCGATGCGCCCTGTGTGCGAGTTGTCAAAATGCACAATCTCCATCGAGGAGATCAGGCCGGCATCGCCCGGTTGTAATGTGAGCTGGCCGGTTTGGTCCAGATCGACCACCGCCAGCCCGCCGGTAGAGGCACCGTAGGGGCCCACACACAGGTCGATGGATGCCGCGCGCACATGCTCGGGGTCGAAAGGCTCAAACCAGACTGCACCGTCTCGATGCGCCTCGATAATATTTTGGTGGTTCAGTATGATGGCGTCACCTACTCCGTCAGTTGTCGCAGCCTGAATCCAGCATTTTAGTATAAAAAGATTGACCGATTGCGATGCCTGCAACAGCACCGCTCGGTGGTGAGCCAATCGCTTATCTAGTTGCTTATCGTTGGCTTATTTTCTGGGATAATTCACGGCATGGCTGCGTGCTCGGTCTCTGGTATCACCAGCCAATCGAATACGCTATGGGTTCTTGTCACACGCTCGATAAATCTATGTCCGACACACTGCGCGATCGACTCTACCGCGACCTACAGCAGCGGGCGCTCTTTTTGCGCGCGCAAGCACACGCATTCGATTATGCCGACCACATAGACGCGCGCGCGGTTTATCCAACGCCCGCGGCACTCGCTGCACTGGCACACTTCGACGAGCCGCTGCCAGCTGTGGGTGGCGATGGCTTGGAGCTGCTCGATCAGCTGCACCGCGAGGGCGCACCGGCCAGCGTGGCACAAACCGGTGGGCGCTACTTTGGCTATGTGAATGGCGGGGTCTTGCCAGCGGCAGCGGCGGCGCGCTGGATGGCCGACTTTTGGGATCAGAATGCCGCACTGCACGCCACCTCGCCCATTAATGCCAAACTTGAGCAGGTGTGCCAGCGTTGGCTAATCGAGCTGCTCGGCTTGGCACCGGAGACGGTGGCAGGCTTTGTCAGCGGCTCGTCGCTGGCCACCTTCTGTGGCTTGGCCGCCGCGCGCTATCGGCTCTATCAGCGGATGGGATGGGATGTGAATCGGCGCGGCCTGTACGGCGCAAAGCCGCTGCGACTCATCGTGGGGCGCGAGGCCCATGGCACGGTTATGAAGGCGATTGCGATGCTCGGTTTTGGCACAGATCAGATCGAGTGGGTAGAGACCGATGATCAGGGCAGAATGCGCGTCGATCGGCTGCCCGCGCTGGATGATCGCTCAATCTTAGTTTTGCAGGCGGGCAATGTCTGCTCCGGTGCATTCGATGACTGTGCCAGCTTGTGCGCCCGCGCGCGCGAGGCCGGTTGTTGGACGCACATCGACGGTGCCTTTGGGTTGTGGGTGGCGGCCTGTGGCGAGCTGCGGCATTTGGTGGCGGGGCTAGAGCTGGCCGACTCCTGCTCGCTCGATGGCCATAAAACGCTCAATACGCCCTATGCCATTGGCATAGCCTTAAGCCGCGACTCGGAGGCCTTGTGCGCGGCGCTGCACACATCGGGCTCCTATATCCATTACAGTGGCGCGCGCGATGGGATGCTCTACACGCCGGAGATGTCGCGCTCGGCGCGTGCGGTGCCCCTGTGGGCGGCCCTGAAGTATCTGGGGCGGGCCGGTGTCGACGAGCTGGTGGCGACCTTGCATCAGCGCGCGTTGCAGTTTGCAACCGCCCTGGCAGCGAGTGGTTTTGAGGTGCTCAACGATGTGGTGTTCAATCAGGTGCTGATCGCCTGCGATGGCGATGCGCGCACCGAAAAAGTTTTGCACACCCTACAGCAGTCGGGCGTGTGTTGGGCAGGTTCTGCCCATTGGCGTGGGCGCTTTGTGATCCGCGTCAGTGTTTGTTCTTGGATGACGACCGAGGCCGATGTAGCACGCAGTGCGCGTGCATTTGCCGAGGCCTATGGCGCGCACGCCTAGTTAAGCGTCTTTAGCGTCGGGGCGCAGGGCGTTGCGCGCGATCTGATCTTGCTCCATCGCACCGAACAGCGCGCGTATATTGCCGCCGCCAAATCCCTCGTTGCCACGGCGCTCGATAAACTCAAAGAAGATCGGGCCCAATAGCTGGCCTGAGAAAATCTGCAAGAGCAGCTTGGGTTGGTCGCCCTCCCAGGTGCCATCGAGCAATATGCCGCGGCTGCGCATCGGCTCGATCGACAGCGGCTGATCGGCAAAGCGCTGGGCTAGGTCGGTGTAATAGTCATCCGCTGGTCTGGGCATCAGCGGGATGCCAGCGGCTCTCAGCCGATCGACGCTCTTTAGCAGATCATCGGAGCGCAGGGCAATATGCTGCACGCCCTCGCCGTTGAATCGGCGTAAAAATTCTTCGATCTGGCCGCCGCCCTCGCCGGCCTCCTCGTTGATGGGCAGGCGAATCTTGCTATTGGCCGAGGCCAAAATGCTGCTGCTAAAGCTGGTGTACTCCCCCTCGATATCCACCTGCGACAGCTCGATCAGATCGAACAGTTGCCGATAGCGCGCCACCCAATCCGTGCGCTGACCGCGATAGACGTTATACGCCAGATGATCAATTTCAACCAAAGCGCAATCATCCACCGGCTCGCAGGGTGCCGCCCAATCAAACGCCGCCTCAAAGGCTTGCATATGGGGCGCGTCGGTCAGATAGATGGCGCTTTGCCCAATGCCCCAGACAGCTGGCAGCCCATAGGGCGTTTGCGCATGGCAGGACTCGGCGCCGCGCCCGAGCACGGTGTTGTAGGCAACGCCCGCTTGAGGCACGCGCATGGCGACACCGCAGATGCCGACGGTGTGCCGCTGTTTAAACTGGGCAATGCGCGGCTCTTCCGATGCATTGAGGAGCAGATAAATATTGCCCTGGGCATACAGGGAGATGGGCAGGCTTTTGTGTACAGCGCGCTCGCGAAAGCCCATGCCAGTGAATAGGGCTGCCATCTGGGCGGTATCGGTGCCGGCAAATTCTAAAAACTCAAAGCCCGATGGCAGCAGCGTGTTGTTTGGTGTGGCGGTGGATTTACTCATGGGTGCTGAGCTTGTTATTGGCAGAGAACTGCCAGGTTCGTGTGATATAGAGTATGTCGGTGCTTTTTTTCAGTTTGGCATCGAATGCGCGATAGGGGGCGGCCAGCTGTACGATGCGCTGAGCGGCTTTATCGAGCAGCGCATTGCCGGAGGATTGGCGTAGTATCGTCTCGTGCACCGTGCCATCTTGATTGATGCCCACGACCAACAATAGGCTACCCGATAGCGTCGGGTCGGCAATCAATTTTTTTGAGTTGCGATTGCCGACCTGCTCGACGCGCTTGATCCAATGATGCATGTACTGCGCCTCTATCGCATCGCGTGTGCTCGCTGTAATGAATTTTTTTCTTGGGCGGGTCGAGTAGCGCTGCCACTGATTGCTGATTTCTTCGCGCAGCTCGGCAATGGTCGAGTCGTAGGTATTGAGGAGCGCATCGCCCTGATCTGGCTCGGTTGTCTTGGGGCGCTGATTCACCAGATCGACCAGGTTCTCCGATACCGCCGCTGTGATCAGGTGCGCGCGCTGTTGTTTTGCCGCCGAGGCACGCGCCTGAACGCTGGTGGTGGGCACCACCCCCGAGCTGGGAATCGGGCTTTGGGCCGGGGTGGACACGCCGCGATCGAGACTGTGCTCCGTCTTGTTTTCGGCGCCGCCATCTTGGGTGAGGTTGGCTAGGTAGTCTGGGTTGTCGTTGGTCGCGCTCAACACGACGCTGGGGGCAACAATAATGACATCCATCGAGTTCGATGGCGGCTGCTGGGGCGGCAACACAGCTTGGAAGCCAATAATTAACAAGAAGCTGTGCAGGGCGATGGATAAGCCAAAAGCGGTGGGCAGCGTGATGGCAAGCATGCTGTACAGGATCGCAGTTTTAGTGATCCGATTTTGCCAGGTGGTGAACTGCTGTAACATGCGGCGGCTTTAGCTCGCCAGTTTCTGTTGGATGACATCCATCAGCGTGCCCGAAATATCCAGCGCGTGCGCCTCATCTAGCTCGCGGATACCGGTTGGGCTGGTGACATTGATCTCCGATAGATAATCCCCTATGACATCGATGCCGACAAACAGCAACCCACGGCGGCGAAAATCCTCTGATAGCTGTTGGCAGATCCAGCGATCGCGCTCGGTTAGGGGCACGGCGACACCCTTGCCGCCAGCGGCCAGATTGGCGCGTGTCTGCCCATCTGGGGCGATGCGCGCCAGTGCGTAGCCGATCGGCTCGCCATCTATTAGCAGAATGCGCTTGTCGCCCTCGCTCACCTCGGGTATGTAGCGCTGTAGCATCACCTGGGTTTGATTTTGCTGCGTGAGCAACTCCAGTGTCACCGCCGTGTTCGCATCGTCTTTGCGCAGGCGAAAGATGCTCTGCCCACCCATGCCATCGAGCTTTTTGATGATGGTGTCTTGCTGCTGCTGTACAAATTGATACAGGCGCGCCATAGAGGAACTGATTAGTGTCGGCACACAGCACTGGTTAAATTGTGTGATATAGAATTTTTCGTTGCAGTCGCGCAGGCTGTTGGGTCGATTGACCACCAGCACGCCCTGTTGCCAAGCCAGCTCCAGTATATAGGTGGCGTATATGTAGTCCATGTCGAACGGGGGGTCTTTGCGCATTAAAATCACATCGAGCGATGACAGGTCGATATCCTCGCGCGCATCGAGCTGACACCAAGGTTCGCTGTCCGTTGTTAGGTGCAGCGCCTGTACAGATGCCCGCGCTTGCGCCTCGATAACATAGAGGTCTTGCGGTGTCATATAGTACAGCTGCCAGCCGCGTTGCGCGGCGGCACGCAACATGGCGATGCTGCTATCCTTATAGGCTGTGATGGACTGGATGGGATCCATCACGATGCCGAGTTTGATGGGTGTGTTGGCCATGTTAGTGATCAATTTTCGTGTGAGTCGTGAACTAGGTATACCACTGGATCGACCGTCTGGGCGGTTGGCTCAGGCAGTCAACTGCCACCCTGGCAGTGTATTCTACATCTTAGTGCTAGCACATTTTTTTGGCAACTCAGCAAGGGAGTAATGGCGATGTCCGATCCGGTATTGGTGCATGTCACACGTGGCACTATGGTCGAATCGAGCCATCGCGGGGCGGTGGCGGTGTTCGATACAGCGGGCTGCCGTTGGGCGTGCGGCGATAGCGAGCAGCTGGTCTATGCACGCTCTAGCATCAAGCCCTTGCAGGCCCTGCCGCTGATTGAGTCGGGTGCCGCAGATGCCTATGGGCTGAGCGAGGCGCACCTGTCGCTGGCCTGCGCCTCGCACGGCGGCGAGCCGCAACATATCGCGTGCGCCCGCCAGTGGCTGCAACAGGTGGGGATAGACGAGCGCGCGCTGGGTTGTGGCGCCCATGCCCCGATGCACAGCGCATCGGCAGATGCCATGCTGATCGCCGGCACCGCCTGGGCGCCGGTGCACAACAATTGCTCGGGTAAACATGTGGCCATGCTGACCATTGCCCAGCATCTTGGCGACCCCTTGGCCGGATACATCGCCACCGACCATCCAGCCCAGCGACGCTGGATGGACCTGGTCAGCGAGCTGGGCGCGGTGGATTTGTATCGCCTGCCGCACTCTGTAGATGGCTGTGGCATTCCGGTAATCGCCATGCCGCTGGCATCTATCGCGCGCGCTTTTGCGCACTTTGCCCAGCCAGATACACTATCGGCTAGCCGCGCCGAGGCCGTCGCCCGCTTGCAATCTGCACTGAGTGCCGAGCCTTTTTTAGTGGCAGGTAGCAATCGCTTGTGCTCGCATCTGATCGAGGTGACGGCGGGCAGGGTGATTGCAAAAATAGGTGCCGAGGGGGTCTATGCAGCCGCGATACGCGATCTGGGTTTGGGTGTTGCCCTGAAAATTAACGATGGCTCACGCGCTGCCTGTGAGGTGGCTTTGCTGGCCTGCTTGCAGCAACTCGGCGCCCTGCGCAAGCATGAGCTAGAGGCGTTGGCGGATCGGTGTGCGGTGCCGATCTACAACACCCTAGACGTGCGCACAGGGGCGATACAGCCGGTCGATTTTGGCGCCCTGTAGATTATAGATAGCGCTTGAGCGTGTACTGGTAGATCACACCCGGTGCGGCAAACACCGCAAAAACCAGCAAGGTGACGGCGTAGAATTCCCAATCCTTGGCGTGTAGGGTCGCATTTTGTCTAAGCTCAATGCCCAGCCCCAGCGCGGTATAGAGGGCGTACCACACTAGCCACTCCGCGATGCACAGCCAAGGGGTTTTGTGTTGCACGCGCACAACCAGCAGCCAGTGGCGCATCAGCATCCAGGGCAGGCTGGCCAAAATTAACCCCAGTAGTAGATAGCCGTATAGCAGTCCCATGGTGAGCTGGTGTCAGCGCGACCTTACAGCCAGCTGGCACCTGCAAGGCAGATATCCAGCAGTACACCTGGCATGACACTCAGTAGCACCAGTGCGAGGGTGTTGACCAGCAGCACAATGCGCCCATCGGCGGGCAGGCAAATATCCCCCTCGCGCTCTGGCTGATCAAAGGCAATGGTTTTGATCAGGCGCAGATAGTAGTAGGCCGCGACCACCGAGAACAGCAGGGCAGCCAGTGCCAGGACGTTGAGCCCGATGTTGCTCACTGCACTGATCGCCAATAGCTTGGCGTAGAAGCCGACCGTCGGCGGTATGCCAGCGAGCGATAGCAGCATGAAAATCATGCAGCTGCCGAGCCAAGGCGATTTTATGAGCAGTCCACTCAGGTCGCTAATGTTCTCCACCCGTGTCTCGCGCTGTCGATCGAGCATGGTGAGGGTACCGAACAGGGCGCACACGGTGAGGGCGTAGGTTAGGGTGTAAAACACGCTGGAGGCGTAGCCTTGCTCGGTGCCCGATAGCACGCCGAGCAGCACAAAGCCGATATGGGATACCGTAGAGTAAGCCAATAGGCGCCGAATGTTGTTTTGTAACAATGCCAGCAGATTGCCGACCGCCAGTGAGAGCACCGAGATGGGGATCAAAATATTGTGCCAGTCGATATGGAGCTCGCCCAGCGCACCGGCCAAAATGCGCAATGTTAAGACCACGACGGCAATCTTGCTGACGCTGGCAATAAAGGTGGTGACGGGGATGGGCGCGCCCTGATAGACATCCGGCAGCCACATATGAAACGGGGCCGCACTGAGCTTGAAAGCGAGCGCGGTGACGATGCACACCAATGCCAGCAACAGGGCGCCGGTGTGTTGTGTGGTCGGTAGCGTCTCGGCGATCTGGGCGAACACCACGCTGCCGGTGGTGCCGTATATCAAGGAGACACCGTACAAAAAGATGCCAGATGACAGGGCGCCGAGCACGAGATATTTAAGCGCCGCCTCAGAGGACAGCGGATCGTCGCGTCTCAGGGCGACCAGCGCATAGAGCGAGAGCGAGAACAGTTCGAGTCCGAGATAGGCGCTGAGCATGCTGGTCGATGAAATCATAACCAGTATGCCGAGTATGCTAAACAAGATCAGCACATAGTATTCGCCACAGAGGATATCGAGCTGATGCATCAGGGTGCGCGAGTAGAGCAGCACCATAAAGGTGATGCCGATGACCCAGAGCTTGGTCACGCTGCCGAGAAAATCGACCACAAAGTGCTGCCCAAATACCTCGGCCGGTTGGTGGGCAATCGTGAGTGCTAAAGCGGCACCGATGGCAAACAGTATGGCCAGGGTGCAGTAGAGATTGACAATCTTGTGACGGGTTGCCAAGAAGCGATCGAACAATAGCAGCCCGCAGGCGCAGGCTGCCAGCAAAATTTCGGGCAAGAACAGCAGATAGTAAGTCATGTCAGGGGCACTTTAGAGGCCATGATGTGATAGAGCAACTGCTCCACGCTCGGGTGCATTAGCTGCGTGAGCAAATGCGGCCAAAAACCCAGTAGCAAAATCAGTGCCGCCAAGATGGCGAGCACCGTCCACTCGCGCAGACCGATATCCGCCAGCGCGCTGACGCTATTGGAGGCCTCGCCAAAGATAACCCGCTTGACCATCCAAAGCGTATAGGCGGCGCCCAAGATAAGCGTTAGGGCTGCGATGAATGCGTACAGGGGCTGCGCCTTAAAGCTGGCGATAATCACCATAAACTCGACCACAAAGTGCTGCCCAAATACCTCGGCCGGTTGGTGGGCAATCGTGAGTGCTAAAGCGGCACCGATGGCAAACAGTATGGCCAGGGTGCAGTAGAGATTGACAATCTTGTGACGGGTTGCCAAGAAGCGATCGAACAATAGCAGCCCGCAGGCGCAGGCTGCCAGCAAAATTTCGGGCAAGAACAGCAGATAGTAAGTCATGTCAGGGGCACTTTAGAGGCCATGATGTGATAGAGCAACTGCTCCACGCTCGGGTGCATTAGCTGCGTGAGCAAATGCGGCCAAAAACCCAGTAGCAAAATCAGTGCCGCCAAGATGGCGAGCACCGTCCACTCGCGCAGACCGATATCCGCCAGCGCGCTGACGCTATTGGAGGCCTCGCCAAAGATAACCCGCTTGACCATCCAAAGCGTATAGGCGGCGCCCAAGATAAGCGTTAGGGCTGCGATGAATGCGTACAGGGGCTGCGCCTTAAAGCTGGCGATAATCACCATAAACTCGCCCACAAAGCCCGAGGTGCCGGGCAGGCCGACATTGGCCATGGCAAAGAGCACCACCAGGGTGGCAAAGCGCGGCATGCTGCTGGCAACCCCGCCATAGTCGGCGATGTTGCGGGTGTGCAGCCGCTCGTAGAGCACGCCGACACACAAAAATAGCCCAGCGGATATCAAGCCATGCGAGATCATTTGCACCATGGCACCCTCTGCCGCCAGCATGGCAGCGCCGAATGTGTGCTGATCGACCGCTTTGGCATCGAGCAAAATCAGTAGCGTCACAAACACGCCGAGCGTCACGATGCCCATGTGCGAGATCGAAGAGTAGGCGATCAGCTTTTTCATATCCTGCTGCACCAGTGCGACCAGTGCGATATAGACGATGGCGATCAGCGATAGCACGATCATCGGTTGGGCCATCAGATAGCTCGCATCCGGTGCGATGGGTAAGCTCAGGCGAATCAGGCCATAACCGCCCATCTTCAGCATGATGGCCGCCAGCACAACCGAGCCGCCGGTCGGTGCCTCGACGTGCGCATCCGGCAGCCAAGTGTGCACCGGCCACATCGGGATTTTTACGGCAAAAGCGAATAGGAACGCCAAAAATATGGCTTGTTGCTCCAGCAGGCTGAGCGGCAGGTTGTGGAATTTGATCAGATCAAAATCTTGGGCTTGGTGGTAGAGATACACCAAAGCCACCAGCATGAACACCGACCCGAGCAGCGTGTACAAAAAGAATTTAATGGTGGCGCGGATACGCCCGGCCCCGCCCCAGATGCCGATCAGCAGCAGCATCGGAATCAGGCTTGCCTCCCAGAAGACGTAGAACAGCACCGCATCCATTGCCAAGAAGACGCCGATCATCAGCCCGCTCATAATCAGGCAGGCACCCATATACACCGCTGGGCGATCCGTAATCACGCGCCAGCCTGCGATGACCACCAGGGGTGTAATCAATGCAGTCAGTAGCACCAGCGGCAGGGAAATGCCATCGACACCGAGTGCGTAGTCGATATTGAACATTTGCACCCACACATGGGACTCGGTAAATTGCATCTGCGCTGTATCGAGCGCAAAGTGGGCGTAGACCAGCCCGCTGAGTGCGAGCGTGGCCGTGCTCAGTAGCAGGCTCAGCCACTTAGCCGGGCGATCGCCGAGCAACAGCACCAGCGTGCCCCCAATGATCGGCAGCCAGATCAGCGCGCTTAAGATGGGCCAGTTCAACTGTGTTAGCAAACTCATATGCGCACCAACATCCAGGCGCACAGCACGATAAACCCGAGCACCATGACCAGTACATAGCTGTAGAGTAATCCCGTGTGCAGCGTGCGGGCTTGGGCTGCGATGGCCAGTAGCCGATTGGGCAGGCCGTGCACCAGCCCGCGGTCGATTATTGTCACATCGAGTGCGCGCCAGAGCCAGTTGCCCAGCCCGCGCGCACCGCGTGCAAACACATAGTCGTTGATCTCATCGAAGTAGTATTTGTTCCACAGCAGTTTGTAGATAAGGGTGCAGCGCTCGACAAACCAGGTGGCGATCTGTGGGCGGTATAGATAGATGTAGCCCGGTGTGATTAGCCCGATCAGCACCAACAGCGTCGAGGTGCTGAGCAAGCTCTCCAGCACGGTGGACAGGAGCCCGTGGTATTCCAGATGTGGGTCGTGTGACGGGGCGAGGAAGATCGCCTGGCCAAAAAAGTTGCCGTAGATCATGGGTTCGAGCAACAGCGCACCGATGATGACAGAGGGCACGGCCAGCAGCATCAATGGCAGGGTCACCACCCAGCCGCTTTCATGGCAGTGGCTGCGCTGGGCATCGCTGAGGCGATTTTCGCCGTGAAAGACCATGAAAAACAGCCGAGCGCTATAGAGGGCGGTGAGTAAAATGCCGATATTCAGCGCATAGTAGGCAAACTGCCCACCAAAAATTGATGTGTGATGCACCACCTCGACTATCGCGTGCTTGGAGAAGAAACCGGAGAATCCGGGCACCCCCGCCAGCGAGAGCGAGCCGATGAGCGAGACCCAATAGGTGATCGGCAGATAGCGTTTCAGCCCGCCCATTTTGCGGATATCCTGCTCGTGGTGCATCGCCATAATGACCGAGCCTGCCGCCAAAAATAGCAGGGCTTTGAAAAACGCATGGGTCACCAGATGAAAGATGGCGGCACTGTAGGCGGAGGCGCCGAGTGCAACGGTCATGTAGCCCAACTGCGACAGGGTCGAGTAGGCGACGATGCGCTTGATATCGTTTTGCACCAAGCCGACCAGCCCCATCAGCACCGCCGTGCAGGAGCCGATAATTAGCATCGTGCTCAGCGCCGTTTCACTCAGCTCAAACATCGGCGACATGCGGGCCACCATAAAGATACCGGCTGTGACCATGGTCGCGGCGTGGATCAGCGCCGAGATGGGCGTTGGGCCCTCCATCGAATCTGGCAGCCACACATGCAGCGGCATCTGGGCCGACTTGCCCATGGCGCCGACGAACAGCAGCAGGCAGATCACTGTGGCAGCAGACAGCTCGGCACCCAAGATGGAGATCGACTGGTTGGCGAGTATCGCCGTTTGCGCAAAGACTGTTTGGTAATCGAGGCTGCCGGTAGAGTAATAGATGGCAGCGATGCCGAGCAAAAAGCCAAAGTCGCCCACGCGGTTGACCAAAAACGCCTTCAGATTGGCGCGAATCGCACTCTGCCGGTTGTACCAAAAGCCGATGAGCAGGTAGGACACCAGCCCCACTGCCTCCCAGCCAAAAAACAGCATGGCAAAATTATCGGCCATCACCAGAATCAGCATGGCAAACGTGAACAGCGAGATATAGCTAAAAAATCGCCGATAGCCCGGGTCGTCGCGCATATAGCCGACGGTGTAGATATGCACCATCAGGGACACAAAAGTGACCACCAGCATCATGCACAGCGTTAGGTGGTCGATAAAAAAGCCGATATTGATCTGTAGATTGCCGAACGAGAGCCAGGTGTAGAGCGGGATGTGTTGCACGACCCCCGCTGGGTGCTCGATCAGCGCGATCAGCGACAGGGCAAAGGCCAGCCCCACAGCAAAAATGGTGATGCAGTGGGCGCCGCGCCGCCCGACCCAATCGCCACCAAAGCCTGCAATCAGGGCGGCGGCCAGCGGTGCCAGCGGGATAGCCAGATAGAGTGATTCGCTCATCATCCCTGTAGCTCACGCAAGCTGTCTATCGCGATCGTTTTGCGATTGCGATTCAACAACACCAAAATAGCCAGGCCGATCGACATCTCTGCGGCGGCGACTGTCAGCACAAAAAAGACAAAAACGTGCCCATTGAGGTCGCCGTTAAAGTGTGAAAAAGCGACAAAATTCGTGTTGACGGCCAGCAGGACCAGCTCTAGCGAGATCAGCAGCACGATGATATTTTTGCGATTCAGATAGATGCCGGCTATGCCGATAGAGAATAGGATCGCACTGAGAAACAGGATATGCTCAAGCGAGATCATAGTTTGTCCTCCGATGGGATATCGACGATACGCAGCCGATCAGCGGCCTTGATTTCCATTTGTTTTGCCGGCGACTGCACCTTGTTACCCGATGGGGTCGGGCGCAGCGTGAGGATGACGGCGGCGATGATGGCAACCAGCAGCACCAGGGCTGCTAGCTCGACGTGCATGGGGTAGTCGGTGTACAGCAGCTGCCCGATCGCCCCTGTGTTGGACTCGGACTCATCCGCTCTGATGTGGGGCACCGCATCTGGGAAGCTGCCACGCAGCAAAAAGATCATCTCCAATGCCATGGTGACCCCGACCAGTGCGCACAGGGCGAAATTTTTTATCAGGCCGCTGGCGGGGCGTGGGCCGATATTGAACATCATGACCACAAATAAAAACAGCACCATCACCGCGCCCACATAGACCAACACCAGCACAACAGCCAAAAACTCAGCCGACAATAGCAGCCACAGCCCCGCACAGGAAAAGAAAGAGACCACCAGCGAGAGGGCGGCATGCACCGGGTTACGGGCACTGATGGCACTAATTGCCGAGACAATTAAGCAGGTGCCAAACGCGAAAAAAAATCCATCTTGTAGAGTCATGGGGTTCTAATTTCTGTGTTTTAGACTGCGCGATCTTTGGCGATCTGTAAATCGTGCTTTTCGCCTACTTTTAGCAGCATCTCTTTGGTCATTAACGAATCTTCGCGCTTTTCGAAATGATAGGCCAGCTCGCGGGTCTCGACTATCGCATCGACCGGGCAGGCCTCCTCGCAAAAGCCGCAATAGATACATTTGAACAGGTCGATGTCGTAGCGCGTCGTGCGCCTGGTGCCATCGTCGCGCATCTCAGAATCAATGGTAATCGCCAGCGCCGGGCAGACCGCCTCGCACAGTTTACAGGCGATGCAACGCTCCTCGCCATTGGGGTAGCGGCGCAGCGCATGCAAGCCGCGAAAGCGCGGCGATTGGGGCGTGGTTTGCTCGGGGTACTGCACGGTGATCTTGCGCTTGAAAAAATGCCGGCCCGTGATGCCGAGTCCGCGCAGCAACTCCCACATGGGCAGGCGGTTCAAAGTACGTATCCATTTCAACATAAGCTTATGCCTCAAGCGCCCTGGGCTAGGCGCAGGTAAAACAGCACGGCGCCCTCGATAAATAGCCATGCGATGGTCAGTGGAATGAAAACCTTCCACCCCAAGCGCATGATCTGATCGTAGCGAAAGCGTGGAAAAGTGGCGCGAAACCACAAAAATAAAAACAAGAAAACGGCAATTTTTAACAAGAACCAATGCAGCCCATCTGCAAGACCCGGGATAGGCGAGAGCCAGCCGCCAAAAAACAGCAGCGCTGTTAGGGTGGCGATTAAAATGATATTGGCGTACTCGGAGAGGAAAAACATGGCAAAGGTGATGCCCGAGTAGTCGACATGAAAACCGGCCACAATTTCAGACTCGCCCTCGGCCACATCGAAAGGGGCGCGGTTGGTCTCGGCGATGCCGGAGATAAAATAGATCACGCACAGGGGCAGCAACGGCAGCCAGTTCCAGTGCAAGATGCCACCGCTTTGCGCGAGCACGATATCGCCAAAGTTGAGGCTATTGCTCAACATCAGCACCCCGATCAGCGCCAGCCCCATCGCAATCTCATAAGACACCAACTGGGCCGCCGCGCGCATGGCGCCGAGAAAAGCGTATTGGGAGTTGGATGCCCAGCCGGCGATAATAATGCCGTACACGCTCAGCGAGGTGATCGCCAACACGTACAACAGGCCGGCATCGACATCGGCCAGCACCAGCACTGACTCGAATGGAATCACCGCCCAAGCGCTGAGCGCAGTGGCCAGTGAGAGCACCGGTGCGAGCAGAAACAGCGTCGGGCTCGCGCGTGCCGGAATGATAATCTCTTTGCTCAATAACTTGAATGCATCGGCGATGGGTTGCAACAGCCCGCGCGGCCCGACCCGATTGGGCCCGATGCGCACTTGCATATAGCCGATGACCTTGCGCTCTGCCAGCGTCAGATAGGCCACGGCCAATATCAGCGGCACCAGCAGACAGACAATTTTTACCAGCGTCCACAGCAGATAGCGCAGGTTCGGTGGCATCTCTGCCCATAGATTGATGGCCCAGTCGATCACGAGGCACTCATCTGCGCAAATAGATCACAGGCCGCCGGATCATCTATCAGCACGCTGGTATAGGCGCTATCCGCCGTGCCCAGCGGTATCCATAGGCAGTTGTCGGGCACCTGCGGGTCGATGACAACCGTGTAGTTGCCCCGCAGCTTGTCGATTTGAATCGGATACTTGTCAGCGGCGATGCCCAATTTTTTTGCCGTGGCGGGCGAGATCGCGTGGGCGGTTTGCGCATCGTGCGTGCGCTGCAAAGAGGCGGCGCGTCGCACCATGGGGTCGCCGGCGTAGATCGGTACATCGCCTGTGTAGAAGTTATCTTTATTTTTGGGCGCGGCCTCTATCGGCTTGAGGGGGCCGAGGTTATCGAGCGCGATATCGGCGCAGGCTTGCATCAGGCTGGCGCGCACAGCATTGCTGTCATCGTATGCAAAGCCGGGCAACTGTAGATAGCTGCCGAGCGCCCGCAGAATTTTCCAACCCGGGCGGCTTTGGGCATGGGGTGCAATCGCCCCACGAAAAGACTGCCAGTTGCCAGCGGCATTCACCAGCGTGCCAGATGTTTCGCAGAAAGTGCCCATCGGCAACATCACCTTGGCGCAGGCGCGTAGCGACTCGCTGTCATAGCAGGTGAGCGCCACCACCGACTTGCTCTGGCCAATGGTCTGTACCGCCTTTTTGCCCCAGCGGGTATCTAGGTCTGGCTCGACACCCAGTAGCAGATAGCCCGAGGCGCGCTCGCTGGCATCGGGGGCGAGCAGATCGCCGACATGGCGATTGCTCTTAGTGGCTGTGCCACCGGGCCCACGGTGGGGCACGCAGCCGCTGAGCCAAGCGCCCGCTGTATTGCCCGCCTCGGGCAGGTAGCCAAAGTGTGCGCCGCAGTGGATTGCGATGGACTGCGCCAAGCGACGCAACGCGGCGAGTTCTGGGTGGGCAAAAGCCGTGCTGCCGAGTGCGATCCACACGCTGCCTTGTTTGCTTTGTTGTGCGAGGCTATCGGCAATGGTTTGATGCTGGGGTTTGACGTTGATCTTGCCCAAGCCTTTCACCGCTTGGGTTGGGGCGCCCAAGGCGCGCGCGATGGCCGCAAGCTCGTGCACCAGCCGATCGGCCCTAACACCCAGCTGGGCGTGGAGCGGAAACCGCTGCGTGTACTCGCGCGGGTTGAGCAGATTAATCTGCCCCCCTGCCAGGGCGGCCTTGCGGAGCCGTTGGGCTGCAATCGGCTGCTCCTTTTGCGGGTTGGCACCGATAAGGAGCGCGCCACTAAGCGTGTCCATATCCTCGATCGCCATGCCGAGCCACGGCATGATCGGCGCCTCTGCCTGATCGCGAAAATCGGCTTGGCGCAACCGATGGTCGATATGATCGCTGCCCAGCGCACGCGTGAGCGCTTGCGCCAGATACATCTCCTCTAGGGTGGCAATTGGCGAGACCAGGGTTGCCAGCTCTTTGCCCGCGCCCTGCAGCGCCTTGGCGGCGGCCTTTAGTGCCTCCTCCCAACTGGCCTCGTGCCAGCGGTTGGCGCGCTTGACCATGGGCGTGTTTAGCCGATCTGCACTGTGGACTGCCTCGTAGCTAAAGCGATCGCGATCGGAGAGCCAAGTCTCGTTGATCGACTCGCGCTCGCGCGGCACCACGCGCACCACGCGGTTGTTGTGGGTGTGCAAAGCGATATTGGAGCCGAGGCAGTCGTGCGGTGCAATCGATGCGTGCTGCTGTAGCTCCCAGGCGCGCGCGCTGTAGCGCGAGGGCTTGGCGGTTAGGGCGCCGACCGGGCACAGGTCGATGATGTTGCCAGATAGCTCCGAGTCGATATTCTTGGAGACGAAGGTTTCGATGCGCGCGTGTTCGCCCCGCCCGGTCATCCCCAGCTCGCGCATACCGGCGATCTCCTCGCCAAAGCGCACGCAGCGCGTGCAGTGGATGCAGCGGGTCATCTCGGTGGCGATCAGCGGGCCGATGGAGCGATCGAACACGACCCGCTTGGCCTCGGTGTAGGTCGAGACGCCAGCCCCGTAACCCATGGCCTGATCCTGTAGCTCACACTCGCCGCCCTGATCGCAGATCGGGCAGTCCAGCGGGTGGTTGATGAGCAAAAAACTCATGGTGGCGCGCTGGGCATCGAGCGCCAGCTTGGAGCGGGTGTGCACGATCATGCCATCGGTTATGGGGGTGGCACAGGCGGGGAGCGGCTTGGCGCACTTTTGCACCTCGACCAAGCACATGCGGCAGTTGGCGACCACGGATAATTTTGGGTGGTAACAAAAGCGTGGCAGGTCGATGCCGACTTGATCCATCGCCTCGATCAACATATGGCCTCGCTGGGCGCGCACGGGCTTGTCGTTGATGGTGATCTCGACCCAGTTGTCCTGCTGCTGGCTCATGTGTAGGACCCTGTTGATTGTTGCATCGAATCTTTGCGCCGATCGATGTAATGGAAAAATTCTTCTCGGTAGTGCTCGATAAAACTGATGATGGGCATGGCGGCGGCATCGCCTAGCGCGCAGATCGTGTGCCCGGCAATGTTGTTTGCGACCTGATCGAGTTTTTGTAGGTCTTCGTTCATGCCACCGCCCTCGATGATGCGCGTGAGCATGCGGTAGAGCCAGCCTGTGCCCTCGCGACACGGGGTGCACTGGCCGCAGGACTCGGCATAGTAAAAGCGGGCGATGCGTTGCAAGACGCGCACCATGTCGGTGGTATCGTCCATCACAATCACCGCACCCGAGCCGAGCATGGAGCCGGCCTTGGCGATGCTGTCGTAGTCCATGCGTGTTTTTAACATGATCTCGCCGGGCACCACCGGCACGGAGGAGCCGCCGGGGATAACGGCTTTTAGCGTGCGGTTGGGGCGCAGCCCACCGGCCATTTCGAGCAGGTCGGCAAACGGTGTCCCCAGATCGACCTCGTAGTTGCCCGGCTTGCAGACGTGGCCGGAGACGGAGAAGACTTTTTGTCCGCCGGCACCCTTGATGCCCAGCTTGTTAAACCACTCGGGCCCTTTTTGCAAAATGACCGGCACGGAGGCGATGGACTCGGTGTTGTTGACCGTGGTCGGCTTGCCATAGAGGCCAAACTGAGCCGGAAACGGCGGCTTGAAACGCGGCAGGCCTTTCTTGCCCTCTAGGGAGTCTAGCAGCGCAGTCTCCTCGCCGCAGATGTAGGCGCCCGCACCCAGCACGCCGTGGATGTCGATATTGATGCCCGCTTTGCCCAGGTTTTTGCCGAGCCAGTTGTGGGCGTAGGCCTCTTCGAGTGCCGTCTGAAAATTCCGATAGACCTCGTCCATAAACTCGCCGCGCAGATAGTTGTAAGCGACCTCAGCGCCTATGGCAAAAGCGCCCAGCGCCAGCCCCTCCACCAGTGCATGGGGGTTGAAACGTATGATGTCCCGATCCTTGCAGGTGCCCGGCTCCGACTCGTCGGAGTTGCAGACCAGATAGTGGGTGTCGGTGGGCGGGTTGGGCATGAAGCTCCACTTCAAGCCGGTGGGGAAGCCCGCGCCCCCGCGCCCGCGTAGGGTCGAGTCTTTTACCGTGGCAATGATTTGCTCGCGCGACAGCTCGCCATCTAGCACGCGCTGCCAGCTGGTGTAGCCACCCAGGCTGAGGTAGTGGTCGTAGCGCCAGGGTTCGTCGAATGCGAGGGTTCGAAAGCAGACTTGGTTGGTTTTCATCGCCGTTAGTCCAGCGACTCGAGTATGGCATCGACACGATCGGGTGTCAGGTTGGTGTGATACACGTGATCCACCTGCATCATCGGCCCGCCCGTGCAAGCGGCGAGGCACTCCTCCTCGCGCTTGAGATAGATGCGTCCATCCGGCGTGCTCTGGCCCGTTTGAATGCCGAGTTTTTGTTCGATATGGGAGACGATTTCATCGCTGCCCATCAGCATACAGCTGACATTGGTGCACACGGACACGCAGTGGCGCCCGACTGGGGTTAGGGCATACATCGAGTAGAAGCTTGCGACTTCGTAGACGGCGATTTTATCTAGCGATAGCTGCTCTGCCACCGCGTCCATCAGTTCTACATTGAGGTGGCCGCCGTTTTGGTGCTGGGCTGCGTGCAGGGCCGCCAGCACGGCGGAGCGCTGCTGCTCGGCGGGGAACTGCGCCCGCGCCTGCTCAATCGACTGCAGGGTCTGTTCGGATAGGGGCGAGCTTTGGCTCATCGGTCGATCTCTCCTAGTACGATATCCTGTGTGCCGATAATCGCCACGGCATCCGCCAGCATATGACCGCGCGCCATCTCCTCGAATGCAGCCAGGTGGGCAAAACCGGGCGCGCGAATCTTAACCCGATACGGTTTGTTGGAGCCATCTGAAATCAGATAGATGCCAAACTCGCCCTTGGGGTGCTCGGTGGCAGCGTACACCTCGCCCTCCGGCACGATGTAGCCCTCGGTGAACAGCTTGAAGTGGTGGATCAGCGCTTCCATGTCGTGCTTGATGCTAAAGCGATCTGGGTTGGCGACCTTGGCCTCATCGGAGATAACCGCCCCCGGGTGATCGCGCAACCACTCGATACACTGTTGAATGATACGGTTGGACTGGCGCATCTCCTCGATGCGCACCAGATAGCGATCGTAGCAATCGCCCTCGGTGCCAATCGGGATATCAAAGCTCAGCTGTGGATACACCTCGTAGGGCTGTTTTTTGCGCAGGTCCCACGCCACGCCACTGCCGCGCAGCATGGGGCCGGTGAAGCCGAGCTCCAGCGCGCGGGTCGGGCTGACCACGCCGATGCCCACCGTGCGCTGTTTCCAGATACGGTTGTCGGTTAGCAGGTTTTCGTAGTCGTCGACACAGCTTGGGAAACGCCTGGCAAAGTGCTCGATAAAATCGAGTAGCGAGCCGTTGCGATCAAAGTTGAGGCTATCGAGGCGGGCATCCTGCGCCTGGTTATTGTTTTGATACTGGGGCATGTGATCGGGCAGATCGCGCGCGACCCCGCCCGGGCGGTAGTAGGTCGCGTGCATGCGGGAGCCCGAGACAGCCTCGTAGCAGTCCATTAAATCCTCGCGCTCGCGAAAGGCGTACAAAAACATGGTCATGGCGCCGATATCCAGCGCATGGGCGCCGATCCATAACAGGTGGTTGAGGATGCGGGTAATCTCATCGAACATGACCCGAATGTACTGGGCGCGCTCGGGTACATCTACCTGTAACAGCTTTTCGATTGCCAGCACATAGCTGTGCTCGTTGCACATCATAGAGACGTAGTCCAACCGATCCATATAGCCGATGTTTTGGTTATAGGGTTTGGTTTCGGCTAGCTTCTCTGTGCCGCGATGCAACAACCCGATGTGCGGGTCTGCCCCAACGATGGTCTCGCCATCGAGTTGCAGAAGTAGGCGCAGCACGCCGTGTGCCGCCGGGTGCTGGGGGCCAAAATTGATTGTGTAGGTGTTATCTGGCGCGCTCACTTGGCATCACCATTGTTTTTTGCATAGCGGCTGTCGTCGCGATTGACGCGCGGCACCAGCACGCGCGGCTCGATAGAGACAGGCTCGTAGGCGACCCGCCCGAGCGTCTCGTCGTAGCGCATCTCGACGTGACCGACCAGTGGAAAATCCTTGCGCAGGGGATGGCCGTCAAAATTGTAGTCCGTCAGGATGCGGCGCAGGTCTGGGTGGCCGTCAAATAAAATGCCGTACAGGTCGAAAGCCTCGCGCTCGTACCAGTTGGCGACCTTCCAAATCGAGGTGATAGAGGGCACGACCGGCGGGTTGTCCGGCGCGTAGACCCGCAGGCGCAAACGCTGATTGTGCCGGTAGGACAACAAGTGCACCACCACCGCATAGCGGCGCGCATCGTGTGTCTGGCTGCCCGGTGAATCGGTAAACGACAGCCGGCCGGACTCCATGCCGTGAACGGCACGGCTAAAGCCGAGGTGACTCGAATCATCGGTGGTCCATTCGGCCTGATGATAGGTGCTGTAATCGACCCCGCATAGGTCGACCAGCTGTTCAAAATGAAACTCGTCCAGATCGCGCAACTGCTCGCAGACTGTGAAATAGTCCGACAGCGCCAGCTCGACGGTGACTTGGTTATGGGCGCAGGTGCACGACTGCATCTGGCCCTCAAACCGATCCTGTAACGCCTGTGCAAGTTGGGATGGTGTAGCTTGCATACCTCAGCGCCTGATCGTGTTTTTCTGGCGAATTTTTTGCTGCAACTGCAAGATGCCATGAATCAGCGCCTCGGCAGTTGGCGGGCAGCCCGGCACATAGATATCGACTGGCACGATGCGATCGCAACCGCGCACCACGGAGTAAGAGTAGTGGTAGTAGCCGCCGCCATTGGCACAAGAACCCATGGAGATAACCCACTTGGGGTCGGGCATTTGATCGTACACCTTGCGCAGTGCCGGGGCCATTTTGTTGACCAGGGTGCCGGCCACGATCATGACATCCGACTGGCGCGGACTCGGGCGAAAAATGGTGCCAAAGCGATCTAGGTCGTAGCGTGAAGCGCCCGCGTGCATCATCTCAACCGCACAGCAGGCCAGCCCAAACGACATCGGCCACATGGAGCCTGCGCGCGCCCAGTCAAATGCCTGCTCGGCTGTGGTGGTAATAAAGCCAAGTGGTGGCTTGCTGTCTACTGCCATTCCAGTGCCCCCTTTTTCCAAGCGTAGACTAAGCCGACCAGCAGCTCGAGTAAAAAGATCGCCATAATAATAAAGGCGGAGGTATCGAGTGTATCTAGCGAGACAGCCCAGGGCACGATAAATGCAATTTCAAGATCGAACACAATAAACAGGATCGCCAGCAGATAGTAGCGCACATCGAACTGGACGCGCGGCTCGCCAAACGGCTCGAACCCACACTCGTAGGGTGAGATTTTTTCGGCGTGTGGATTGCGTTTCCCCAGCAAAAATCCCGCGCCCAAAGCAACGCACGCGATGCCAAGTGCAACGACCATGTAGATCGAGATAGGGAGGTAACTTGCCGACAATTGTTTCTGTACTCCGATGGTTTGCACACGCAACCGATGCAGCGTGCCGCACGCACGCGCTTTTCGGTGAGATTATAAACAAAACCGCTGCATTATTTATTGCCAACTGGCGCGATCCCGTGCTGCTTGCTCGGTGCGCCCCTCGAAATATGCTGATATCTGGTGCCGACGCCCGGACTCGAACCGGGACAGCTTTCGCCACTACCCCCTCAAGATAGCGTGTCTACCAATTCCACCACGTCGGCGCTATGCGCATTTTTGTTTCGGTGCCATCTTAGCAGATAGCCGACCCGCCTCGGCTTATTGCGTGGGAGTTGGGGGCGTCGTATCTGGGGTGGCGGGCAGGCTGTTTTGGATATCCTCCAGCACGGAATCGCTGGTTCTATCCAGTACGCTGCCATCAACGCGATCTGCTGCGAGGTAAAACAGACCTAAGCTTGTGACAAAAAATAAGGCGGCGACGATAAAGGTAATGCGCACCAGCACCCCCAGCGCACCCCCGGCACCAAACACCGTACCCGATGCGCCCGAGCCAAAGGCCGATCCTGCATCTGCTCCCTTACCGTGTTGCACCAGTACCAGCGTAATCACCAACAAGGCGATGACGATGTGAATAAAAAATAGAACTTGTTGCACGAAAAACTACCTCAAATGATTACAGTCAAACCGATTATGTTGCACCGAGTGCGTTAGCCTGTGACACGATCTGGCCAAACTCGGCTGCGTTGAGAGACGCGCTGCCGATGAGGCCACCATCTATATCTGGCATGCTTAGCAAGGCCTGGCAGTTGGACGCATTCATACTGCCACCGTACAGAATCAATACCTGATCGGCCATTGACTGCCCCCCGTACTCTACCAAATGCCGACGGATAGCGGCGTGCATTGTTTGCGCTTGCTCGGGTGTGGCCGAAACCCCCGAGCCGATTGCCCACACAGGCTCGTAGGCGATGATGCCAGCGAGCAGGGCATCGCCGCCGATAATCTGCGCGATGTCATCGAGCTGTTGCGCAACATATTGCTCCGCCCCATGGGATGCGCGTGTCTCGCCCGACTCGCCGACGCATAGCACCGGTGTTAGGCCACACTCCAGCGCGCGCGCGTACTGCTGCGCCAGCGCCGTGTGTTCTTCGCGGTAGATTGTGCGTCGCTCGGAGTGCCCGACCAACACATAGGTGCAACCGCACTCGGCCAGCATACTGGCCGCAACCTCACCCGTGTAGGCACCCTGTGCCCGATCACTCAGGGCTTGCGCGCCGAGTTTTATGTTGGTGCCACTTAGGAGATCGGCTGCGAGCGGTAGATAGACGCAGGGGGGCAGTATGGCCACATCCACTTGGGTGCCATCGGCTATCAGCGCACCGAGCTCGGCACTCAGCGCGCTGAGCATTGCCTTGGAGCCGTTGAGCTTCCAGTTGCCTAACACTGTTGTGCGTCGCATCTATGCCTCTGAGAGTATACGTGCTGAAATGATGGCGTTGTCGGTGGCTATGCCTGGACTTGAACCAGGGACCCCAGCATTATGAATGCTGTGCTCTAACCAGCTGAGCTACATAGCCAATGCCTAGTCGCCGGTCGCCATTATAGCCGGATTGGGCTGCGCTTCTGTGGTGTTAAGCGGCGTTGGCTGATGATGCAGCGCCAGCTCGAACACCTCGTCGATCCATCGCACGGGCTTGATGGTGAGATTTTTTAGAATGTTGTCGGATATCTCTGTCAGATGGCGGGCGTTTTCGCTGGGGATGATGACGGTTTGAATGCCGTGCCTGTGTGCGGCCAGCAGCTTTTCTTTTAACCCACCGATGGGCAGCAATTCACCCTTGAGGGTGATCTCGCCGGTCATCGCAATATCCGAGTGGACGGGGATCTGTGTCAGCGCCGAGATCAGCGCTGTGCACATGCCGATGCCGGCACTCGGGCCATCTTTGGGGGTGGCGCCCTCCGGTACGTGGATGTGTATGTCGATATGTTCGATAAAGTCATCGGCTAGCCCGTACTGGCTCGCGCGATTGCGCACCACGGTGATCGCCGCTTTTATCGACTCTTGCATCACCTCGCCGAGTCGGCCGGTGTACTCGACCTTGCCCTTGCCGCGCATCACCGCCGCCTCGATAATCATCTGCTCGCCACCCACTTCGGTCCAGGCTAACCCCACGACCTGGCCGACGCGATCTTGCGACTCGGTGACGCCGTGATTGAAGCGGTAGACGCCTAGGTAGTCGTGCAGGTGATCCGGCTCGATGGTCACCTTGGCGTGCTTGCCAGGGGCGGTGAGTTGTTTGACCACCTTGCGGCAGATCTTGGCGATTTCGCGATCGAGGCTACGCACCCCAGCCTCGCGTGTGTACAGGCGTATGATGTGATCGACCGCCGCCTCGGTGATGGCAAACTCGCTGTCTTTTAGGCCGCAGTCGCGCATGTTGCGCGCCACCAGATAGCGCATGGCGATATTGCGTTTTTCTTCCTCGGTATAGCCTGGAATCTTGATGATCTCCATGCGATCGAGCAGCGGGGCGGGAATATTCAGGCTGTTGGCGGTCGTGATAAACAGCACGTCGGATAGGTCGACCTCGACATCTAGATAGTGATCGACAAACGAGTGGTTCTGCTCTGGGTCCAGCACCTCCAGCATGGCCGATGAGGGGTCGCCGCGAAAATCCATCGCCATCTTGTCGATTTCATCGAGCAGGAACAGGGGATTGGATTTTTTTGCCTTGATCAGGTTTTGCACAATTTTGCCGGGCATGGAGCCGATGTAGGTGCGCCGATGTCCGCGTATTTCTGCCTCATCGCGCACACCGCCCAGTGACATGCGGCAGAACTCGCGCTTGGTCGCGCGCGCAATGGAGCGCCCGAGCGAGGTCTTGCCGACACCGGGTGCGCCCACCAGACACAGCACAGACTTGCCGACGCGCTTGACGCGCTGCAACACGGCCAGGTATTCGATGATGCGCTCTTTGACTTTTTCGAGTCCGTAGTGATCTTGCTCGAGTATCCGCTCGGCCTCGTCGAGGTCGATGCGCGCGCGCGAGCGCTTTTTCCAAGGCACGCTGATCAGCGTGTCCAAATAATTTCTAACCACGGTCGCCTCGGCCGACATAGGCGCCATCATCTTGAGTTTTTGCAAGTCGGAGCGCGCTTTGCCGGCGGCCTCTTTCGGCATTTTTGCCGCCTCGATCTTTTTGCTGAGCTCCTCGACCTCGCTGACGTTGCCCTCTGATTCGTCCAGCTCTTTTTGGATCGCTTTCATCTGCTCGTTGAGGTAGTACTCGCGCTGGCTCTTCTCCAGCTGTTTTTTAACCCGCTTGCGAATTTTTTTCTCGATTTGCAAGACCTCTAGCTCATCCTCCAACAGGCCGACCACAAACTCCAGACGCGCCTGGATGTCGATGATTTCCAACGCCCGCTGTTTTTCGTCGAGCTTGAGCTCCATGTGCATGGTGACGGTATCGGCGAGCTTGCTCGCATCGGCGATGGTATCTAGCGTGGCCAGCACATCGGGCGAGGCCTTTTTGTGCAGGTTGGTGTACTGGCGAAACAGATCGCACACCGAGCGCATCAGCGCCTCTTGTTCTTGGTCGCTCATTTGAGTCTGATCGTGTAAGAGCTCGATGTCGGCCACGTAAAAGCCGCCTGCATCGTCGTGGATTTCTAACAATCGCGCTCGGGTGACGCCCTCGACCAATACCTTGACCGTGCCATCTGGCAGCTTCAACAGCTGATCAATTTTTGCCACTGTGCCAACGGCGTACAAATCTTCCGGTGCCGGCTCTTCTATTTCGGGATTTTTTTGCGTGACGAGCAGAATGGTTTTTTCAGCCGACATCGCCATATCGAGCGCTTGTAAAGATTTGTCGCGCCCGACAAACAGGGGCACCACCATGTGTGGATAGACCACGACATTGCGCAGCGGCAGGACGGACTGCAAGTTTTTCTGGCTCATCGGCTTTTGGTTTTGGTGGCGCGGCGCGGCGGTGTCACGCTGGTGAGCTTCGGCTCAGGCGTGCTCTGAGCGGGCGCCTCTTTTGGCACGATCAGCTGGGGCGAGGAGATGTTCTCGACATCCTTCTCGCTAATCACCACATGGCTGCCACCTGGTTGCATCGGTAGCTCGTACATGGTGTGGAGCAGTAAATCCTCTAGGATGCTACGCAGGCCACGGGCGCCTGTCTTGCGCTTGGTGGCTTTTTTGGCAATGGCGCGCAGGGCGGCATCCTCGAACTCCAGGGTGCAGTTTTCCATTTCAAACAGTTTTTGGTACTGTTTGGTGAGCGCATTTTTTGGCGTGCGCAGGATGCGTACTAGGGCCTCCTCATCGAGCGGCTCCAAGGTGGTGATAACCGGCATGCGCCCGATCAGCTCTGGAATGAGACCGTAGCGGATTAAATCTTGCGTATCTAGGTGGTGGGGTTGATCCCCGCGTTGCAGCGTGCCCACAGGCTCGCCGATCTCGGCTGCAAACCCGATGCCACCCTTGTTGGTGCGCGACTTGATAATATCGTCTAGCCCGACAAACGCGCCGCCAAGTATGAACAACATATTGCGCGTGTCCACCTGCAGGAACTCCTGCTGTGGGTGCTTGCGACCGCCTTGGGGGGCGACGGATGCCACCGTGCCCTCCAGCAATTTGAGCAGTGCCTGTTGCACGCCCTCGCCGGAGACATCGCGCGTGATGGAGGGATTTTCTGAGCGGCGGGCGATCTTGTCTATCTCGTCGATATACACGATGCCGGTCTGGGCGCGGTCGATGTCGTAGTCGCACTTTTGTAACAGCTTGTGGATGATGTTCTCTACATCCTCGCCCACGTATCCCGCCTCGGTTAGGGTGGTGGCGTCCGCGATGACAAACGGCACCTTGAGCACTCGGGCCAAGGTTTCGGCGACCAGTGTCTTGCCCGAGCCAGTCGGGCCGATCAGCAGTACATTGCTCTTGGCCAGCTCGACCTCGTTGTCGGCATCGGAGGCGCCGAGGCGCTTGTAGTGGTTGTAGACGGCGACCGAGAGCACTTTTTTTGCCGTGTGCTGGCCGATGACGTATTGATCGAGCGTCTCTTTTATCTCGTGCGGTTTAGGCAGTCGATCGAGGCTGAGAAAATCGGCATCCTGCGCATCCTCGTTGATAATCTCGTTGCACAGATCGACACACTCATCGCAGATCAGAGCCGTGGGGCCAGAGATCAGCTTTCTGACATCGTTTTGGCTCTTTTTGCAAAAAGAGCAGTGCATCGTTTCAGATGAATTGGGATGCTCTGAATTGTTGTTATCCATCTCGTTACCCTCGCCCGTCAAACATGCATCAAGAATCTTGTGGAGTTGCTTGTTTGTTGGTGAAACGTGTGTCCACCACGCGATCAGCCAAGCCGTAGCTTACTGCATCCTCGGCGGACATGTAGTAGTCCTGCTCGCTGTCTTGCGCGATTTTTTCAATCGCTTGTCCGGTGTGTCTGGCGTACACCGCATTGAGCCTGCTGCGCCAGCTAATGATCTCGCGCACATAGACATCGAGGTCGCTGGCACGGCCCTGGTGACCGCCCAGCGGCTGATGGATCATGCAGCGCGAGTGCGGCAGCATATAGCGTTTTTTGTCGGCGCCGCCGGCCAGAATAAGCGAGCCCATGCTGGCGGCCTGGCCGATACAGTAGGTGCTAACATCCGGCTTGATAAATTGCATGGTGTCGTAGATCGACATGCCCGCCGTGACCGATCCGCCCGGCGAGTTGATGTAGATAGAGACATCCTGCTCTGGGTTGTTCGACTCCAAAAACAGCAGCTGTGCGACCACCAGATTGGCGCTGTAGTCGTCGATCTCGCCCACCAAAAAGATGATGCGCTCTTTGAGCATACGCGAGTAGATATCGTAGGCGCGTTCACCACCGGGCGTCTTCTCCACGACCATTGGGATATTGAGCATTTGTGTTGGTGTCCTATGAGCGTTCGACATGACCTGCGCCTCTAGTTGGCAAATACATCTATTGGGCAGCTAGCTCACTGCGGGTGATGGTGCGATCGGTCACAGTGCCCTGGGCGACCACCCAGTTAATCACCGTCTGCTCCAGAACTTGGTTCTCCACCTCTTGCAGTGCCTTTTGATTCGAGTAGTAGTAGTTGACGACTTGCTCTCGGTCTTTATAGGGTGCTGCCAGCTCGTCGATATGTGCGCGCACCGATTGGGCATCGGCCTTGAGCTTGGCCGTCTCGATTACCTGCATAACAATCAGGCCAATCTTGACATTGCGCTTGGCGTCCTCTAGCAGCTTGGCATCCCACTCCTGTTGGGGTGCACTCCCTTTGCCCTCTGGGTCGATTAGGCGCTGGCACTCGCGATCGACCAGCGCTTTTGGCAGCTCGATATCGTGCAGGTCGACCAACTTTTGCATGACATCTTGATTCAGCTTTTGCATCGTATAGCGATCCGTCTCACGCTTTAACTGCTCGCCTATCTGGCTGCGCAGCTCTGCGATATCGCCCGACTCTATGCCAAACTGGCGCACAAATTCGGCATCCAACTCTGGCAGGCGGCCCACCTTGACGCTGTGTACCTTGGCGTAATACTGCACCGACTTGCCAGATAGCTCTGCATCTGGATAGTCTGCATCGAAAACATAGCTGTAGGTTTTGTCTTGCCCCGGCTCTAGGCCGAGCATGGGGGCGATCAGGTCGGTTAGCGGGCGATCTTGTACCAGCTCGATGGTGGTGTTGTCTGCCTGGCTGTGGGGGGTGTCCTGGCCGTCGATGGTCATGGTGTAGTCCAGCTCTAGCCGATCGCCCCAGTCTGCGCCGCCGGGCTTGTCATCCCAGATGCTGCGCTCTTTGCGCAGGCGCTCCAGCGCCTCGTCGATATCGGCCTCCTCTGACAGGCAGACCAATCGCTCAAACTCGACCCCGCTCAAGTCCACCAGCGCAAACTCTGGGAACACCTCAAAGGTAGCGCTGTAGGCGAAGTCGCCATCGGCTTGCTCGTCGGTTTTTTCTAGCAGCTCCACGCTGGGGGCACCTGCGGGGGTGAGCGCTTTTTCTGCCAGCGCATCGCGAAAGCTCGACTCGACCAGCTCGGCTGTCATTTCTTGGCGCACTTGATCGCCATAGCGGGATTGCACAAGTTGCATGGGCACCTTGCCGGGGCGAAAGCCTGGCAGCTTAAATTTTGCGCGCAGCTCCTTAAGGCGGGTGGAGACAGATGCAGATAGCTGCTCAGCAGGCAGCCGGACAGTCATTTTTCTCTCTAGGGCTGTCGTGTTCTCTAATGTAATATGCATGCGTTTAGCAACTATTGTGGAACATTTAAATAGACGTGGATTCGTATTTTATGGATGCGTGTAGGCTGAATATGTGGACACTTAGTGACAATTACCAGCCCGAGGTGCACAATGGCTTGCGTGGCACCTGTGCGCCCAGTAAGCCTCGCGTATCGCTGGTGCGAGTGGAGAGACTCGAACTCTCACAGGTTGCCCTACAGGCACCTAAAGCCTGCGCGTCTACCAATTCCGCCACACTCGCACGCCATGGCGCCAGTATACCAGAGCCGCCCGCCTAGTCGTTGCCAGCTGTTTTGCAGCTAGATTAGAATAAATGTCCCGTTGTACGCCTGACAAACCGGTGGTCGTGTCCATGTCTTTTGTCGTATCGAGCCTCTATTGCTATCCCATTAAATCCTGCGCTGGGATGTCGCTCGATCGGGCGCGGCTCGATGGGCGCGGCCTTGAGCACGATCGCATGCTGATGCTGATCGATCAGGCGGGGGGCTTTCTCACCCAGCGCCGCCTGCCGCGCATGGCGCTGATCACCCCCGCTATTGAAAAAGATCGCCTGACGTTGCGCGCCCCCGGCGCCGATGCCATCGACTTGCCCATCGTGCGCACCGGTGTCGCGCGCGAGGTTTTGGTGTGGCGCGATACGTGCCAGGCATTTGACCAGGGCGATGCGGTTGCCAAGTGGCTCAGCGACTATCTCGATTGCCCATGCCGCCTGGTGCGTATGCCGGATGCGCCAGCGCGCCCCATGTCGGAGCCTGCCAGCTGGGCGAGCCTGAGCTTTGCCGATGCCTACCCCTTGATGCTGTTGTCCGAGGAATCCTTGGCGGATCTGAATGCGCGTCTGCCCGCGCCCCTGTCGATGGATCGCTTTCGACCCAATATCGTTGTGCGTGGCGGCCAGGCTTTCGCCGAGGACGCTTGGCGCGAGATTCGCCTAGGCGCAGTCGGGGCGACAATTGTCGAGCCTTGCGCGCGCTGTGTGATGACCTGTGTCGATCAGGTGCACGGCACCCTCTCGGGCAGGGAGCCACTGAGGACGCTCGCCAGCTATCGCAAACGCGCAGAGGGCGTGATATTTGGCCAAAACTTGGTGCATGCGCACGAGGGTGTGGTATCTGTTGGCGATCTGGTGGAGGTGTTGCAGTGATCGCAAAGGCTGCTCGCCC
>CAZROX010000005.1:0-30570 GCA_964601845.1 uncultured Halothiobacillaceae bacterium
TGTAGAAAAACGAGATGGCATGAGCTTCCTCTGCCTTTGGGAGGGCAAGAGGCTGGTTGGCATGTTGAAACGGATACGAGATTAACTACCGGTAGTTAATTGTCACAATCGTTGTTCGGTCAATTTAGCGTAAGTTAACGTATTTTTCTGCAAGTAGAAGAGATATACCTGGATCAAGCATATTTCCGACAATTAAGGCCGCGCACATTTACAGGCCAAGTGCGGTCTTAAATATTGCCTCACAGCACAGCTGCACGATCAAAATAAAACCAGTGCGCCGCAGCCTTTCAGATGCAAGTTGGCTCAAAAAGTTTATCGGAGTAAAAAGGGCCAGTGGCTACAAGAGGAGGGGGCAAGTATTGAAATTCTTGGTCAGTGAACAAAGATGACCAACTGGCAATCTTGCTCTTGCATGAAATCATTCTGAAAATTCAAGCACTCAGCACAACAGCCTTAAAGAGACTATTGCCAGAAAACCTGAAAAATTGTCGAAAATTCGAGCCTCACCGACCCCAAAATGGGTCGTGTAGCCCGCTAGCCTGCTGAGAGTACAACATCATCCCAGCGGGCAGAAATGCCAGTCAATCGAAGGGGGTGTTTGGTGGAGCTAGGCGGGGTCGAACCGCCGACCTCTTGCATGCCATGCAAGCGCTCTCCCAGCTGAGCTATAGCCCCAAGTTATCGTTGCATTTGAGGGGGAGATTGTAGAGGATTCTGCGTCTGCGAGCAATCGCTTATGCTTGCCAGATGGGCAGTCGTTTCTCAATTAACTGATTTTTGAGTCGTGTGTAAGCCGGTAGTCCATCTATATAGGGCGGTGGGACTTCACCTTGAATCAACGGCATGAGATAGTCTCTGCAAGCAGGGGTGATGCTCATGCCATCCGCGCCGATAAATTCCTGTGGCAGCATTTGCTCTGCATTGGCCACCTGCGCTAAATCCGCCTCCCCAATATGCCAAGAGTATGGGTGGCTGCTATCTCGCACGATGGTCATCATCAAATTGGATTTTTTATCCAACAAGGCATCGACACCAGCGCGGCCAATGGCGTAGGCCTGATCGACATCGACCTTGGAGGCGACGTGTCTGGCCGAGCGTTGCAAGTAGTCTGCCACTGCCCAGTGGTACTTGTAGCCACTCTTCTGCTTGATCATATTGGCGACAACCGGTGCGGCACCGCCCAATTGAGCATGTCCAAAAGCATCTTGCCCCCCTTGCTCCGACAAAAATTTTCCATCCGGCCAACGCACGCCCTCGGAGACGACTAGGGTGCAATAGCCGTACTCGGCAACACGCGCCTCGACAGCGGCTAGGAGCTTGCTCTCATCGAGCGGCACCTCTGGCATCAATAGCAAAACGGGGATGGCGTAGTCTTGCAGCAGGCCACCGGCCGCTGCAATCCAGCCTGTATGCCGCCCCATGACCTCCAAGATAAACACTTTGGTCGAGGTCTGCGCCATGGACAACACATCAAAACTGGCCTCCAGTGCCGAAACAGCCACGTACTTGGCAACCGAGCCAAAGCCCGGGCAATTATCTGTAATGGGCAGGTCGTTATCGACAGTTTTTGGTAGGTGTATCGCCTGTATATCAAAGCCCAATTGCTTTGATAGCAAGGAAATTTTGTGACAGGTGTCGGCTGAATCACCCCCACCGTTGTATAAAAAGTAGCCGATATTGTGCTCTCTAAATACGTCGATTAAACGCCGGTACTCCTGCTCATTTTCCACCAAGCTTTTTAGTTTGTAGCGACAGGAGCCAAAGCAGCCACCGGGTGTATGGCGCAGTGCGGCGATATCTTGATAGGATTCTTGTGATGTATCGAACAACTCCTCTTGCAGCGCGCCGAGTATGCCATTGCGCCCTGCGTAGACTGTGCCGATTTCACTGGATTTGGCACGTGCCGCCTCGATTACACCACAGGCAGTCGCATTGATGACAGCGGTCACGCCACCGGATTGGGCGTAGAAAATATTTTTTTTCATCCGTGTTTTCTATTTGATAGATCAGAGTGAGACTTGTTGGGCGAGCAATTTTTCACGACGCGCTAAGGCCGCTTGTACGCGTTCGCGCTCCCGAGCGACGATCTCGGGTTTTGCGCGCGCTACAAATTGTGTATTGGACAGTTTGGTATCCAGATGCTGCAATTCTTCATCGACCTTTTCAATCATCTGCTGTAATCTTTCGCGCTCCAGATCGGTGTCGATCACACCCTCAAGTGGCAGCAAAAGCTTTAGCATACCAGCTAGCTCGCTGGCAGACTCCGGTGGTGATTGATCGGCAGCTAGCCATTCGATGGACTCCACTCTTGCCAGTTTTTTGAGTGTATCGCTGTGGCGATCGCACAAAAGCTTATCTTCTGCATCGGTACCATCGAGTAGGATGCGCAGTTTTTTAGCTGGCGATACATCGAAGCTGGCGCGTAGTTTGCGCACGCAAGACACCCAACGCTGAATCCACATGATCTCTTGCTCTGCGGCATCGTCGATGCACTTGGGGTCGGACTCTGGGTAGGGGGCAAGCATGATGGTGTCTGACGGAACTTGCCTAAAGGGCGCTAGGCGCTGCCATAGCTCCTCGGTAATGTAGGGCATAATGGGGTGTGCCATGCGCAAAATAGCACTCAGCACATGCAGTAATGTGTGTCTTGTGCTCGCTTTGTGTTGGCTCTCATCGGCCGATAGTATCGTTTTGGCTAGCTCAATGTACCAGTCGCAAAAGGTATCCCAGATGAAACTGTGCATCGCTTGGGAGGCTAAATCGAGCCGATAATTGGCCAGATGCCGATGCACATCGGCTGTTGTGCGCGCCAGCTGAGATAGAATCCAGCGATCGGCCAGCGTCAGCTCGCCCGGGGCGATCGTGGCATTTTCGAACTGCATCATCACAAAACGGCTGGCGTTCCACAACTTGTTACAAAAATTGCGGTGCCCCTCAACACGTTGTAGGTCAAAGCGAATATCGCGCCCATTGGAGGCTAAAGAGGCGAAGGTGAAGCGCAGTGCATCGGTGCCATAGGCCAAAATACCCTTGGGGAATTCTCGGCGTGTCTGCTGCATAATCGACTTGGCAAGGTGTGGCTGCATCAGATTGGCGGTGCGTTTTTCGATCAAATCCTCTAGGTTGATCCCATCTATGATGTCGATTGGGTCTAGTGTATTGCCTTTGGATTTGGACATTTTGGCGCCTTTGTGATCGCGCACCAGCCCGTGTACGTACACCGTTTTAAACGGCACATCACCTGTCATTAGCAGCCCGAACATAATCATTCTGGCGACCCAAAAGAATATGATGTCAAACCCGGTTACCAGCACCGAGGTGGGGTAGAACACGCGCATATTTTCGGTGTCCTCTGGCCAGCCGAGAGTCGAAAAAGGCCACAGGGCTGAGCTAAACCAGGTGTCGAGCACATCTTCGTCCCGATGCAGGGTTACATCGCTTGCCAGGTTGTATTTTTTATACACCGCCTCCAAGCTTTCCGCCACATAGATATTGCCCGCATCGTCGTACCAGGCGGGTATTTGATGGCCCCACCAGATTTGGCGCGAGATGCACCAGTCTTTTATGTTGCCCAGCCATTGGTGGTAGGTGTTGGACCAGTTGTCCGGCACAAAGTGGATACGTCCATCGCGCACGCAGTCAATGGCAGGTTGTGTAATCAGACTGTGGCCACCGGGGCGCCCATCGGGCAGGGTATCGCTTGTCAGATCGACAAACCATTGATCGGTCAGGTAGGGCTCCAGTACAACACCGCTGCGATCGCCGTACGGCAGTGTGTGCAGATGATCCTCCACCCGTGCTATGAGCTCGGCCTGCTGTAAATCCTTGACGATCGCTTCTCGTGCGCTGTAGCGATCGAGGTTGCGATAAGCCTCTGGTGCCGTGTCGTTAATTTGAGCACTTTCAGTGAATATATTGATGCTCTCCAGCGCGTGCCGCTGGCCGATCTGATAGTCATTGAAATCGTGTGCCGGGGTAATTTTGACGCAGCCACTGCCGAATGTCGGGTCGACGTACTCATCGGCAATGATCGGCAGTTTGCGCCCCACGAGTGGCAAAATGAGGTTTTGGCCAATTAGGTGTGTATAGCGTGCGTCCTCTGGGTGCACGGCAACCGCCACATCGCCCAGCATGGTCTCCGGGCGCGTGGTCGCGACCTCTATAAATCCATCGCCGCTCTCCAATGGGTAGCGCAGATGCCACAGCTTGCCCGTGGTCTCCTCGTTAATCACCTCCAGATCAGATAGGGCGGTGTGGAGTACAGGGTCCCAGTTGACGAGTCGCTTGCCACGATAAATCAGCCCCCGATCGTAGAGATCGACGAATACTTTTTGCACACTTTTGGAGAGCCCAGGGTCCATGGTGAATCGCTCGCGATCCCAGTCGGCCGATGCACCCATGCGGCGCAACTGTTGCCCAATCTGATTGCCGGAGGTGTCCTTCCAGTGCCAGATACGCTCGATAAACTGCTCTCTGCCAAGGCTATGGCGTGTTTCCCCAGATGCTTCTAGTTGTCGCTCCACAACCATTTGGGTGGCGATACCGGCATGATCACAGCCCGGTTGCCACAGGGTGCGATGCCCGCACATGCGATGGTAGCGTATCAGGGTGTCGATCAGGGTATCTTGAAATGCGTGCCCCATGTGCAGGGTGCCAGTGACATTTGGCGGCGGAATCATAATGCAGTAGCTATGCTCGCCCACTTGACTCGGGGCAAAGTAACCTTGCTGCTCCCAGTGCCGATACCAGCGCTGTTCAATTGAACCGGGGTTGTAGGATTTATCCATAAAACTAATTTGACAGAGGTAAGCCTCTGGATGCTAAGTAATAGCGATTACAGGTTTTAGGTTTTATCTAGCTGTAGATAAGCGTAGATTTCGCGCTGCATATTGATTGCGTGGCGCTTAATAATTCGGTTAACTTCCTTTTTGATATCATCGTTTTGTAATGCGGTGCCCGTGTTGAGTCTGTTGATATCGCTCTGCTGACCTTTGGGTGGTGTGCCAAAGTTGTTAGCCGGTGCAGCGGTAGTTTGGGCGCTTTCGGGTACGGTACCCCGCTCCACTATGTCCGTCAAAATAGGAATTTGTTTTTCAGATGAATTCATCTTAAGCTTCTGGATGGCAAATTATGCAAGGAATATCTCCGTACTTTAACACAACAGATTCAACCCTTATATGCCCAACTTCGTCACCACGCGTAGCTAGTCTGCCTGTCTGTCGAGTAGATAGCGGGTGAGGAGCTTGACAGGGCGTGCTGTCGCTGTGGCCTTACTGCCACCGTAGGCGACACCCGCTATATCGAGATGCGCCCAAGCGTACTGCTCGGTAAAGCGTGCCAGAAAACACGCCGCCACAATACTACCCGCGCTCGGGCCGCCAATATTGGCCATATCGGCAACGTTGCTGTCCAACTGCTCTTGGTAGATGTCCTCAAGCGGCATAGGCCAGCAGGTGTCCATGCTCGCCCTACCGGCTGTCACTAATTGCTGCTGCAAGGCCTCTTGATTACTGTAGAGCCCTGCATGGTGATGCCCTAGTGCGACGACACAGGCGCCCGTGAGGGTGGCAACATCGATTACCGCAGCCGGTTTAAAGCGCGCCGCATAATGCAGTGCATCACATAGGATAAGGCGACCTTCCGCATCGGTGTTTAGCACTTCGACTGTTTTGCCCGACATAGTCTTGTACACATCGCCCGGGCGCGTTGCCCGATCGCTGGGCATGTTTTCTGTCGCGGGTATGATGCCAATGACATTGAGCTTGCATTGCATCTCGGCACAAGCGCGCAAGGTGCCGAGTACCGCTGCGCCGCCGCACATGTCGTATTTCATCTCGTGCATGGAGCGTGGGGGTTTGAGCGAAATGCCGCCTGTATCAAACGTTACAGCCTTGCCCACTAGCACGTGTGGTTGGTCGCTTGGCTTGCCGCCTTGGTAGTGCACAACGATCAGTTTCGCTGGCTGTTTGCTGCCCTGGGAGACCGACAATAATGAATGCATGCCCAGCGTTTTCATTTTGGCCTCATCCAGCGCTTCAACTTTCATATTGCTGTGCAACTTGGCAAGTTTTTTGGCCTCATTAGCCAAGTAGGATGGATGGCATATGTTCGCCGGTGTATTTGCCAAGTCTTTACAAAACGCCATACCTCGGGCCGTGCTCTGCGCCTGTTGTAGTGCACTGCTCGCTTGCTTGGATTTTTTATCGGTTGCAAATAGAACGCGCTTTAGGGCAGTGGGTTTTGCTTGCTGGCTTTTGAACTGATCGAATCGATAGTAGATGGCCTCGATCGCAAGCACTGCCTGTGTAATTGCCCAGGCGGCGTCTCTGCCTGTGGGTGCGATCTCTCCCAAATGGTCGAGCACGACCTTAACCCCAGTCGGCTTGAGTGCGTTTGCCAGTGCGCGATAAATTTTTTCAAATTTATAATCGGTGATGTCACTTTGGCTGCCGCAGCCGATGAGCAGCACGCGCTCTACCGAGAGCCCCGGCACATCGTACAGCCATTGCACCTGACATAGATCGCCTTGTATATCTTGTTTTTTTAACAGCTTGGCAATATAGCCGCCACTGCGTTTATTCAGCGCCTCCGCTGTGGCAGACAGGGCGTTTTGCGCGTATACTCCTGCCACAATACAGTCGCATTTTTTTTCGCTAGCATCTAAGTTAGCCGACGCTTCTATGGTAAATTTGATACTGCTCATAATAAATTCTACTCTCGGAATTGATTGGGCGCTCGCCCATTAAAAGCATGCAGATGCATATTGCCGATACCCGATGCGCCAATATTTTTAACTGGCTAAACAAGCCGCAAAGGCAGCGAAAAGATTATACAGCGGGATGGATACCAAAGCCACAGAAACCCAATGCAGTTGCCCTACAGGCGCTAGCATGCCATGCCCAAATACGAGATGAATAGTTTGTCTGTATTGATGATGCGTGCATCGCGAGGCGTCTAGCTTGCTGTTTCGCTATTTGTTTTTTGAGCTGTTGCGCCCAGTGTGCGTCATCACACTGGTCTTTTTGGCCATCTTTGCAGGCAACGCGCTGACACAAGCGCTCTCAGCTGTTGTCGATGGGCAGCTGAGTGCCGAGTTTGTATTGAGTTACTTCTTGGTCTTGTGCTTGGAAACGCTCATAGCCTTAATTCCCTTGGGGGTGTACTTGGGTATTGTGTACGGCCTTGGGCGCCTGTACCAAGATAATGAAATGATCGTATTGGCCAGCTCTGGTGCAAGTGCCAAAACTATTTTAAAACCCGTGCTATGCCTTGGCCTGCTCGGTACACTCATTTTGTTTCCCTGCACAGTTGTCTTTACACCCTGGGCGCGCATGCAGCAGAAGGTGGCACTGCAAGATATCGCACTACCTCAGCGCCTTGCGCAGGTTAAGCCAGGCGAGCTGTTGCAGCTTGACTCAGGTAAAACATTATTTTTTGCCACCGATATAGCAGCCGACGGCACGATGCATCAGGTGTTTTTGCATCGCGATGATGCACTAGAGGGTGAGTTTATCTTGCGTGCGGCGCAGCTTAAATATCAGCAAGATGGCCAAGGTGTGCGCATGTCATTTTATGAGGGCGAGCGTGTCAATCTACGGCTAGATGGCAGTACCTATGTGATTCGGTTTGAGCGCCACGACATATATATTGCGCCCAAACCCTTAACGGTGCAGCAAAAAATCTCCGCCTATAGCACTAAACAGCTGATGCAATCAGATCGACTTGTCGATCGCGCCGAATTATATTGGCGTATTGCAGTGCCGTTTTCTGCCTTGTTATTGGCGTATATCGCTTGGACGATGTCCTATACACCCACACGTGCCGGGCGCTATGGCAATATGCTGGTCGCTTTCTTTGTCTACTTGTTGTACGTCAATTGTTTGGAGCTGGCAGGGCACTGGGCTACGACTGGGGCGCTTCCTGCCTGGGCGAGTGTTTGGTGCGTCCAAGGCGCTTTTTTCATCTTCAGTGCCGTACTCTATAAAATACGGCGCGTGCCTTTTTAAACCATTCGACTGCCATGACATTAATTAACCGCTATATCGGCATAGCTGTGCTAGGTGCTATCGGCGTTGTCCTGTGTGTGTTGATTTCTATCAGTACCTTATTTAACTTGATCGAGTATTTATATCGGAGCGACACATCCGAGGGCGGTCTGCTTCAGGTGTTGCTCGGTATACCTAAAAATATTTATGACATGGTGCCCTATGCGGTACTGATTGGCGGTTTTTTGGGCTTGGGGAAGCTGGCATCACAAAATGAATTAGTCGTGCTACGTGCGCTGGGCATGACACCCTATGCAATGGCGCGATTACTTTTTCTGTTGGGTGTTGGACTCAGTGTACTCTTGGTATTGCTCGATGTGTGGCTGGTGGCACCAGCTGAACAATATGCAAATAGACTGCACAATGCATCCACCGCAACACAAGATGTCAATGCAGGGGCACTTAACATAACGGGTCGTATACTCATTAAAAATGAGCAAAATTATCTCTATCTGCAACAGCGTGCACCCCATGGATTGAGTTTGTCTTATTATCAGTATGATCCTGCTGGCCTGCGGCAGCTGATAAAAGCCGAGACACTACAGCAGCAATCCAATGGTGATTGGCTGCTAGAGGATGTAGTAGTGACACAGTTTAATGATGAAAAAGTCATCACGGAACATCATAATCGTATGCAGATTCCCTCGCCGTTGCATCAGGGCAGTTTGCAGCGCTTTTTTTTGCAGCCGCAGTTGTTGTCGATTGTGGAACTCTACCGGCATGGGCGATACCTAGGGGACAGTGGCAACTCACAGCGCTATCGTCAAATCTTTTGGAGCCGTATCGCGGGCATTTGTCACTTGCCATTTTTATTGTTGTTTACCATGATCGTGTTTTTAAAGACAGCACGCTTTTCATCGATTGGGATGTACCTTGTCATTGGCATAGTGTCGGGAATCGTTTTTTTCTCTGCCCAGACAATTGTTTTTTCTTTAGGCATTGTCTGGGGTCTACCCGATGCCATCGGCGCTATTCTCCCCAGTGTGTTTTTGGGCGGGGGGCTCAGTTATTATATTTACCGCATGTCCTAATCGATTGTCTGTAGTTGTCGATTGGATATTGCAAAATAAATTCTATTTCTTTTATAATGCCGGCTTGGTTCTCGAAGTTTTTCATAGATAGATTAATTGAGGTTTTATTTGTTATGCCTAAAGAAGCGAATAGTACAGTTAAACGTGGACGCGGTCGTCCGCCAAAAAGTGCTAGCAGTGTTGTCGCAAAACCAAGCGTGGCGAAAGCCACTCGCGGTGCATCATCTGATCGGGTTGCCGCTTTGCGGGCGGATCTTGCAAAATGCAAAGCCGAGATAAAAGCACTCAAGGCTGATGCCAAAGCGAATAAGCGATTCCAAAAACTGCTAACGGCATCTGCAGAGGATATGAAAGCTGTATTTAAGACCTCGCGCGGATTGCTGAAGAAGTACGAGAAAGAAGGTATCAAGTAGCGCTATGTGGGGGTGAGCTGGCACATGCCGCTCACCCTCAGATCCTCAGATAGGCAATCCATTTACTATGGGTTGCACAAAAACTGATTCACCCGCTTTAACACCCGTACACTCTGGCGGTAAAATCACGTAGCAGTTAGCTCGGCTGATAGAGTCGAGTCTGTGAGAAGACTGATCCCCTGTGCTGGATACAAGAAATTTATCCTGATCCTGATCTAGCAGACCCCGCTGAAATTCAATTCTATTCGACTGCTTGTAAAAATCAGTGGTTGCCGTTGCCTGTAGCTGTAATGGTTTTTTATACGGCATGCCCATATATTTTCTAATCGCTGGCAGCACAATTTGGCCGAAGCTGACACACACAGAGACTGGGTTGCCCGGTAGGCCAAAAATTAACGCTTGCCCATAATGCCCAAATATTAAGGGTTTGCCCGGCTTTATGGCAACTTTCCACAGGGCTGTCTGATCTACCTGTCGGACCACTTTTGCAATCACGTCACTCTCGCCGACAGATACCCCCCCCGAGCTAATGATAATATCGGCTGTGGTAGCGGCCTTATCCAACACTGCCCGCAGGCTATCGCCATCATCTGCCACCATAGAAAAGTCTTGCACAGGTATCTGCATCTGAGATAAAAACGCACCCAGCAAAGCCCGATTGGTGTCGTAAATTTTTCCGTAGGCGAGTGCCTGCTGTGGCCCTAACAATTCATCACCTGATGAGAGTATGGCAACTGTTGGCCGACAATAAACCACCACATTCAAAATATTTTGTGCGCTTAGCAGGGCAATATGCGCCGGCTGTAACTGTGTGCCAGCATCCAGCAATTTGCTGTTGCACTTGTAATCACTGCCCAGGGCTCGGGCAAACTGCCCTGCTTTACACTCACCGGTAAATTGCACCAAGCCATCGCGCACAGATGCATTCTCCTGTATCACGACGCTATCCGTGCCTGAGGGTAGGGCGGCACCTGTTGTAATACGCACACATTGATTAGCGGCTACAGGCCCTAAAAACGGGTGTCCGGCGAGTGATTTGCCAATGAGATGGAACCCCTGCTGGTAGGTGTCAAAGGCCGCTTGTTGTAGCGCATAGCCATCCATTGCCGAGCTGATGAATGAGGGGCTGTCTCTCAGTGCGTAGATCGGCTGAGCGCTGATGCGCCCCAGGGCGTCTTCTATGGCCACTGTCTCTGTTTTTGACGGCGGATCAATTTGATCTAGGATATATTGCAAAGCCTGATCAAAGGCGGTTTCGCGCTGTGGGCTAGGGTGCGACTCTGACATCATTTCTCAAATCAGTGTATGATTTCATCAATATAATACGCTTTCGTCGCATCGTACCTGATCTTGGATGGATTGCATACGGCGTATTTTTCACGATCACTTTCTAATCTTGTTTATTACAGCGATACCCGTGTAATGACCACGCCCCAGATAACCTCTCTGACAAAAATATACGCGGGCAAAGTGCGCGATATCTATGCGCTCGATGAACAACGACTACTCATTGTTGCGACTGACCGCATCTCGGCTTTCGATGTTATTTTGCCCTCTAGTGTGCCCGGCAAAGGGAAATTATTGACGAAATTGTCCTGCTTTTGGTTTGGTAAGTTGCGGGCACTTGCGCCCAATCATTGGATTGCGCAGCCATTAGATACGCTGTTGCATGGCGCGGAGTTGCAGTTTGCCATGGGCAGGGCCATGCTGGTACAAAGGCTGAAACCCTTGCCAATAGAGGCCATCGTGCGCGGCTATCTCATTGGCTCTGGTTGGCGAGATTATCGGCATAAGGGGACGCTTTGTGGACAGAAACTGCCCGCTGGCATGCGCCTTGCAGAGCGCTTGGAAACAGCTATTTTTACGCCATCGAGCAAATCCACACTCGGCGAGCACGATCTCAACATCGATTACAAAACATTTGTGGAGGCTGTTGGCAGCGAGGCGCTAGCCGATCGCATTCGCGAGCTGAGCTTGCAACTGTACCGCGATGCCGCCGAGCATGCGCGACAGCGTGGTATCATAATTGCCGATACCAAGTTCGAGTTTGGCTTGGATGCCAACGGGCAGTTGGTTTGGATGGATGAGGCCTTAACCCCCGACTCCTCTCGCTTTTGGGATGCGGATGCTTGGCAGCCGGGTGTACAGCCAGATAGTTTTGATAAGGAGTATGTGCGAGGGTATCTCGATACACTGTCTTGGGACAAAACAGCCCCAGGCCCAACACTGCCCACGCAGGTTATCTCGCGTACGCTTGAAAAGTACCAAACCATTGTGCAACGATTGACAGACACCGAGTGTACAGCAGAAGATTTATGATGTTATTTGTAGCCATTTCGACTGGAATTAAAATTAATGACAACTAACAAGATGCAACTAGAAAAAATGCAGCACGCGGATGGCTTTATTGCCGCTCTAGATCAGAGCGGTGGCAGCACCCCCAAAGCGCTGATGCTCTACGGCCTAACCGAAGATGCCTGGGACACAGATGAAGAGATGTTTGATCTGGTACACCAGATGCGCGCACGCATTGTCCAGAGCCCGAGCTTTACCGGCACGCGTATTCTCGGTGCCATCTTATTCGCCGATACCATGGATCGCACAATCGGCGGTGTGCCGAGTGCCGAATACCTGTGGCGCTCCAAGCAGGTGATACCTTTTTTGAAGGTGGATAGCGGGCTGGATCGCGAGTCCGATGGCGTGCAGATGATGAAACCCCTGCATAGTTTGGACGATCTTTTAGCACGTGCCGGCCAGTGCGGTGTGTTTGGCACCAAAATGCGCTCTGTTATCAAGCTGGCTGATGCGCGCGGCATCGAGGCGGTTGTCGAGCAACAATTCGATGTCGGCCTGCGTATTTTGGAGGCGGGCTTTGTGCCGATTATCGAACCTGAGGTCGATATCAATAGCCCTGAGAAGCGAGAGGCCGAAGCGATACTCAAGCAGTCTCTACTCAAACACCTGGCGCGGGTGCCAGCCGATCGTAAGATACTATTGAAGCTAACCCTGCCAGAACAAGACAATACCTATGCCGATCTGGCCGATTCTGCCGCCGTATTGCGGGTTATGGCACTCTCGGGTGGGTATACACGCGATCAGGCCTGTGAGCGCCTGGCACGTCAAGAGGGCATGATTGCCAGTTTTTCTCGCGCCCTAACAGAAGGGCTAGCTAGCCAACAATCCGATGAGGTGTTTAACCAAACCCTGCTCCATTCGATAGAGACCATTTTTTCGGCCTCTGTGCATGGCTAGGTGCTCGCTTAGCTAGCGGCCCTCATCGTCTGCCAACCGATCAATAGAAAAAAATCAGACGATGACTCAGAGTAGCGATCTGTTTGCGCGCAAGGGCCAAGTGGTCTTTGTCAGTTCCAGCTCGGCGACAGTGCGTCTGGTCTCTAACTCATCCTGCAAACTATGCCCCAAAGGTGGCTGCGGGGCGTTTTTCTCGCGCGCAGCCCCGCCGTGCGATCAGCGCTTAACCCTGCCCAATCATTTGAATGCTGGCGAGGGTGATTGGGTGTTGGTGTGTGTGTCTGGCAAAGGGTTATTTATCTGCGGGCTCCTGCTGTATATGTTGCCGCTGGCGATGATGTTTGGCACAACTTTCATCGCCAGTCTGTTCTATTCTGAATCACCCATGTTTGTTTTGGTTGCGGTAGCAGGGTTTGCGTTAGGCCTGATGCTCGCAACCAGACTTGTGCGCACCTTAAAATCCAGTTTGAGTTTTTCGCCCATGATGCGCAGCTTGGATGCTTAAGCTTGTGTGTTGGCTAGTGTTTATCTCAATTCGTAGCGATTACAGATGAAATACGCAGATTTTTGTGAGCGTTTGACCGGTGTTGGCGCCGATGCTTGGGCAATCCACGAGCGGGCACAGTCCGATGCCGCGCGTGGCGAACAGGTGGTTATCCTGTCAGTTGGCGATCCGGACTTGGCCACGGCAGAGCCGATTGTGGAGGCGGCCATTGCCGCCTTGCGCGCCGGTGATACGCATTATCAAGATGTGCTCGGCAAGCCCGCTCTGCGCGAGTTGATTGCCAAAGCACATGCCTCAAAAACGGGCAGGGCGACTACAGCGGATCAGGTGATGGTGTTCAGCGGTGCGCAGAATGCACTGTTCTCTACCATGTTGTGCCTCTTAAATCCGGGGGATGAGGTGGTAGTGCTCGAACCCGCCTACGTGACCTATCCAGCCGCTATCGGCGCTGCAAATGGCGTGATGGTGCAGGTGCCCCAGCGAGCGGAGACGGGCTTTCGTCCCGATCTCGATCGGCTATCGCAGGCGATAACCCAGCGCACCAAGGTCATTTTGCTGGCCAGCCCCAATAACCCGACAGGTGTGGTGCTCAATCATCAGGAGCTGGCACGCATCGCCGAGCTAGCCTGCGCGCACGATTGCTGGGTGGTGTCAGATGAGGTGTACAACCAGATTGTATTTGATACCGATTGCGCCTCTATCAGCAGTATGCCCGGTATGGAATCGCGCTCTGTCGTGCTCAATAGCTTGTCCAAATCTCACAGTATGACGGGGTTTCGCTTGGGCTGGTCGATCTCGCCGGCACCGCTGGTCGAGCATTTCGGGCGCTTGGCGCTGGCCATGCTGTACGGGTTGCCCGGCTTTATTCAGGCGGCGGGTATCGCAGCCTTGCGGGCACAACAACACGTGCCCTGTGAGGTCGCGGCTATCTATCGCACGCGCTTGGAGTATGTATTGGCCCAGCTGAGCGATGTGGCAAACTTGCGGGTGCACAGACCACAAGGTGGTATGTTTTTAATGCTAGATATACGCGCCACAGGGCTTTCTAGCCAGGAATTTTCCGAGCGTCTGTACGATGAGATGCGTGTGTCTGTGCTAGCTGGCGAGGCGTTTGGCCCGAGCGGGGCAGGGCATGTGCGCCTGTCATTTGCGGTTGATTCGGATACCCTACGCGAGGGTATATCGCGTATTATGGCCTTCTGTCGTACAATGTAGCGGCTTTAGGGCGTAGCATGCGTACGGAATTTTGCATTTTGGTTAATATGGCTGTCTTGTCAGTTGGCAGTTATTCACTTTAAGGAGATGGTTATGATTTACCGCATTAGCAGTTTGCGACTCACTTGGATGATACCGGTCATCGTTGCACTATCCGCTCTTTCGCAACAATCGATAGCGGGCGAGACGCTAGATCGTGTCATGCGTAAGGGCACGCTAATTATGTCCTCCGATCCCTCTTATCCACCCCAATCGTTCTTGAATGACAACAACAAAATGGATGGCTTTGATGTCGAAGTCGGCCTAGAAATTGCCAAGCGCATGGGTGTGCGCCTGAGCATCGTCACACCATCGTGGGATCTAATTACAGCGGGGCGTTGGAATGGCCGTTGGGATATCTCTGTCGGCTCCATGACACCCACCAAACAGCGCGCTCAGGTACTGGATTTCCCAGCCGTTTACTATTATGTTCCGGCAGCTTTTGCCGTGCACAAGGATAGCAAAGCCCGCCGCTTTCAAGATTTAAATGGCAAGCGCATCGGCGTTTGTGGCGGCTGTACCTACGAGAATTACCTGAACAACAATCTGGTCATAGACGCAGAAAATGTACCCGACTTCGATTACGAGGTACAGACCAGCAAAGTGCGGGCCTACGATACCGATACATCGGCATTCGACGATCTGCGCATTGGCGATGGCAGACGACTCGATGCGGTACTCTCGGCCATGCCAACCTTGATTTCAGCAATTGATAGCGGCTATCCATTTAGAATTATCGGTGGACCCGCTTTTTACGAGCCGCTGTCTGTCGCAACGGACAAGGGAGATCCGGAGTTTGATGAAATCATTAGCGATATCGTGCGCGACATGCAAGAGGATGGCACCCTGACAACGCTCTCGCTCAAATGGTACGACGGCGTCGACTACACACAGGTCGAAAACTAGTCATCACTCACGCTCTTTTACCCGCTACGCCAGTGGTGTGCAGTGTTGCACCACTGGTGTATCTTTGGTTTAGAAAGTGATTCGCGATCTCATCGATAGCCGGAAATTCTGGTTAGGCTGCATTCTTTTTGTCACGCTGGCCTTTTTTTACTGGATAGACATGCGCGATGGTCTGGTCGGTGAGCTGCTGCGCCCTGCTTTGGGCGAGCCGACACAAAGTGGTTTTTTTGGCCGCTTGAGTTGTGCAGTCGTGTTGCTGGTCGTCCTATCGTTCAATATTTACCTGCTTTCACTGCTCGCTTACAGGCTGTGTGTCGTCGCGGTCTGGATTGAGCTTTTATTGCTATTTTTAGCATTTTTCTATCTGTTTAATCTGGATTTTGAGTTTATCGCGCGCAAGCTGCCTTTTTTAGTGACACGTGGGCTATTTACCACGATCTATGTCTCTTTGATCTCTATTTGTATCGCTTGTGTTATCGCCTGGATAGTTGCCATAGCCAAATTGTCGCGCAACCCCATCTTCTATGCGGTTGCCGCTTTTTATGTGTCATTTTTTCGTGGTCTACCCTTATTGATGCAGATATATCTCATCTATATAGGTCTACCGCAGATTGGGTATGCCATCGACCCTGTGCCGGCAGGCATCGTGGCACTGTCTGTGTGCTATGGGGCCTACATGGCTGAAATATTTCGCGCGGGTATCATGAGTGTGCCGCCGGGGCAGCGCGAGGCCGCTTTGTCACTCGGCTTAAGCGAAGCCCAGACGATGCGAAAAATTATTTTCCCGCAGGCAATGAAACTGATCGTGCCGCCAACTGGCAACCAGTTTATCGCCATGTTAAAGGATAGCTCTTTGGTGTCGATAGTAGGGGTGTGGGAATTAACCTTTATTGCGAAGAGCCAGGGTAAGTCGGAGTTCAAGTATCTGGAGATGCTGATTGTCGCATCGATGCTCTACTGGATTATTTCCATTTTCTTTGAGCTACTACAAGCCAAGTTGGAAGCACACTATAATAAGGGCACACGGGCAACGCACTGATTGGGTGCAGTTGTCAATTTAACTATCTGTGCATACATCTTGCAGTCTACAAGGCGCTTTAGCTAGAATAGCGCATGTACCCTGTCCTGATGTAGCCGATAGGATTGACCTTACACAGGCGACGCAATTGAACTCATGAATTTTATGCTTGCAGTGCTTAATGTGTCCCGTTACGCGGGGCGATACTTCTTTGCCCTCCTTGGTTGTTTAGGGGCTAGCTTGTTCCAGGCCAATGCACTGGCAGCTGATGAATACCCCGTACCGCTGAATCTTGTCAGAGGTGTGACACCCAATAGTCACTCGATTTACGATCTGCACATGATGGTGCTCTATGTCTGCGCCGCTATCGGTTTTGTCGTTTTTTCTGTGATGCTGTATTCGGTCGTTATGCACCGCAAGTCACGCGGTGTGAAGCCGGCTAAATTCCATGAAAACCTTTGGATGGAGATTACTTGGACGATCATTCCCATTGTGATACTGGTCGCTATGGCAATACCAGCTGCCAAGGTATTGGTGAGTATGGAGCGCTCTCATGGGTCTGATTTGACCGTCAAAGTGACAGGCTATCAGTGGAAATGGCAATACGAGTATATCGGCGAAGATGTCAGCTTTTTCAGCTCTTTACACCCCGATCACAGCGCCGCAAGGCGTCTTGGGTCGGGCATTGACGTCAATCAGTTTGAGCACTATCTAAAAGATGTCGATAATCCGCTGGTTTTGCCGGTGGGCAAGAAAGTTCGTTTTTTGCATACATCAGGTGATGTCATTCACTCTTGGTGGGTCCCGGACCTCGGTGTGAAAAAGGATGCCATTCCAGGGTTTATTCGCGAGAACTGGGCGCTCATTCAAAAAGAGGGCGTTTATCGCGGCAAGTGCGCTGAGCTGTGTGGTCGCGGGCACGGGTTCATGCCAGTGGTGGTAAAAGCCGTGCCTCCTGAAGAATTTGACACTTGGTTGGAAGAACAACGCCAGTCAAGGTAGTTACAAACAGCATGAAGGCTACATTTAGCTAGTCAACTGCTGTTCTCGATGTGATGTTTTGTGTTTATTTTTAAGGTATAGGTAGTTATGTCTGTAGCCGACGCAAGTCACGCCAATACAGGTACAGCGAGCAGTTATAGTTTGCAGCGCTGGGTGTTCAGTACGAATCATAAAGATATCGGCACTTTATACCTGTGGTTTAGTCTCCTCATGTTCTTTATCGGCGGTTTTATGGGTTTAATTATCCGCGCCGAGCTGTTTCAGCCAGGGTTGCAGATAGTTGACCCTGAGTTCTTCAACCAAATGACAACCATGCATGCCTTGATTATGGTATTTGGTGTGGTGATGCCAGCGACAGTTGGGCTAGCCAACTGGATGGTACCCATTATGATTGGTGCGCCGGATATGGCTTTGCCAAGGTTGAATAACTGGTCGTTTTGGATGCTGCCTTTCGCCTTTACCATGCTGCTAAGCACCTTGTTTATGGAGGGCGGCGGGCCGGCAGCTGGGTGGACGCTCTATCCGCCTCTGTCACTACAAGGTGGCTATAGCTTTGCGTTTGTTATCTTGTCGATCCATTTCATGGGGATTTCATCTGTGATGGGGGCGATTAATATTATTGTCACGATTTTGAATATGCGTGCGCCCGGCATGCATATGATGAAAATGCCACTCTTTGTGTGGACTTGGTTAATCACTGCATTCTTACTGATCTTTTCCATACCGGTGCTCGCCGGTGCGGTCACCATGTTATTGACAGATCGCTTTTTTGATACCAGCTTTTTTAACGCCGGTGGTGGCGGTGACCCGGTACTCTACCAGCATATCTTTTGGTTTTTTGGCCACCCAGAGGTATATATTTTAATATTACCTACCTTTGGAATCGTCTCTCAAATCATCCCAACTTTTGCACGCAAACCATTGTTTGGCTACGAATCTATGGTGTATGCCACCATCGCTATCGCACTCATGTCTATGATTGTATGGGCACACCACATGTTTACGGTCGGTATGCCGCTTGCGGGCAATTTGTTTTTCATGTTTACCACGATGCTGGTCGCCGTGCCGACCGGGGTCAAGGTGTTCAACTGGATTGCCACTATGTGGCAGGGTGCCATGACGTTTGAAACACCCATGCTATTTGCAATCGGGTTTGTTGTCATGTTTACCATCGGTGGATTATCTGGTGTCATGATGGCCATTACACCGGTCGATATCCAATATCACGACACCTATTTTATCGTGGCACATTTTCATTATGTGCTAGTGCCCGGTGCAATTTTTGCCATTATGGGTGGCGTGTACTACTGGCTGCCAAAGTGGACCGGCCATATGTACAATGAATTTTTAGGCAAATGTCATTTTTGGATATCGACAATTTTTGTCAACCTGCTGTTCTTCCCAATGCATTTTGTTGGCCTAGCTGGTATGCCAAGAAGAATTCCAGATTACCACCTACAGTTTGCAGATATGAATGCTTTATCCTCGATAGGCGCCTTTGGCTTTGGGGTGTCGCAGCTGTTATTTGTCTGGATTGTCATTAAGTGCGTGCGCGGCGGAAAACCCGCTAAAGCGCGGGTCTGGGAGGGCGCACAGGGCTTGGAATGGACACTGGACTCACCGCCACCACACCACACTTTTTCTACCCCACCTAGGATACGCTAGTGCCTTCAACAGGTAACACACGGCGGCGTACGACACGCGCGCTTGCACTGGCACTTGGGGGTTGGGTATTGCTGATGTACTGCTCAGCTTTGCTCTATCACATTTATAACTGATGGCTCGGTTATCGCGCTTACTATCGAGTATCCCTTTAGCCTTGCGGCTGACTTTGCTCGCATTCTCTATGTTGGGCTTTGGCTACTTGATGGTGCCACTCTACGATGTGCTGTGCGATCTTACCGGTTTAAACGGTGCAACTTCGGTGGCCACAGTCAGCTCAGCTGAGGCGATGCAAGTCGATCATAGCCGTCTTATTACCATTGAATTTACCGGTAGCCTCAATCGCGGTGCAGCTTGGGAATTCTCGCCAGATGTCGACCAGATGCAAGTGCATCCAGGCGAGACCTACATGGCCACTTACTATGCACGCAATTTGCGATCGAGCCAAACTGTTGCACAGGCTGTTCCAAGTGTCGCTCCCAGTGTTGCTGGGCTATATTTTAAAAAAATAGAATGCTTCTGTTTTACCGAGCAAGTATTTTCACCTGGTGAGGAGAAGCATATGCCTGTTCAATTTGTTGTGTCGCCGGAGTTGCCTGTGAATGTCGATACCATTACCCTGTCATATACCCTGTTTAATAAACAGGATGTACAGGAACATGTACATAAACATAGTGCACATAGCTAGCTCTGGTATTTAATGTATATTTGTATTGTCTGTATTTTACTAATCGGTACTAAACTGAGTTAATCACGTATGTCTTCTACCTCTTCTTATTACGTGCCCCACAGTGCGCCCTGGCCCATAGTCGGTTCGATTGCATTATTTGGTCTTTTGTGTGGGCTAGCCACGCTATTTAACCAGAATGAAAATGCAATTTACTTGATCGTGCCAAGTGTTGTGCTGTTTGTCGTGATGCTGTGTGGTTGGTTTTCTTCAGTTATCAGTGAAAATCAGCGAGGGGCATACGGTGTGCAGGAGGATCTTTCGTTCCGGTTTAGCATGCTGTGGTTTATCTTTTCTGAGATCATGTTTTTCTCTGCCTTTTTTGGTGTGCTTTTTTATGTGCGTGCACTTTCTGGGCCATGGCTGGGTGGAGAAGGGGACAGCTCAGCTATTGTGACCAACCACTTGCTTTGGTCAAACTGGGATTTTTCTTGGCCTAGCAATGGCCCTGCACATATTGGTGGGGCTTTTGATGTGATTGCCGCTTGGGGTGTGCCGGCACTCAATACCGCAATTTTACTTACCAGTGGTGTCACCGTGACAATTGCTCATCACTTAATTCTAAAAGATAAGGTTGGCGCTTTTATTTTTTGGATGTTTGCAACCGTTGCACTGGGTGCAGTATTTGTTTGTTTTCAGGCCTGGGAGTACCAACACGCCTACAGGGATTTGAACCTGACATTAAACTCCGGCATCTACGGTAGTACATTTTATATTTTAACCGGCTTTCATGGGCTACACGTTACATTGGGTGCCATCATGTTGGCTGTTGTAACAATACGCGCTGTTTTGGGGCACCTATCTTCAAGCAATCACTTTTCGTTTGAGGCGGCCGCTTGGTATTGGCATTTTGTCGATGTTGTGTGGCTCGGGCTGTTTATCTTCGTCTATATTCTCTGATTGACTCAGCTTATCTTGTGATGCCATTGCACGCATGATCGCTGTTTATCCCGGTACTTTTGACCCGATTACCAACGGGCATATCGATCTTGTTCGACGTGTTGCGGGCATGTTTGATAGAACGATCCTCGCCGTTGCCGAGGACTCGGGAAAAACCCGACACTTCTCTACCGAAGCTAGGGTCGCGATGGCCAAAAAGGCAGTTGCGGATATACCCACTGTAGCGGTTCACAGTTTTTCAGGCCTACTGGTTAATGCGGTGCAAGCTTGGCAGGGGCAGATCATTGTGCGTGGTCTGCGGGCTATTTCAGATTTTGAATACGAGGTGCAGTTGGCCAATCTTAATCGGCAATTGAGCCCAAAGCTGGAAACTGTTTTTGTCGCTGCAAGCCAGCAGTATATGTTTATCTCTTCCAGCATGGTGCGAGAAATTGCTTTTTTGGGCGGGGATGTCAGTGGTTTTGTCCCACCCTGTGTGCAGGAGGCGCTAGCTCAGAAGTTGCCGCCTGTTTAAGAGGCAGCGAAGTTTTTTCTATGGTTGAGTTAAATTACACCAAGTGCCATGCCTATGGTAATGATTTTGTTTTATTGGATACGCGCCAAGCGTCCATTTTTGCTGATTTGAACGACAACACCTATACACAGCTTGCCATTAGCTTGTGCGATCGTGCAGGTTTGGTGGGTGCAGATGGGCTGTTATTAATTTTTTCGAGTCGACAACATAGCGTACGCATGCGTATGTTTAACCCAGACGGTGCAGAGGCACAAACCTGTTGCAATGGGCTGCGTTGCATCGCACGCTACATGGATATGTACGAGGGGCGCCAAGAGATCAGTGTGGCAGTCTCCAATACGCACGTGCTCTTACAACGCCTAGATGATATGGCACCTGGCATGTGCACCTACAGCACTATCATGCCGGATATCTACTCACAGGCCCAACGCGTGCCGATAGTAACTGAGCGGCAACGCTTTATCGAGCAACCCATTGATCTATTGAGTGATCGACGCCTATTCAGTGCTTTTTCTGCCCCAAACCCGCATCTTGTCAGTATGGTCGATCATATTGATGAGCGAGAACTGACCGAGGTTGGCGATATAGTCGAGCGCGGGCTGGAGATACTCCCTCAAAGGGCCAATGTTTCTTTTGTACAAAAAATAACGGCGGATACCTGCTTTATCTCTACCTATGAACGCGGTATTGGTATCACCGGCTCATGTGGCAGTGCAACAGCCGTTGCATCGGTTGCACTCGGTATTTGGGGAGCCTGTGACTTCGACCCCCCGATTAAAATTTTGAACCGCAATGGCTGGTTACTGTGTAGCGCCAGTGAGTTAGGGGCGGATAAGTATTCGGTGGATATGCACGGTGGTGCAAGCTTTGTATACAGCGCTTCGATCAATTTTGATCAATCGACCAATAAGCTGAGCAATCTGCGTGTATCGCAGCAGCACACGCAAGATATCGAGGCCTATGGTGAGCACTATTACACTGCCAGAGCCTTGGCCGACAAGTTGAATATTCAGTGTGTAACAGCCGGATCGGATGCGTTCTTAGCTGAGTTGTACCCAAATAATTCAGCTGATACCGAACCTTGTGTCGGAGCATCAACAGCTAACGCAAATTAGCCCCATCTGAATTAACCTACATTGAGGCTAAAACTGACATAACATCGGTTGGATTTTAAAGTGGCAAGAATTTTGCCTGTCGGGGTCGCAATTGATCAAATGCGCTTAATACTAAACTCGATCTAATTGGGTTGTCTTGTTTTATTTTGGACATAATAGCCAGCTGGCGAAAAGTACTCGCTGTCGCCAAATCTATACAACCGGTTATGGCCATTCTCTGTTAGTGTAACAAGCAATTTTGGCACCGCTCGATTTTCCTCTTTTAGGCGTGCGATAAAGTGATCACAGCCTATCTGATCTAGCAGCTGAAAGGGCCCATATTTCCAGTTAAATCCCCAACGCATGGCACAGTCTACATCCATGATGCTATCTGATATTTCTGGGATTAAATCAGCTGCATAGCAAAGCACATCGCGCATAAGAGACCAAGAGAATTTTCCGAGGGGGGTATCTGCCGACAGCAAGGATGCACGGCTAGTGTGCTGCGCATCCAATACTGCAGGCTGAGAAGGTCGCCATAGCTGCGTCTGCAAGTCGTACGACTCTTTTGTTTTCGAGCCATCTTCATGCCGAATGAGGCGATAGAAGCCACCGTTGCTTTTTCGGCCCAGTTGACCTGCTTTGAACATCGCTTGCTCGGTTTTTGGCAAATCGGTGTACCTAAAACCGGCATCTTCTGCCGTCAGTCTTGCTTTGAGGTTTTCCCCCACTAGGTGCATGACATCTAGACCAATGAGATCGGTTAGACCATACAGCCCTGTTTTGGGTAAGCCTAGGGGTTCTCCCAAGGCAGCATCAATTTCTTCAATGCTCACACCTTGCTCTAGCGCAACTTTGGCTTGATGCAACCCGGCGAGTATAAAAAAGCAGCCGATGCGATTGGCAATAAAATTGACGGTATCTTTTGCGCGGACTATGCCCTTGCCCAATGTATTGCCACAATAGCTAATCAGATTATCAATGACTTCTGGTTTGGTGTTATCGCTGGGGACTAGCTCCACCAAGTGCATGATGTTTGGCGGGTTAAAAAAGTGGGTAACGGCAACATACTCAGTTAGCGACTGAGGGAAGCCCTGTAGGATATCGCGCAACGGAATGCCAGAGGTGTTGGTCGTGACAATCGCATTGTCTTTGCGCACAGCTGCAATTTTTTCGAATAGTTCGCGCTTGCTCTCTAGATTTTCGTAGACAGACTCGCAAATCCAATCACAATCTGCCAGCAGTTGAATATCCTGCTCGATGTCACCACAGTGAATGCGATTCTTGGCATCCTCGTTAATGATGGGGTGACGGGACTCAATCAGCGCAGATACCGCCTGTTGAGCGCGCTCCTTGCTTTGATCTAGCAAAACAACCTGATTGCCCGCCATCGTGCAGATGCCGGCAATGCGAGAGCCCATAACGCCAGCACCAATAATGCCAACTTTTCCAATACTCGGTAGCATGATGAAAGTGTCTCTTAGATTCTAGGGGGGATTACAGCAAACACCAGCAGATTATTGTACCATGGGTGAGCTGAAATTTTAGTTTTTAGGTAGACAGATAGAGCTTGCCATGGCCGCACCGAAATATATTGGGTTTGATACACTCAGCCTGCATGCAGGCCAACGCCCGGACCCTGTAACGGGTTCGCGAGCGGTGCCGCTGCATCAGACGGTGAGCTATGTATTTAGCGATGCCGATCAGGCCGCCTCGCGCTTTTCACTGGCAAGGTCTGGACATGCCTACTCGCGCATCTCCAATCCCACGGTTGCTGTGTTGGAGGAGCGCGTTGCCGCCCTAGAGGGCGGTGTGGGCGCTGTGGCCACCGCTAGTGGTATGGCCGCTATTCATCTAGCCATTGCCACCCTAGTGAACAGCGGCGATCATATCGTGTCGTCGCGTGCCCTGTACGGTGGCACACATAATCTGTTTAGCTACACATTGCCGCGCTTTGGGGTAGAGGTCACTTTGGTGGACCCGCGCGATCACACAGCCCTGGCGAATGCGATTCGCCCCAACACCCGCTTGGTCTTCGCCGAGACCCTGGCCAATCCAAGCACCGAGGTATTGGATATTGAAAGGGTCGCTGCGATTGCACACGATCACAAAATACCGCTGATTTTGGATGCCACGATCACCACACCCTATCTGTTGCGCGCATTTGACTATGGTGCAGATTTAGTCGTCCATTCCCTGACCAAATTTATGGGTGGCCACGGCATTGCCATCGGTGGGGTGGTGGTGGATTCGGGCAAGTTTTGTTGGGAGAGCTCGGGGAAATTTCCAGAGCTGAGCGCACCTTACGCGGGCTTGCACGACATCAACTTTACCGATAGCTTTGGCCCCAGCGCGTTTTTGCTGCGCGCGCGGCGCGAGGGGTTGCGGGACTTTGGCGCCTGTATGAGCCCAACGAACGCTTTTTATATTTTGCAGGGCGTGGAAACCTTGCCGATGCGCATGCAGCGACACACGCAAAATGCGCAAGCCATCGCCGAGTTTCTACAGCAACACCGCGCCGTCGAGTCGGTCAGCTACCCCGGCTTGCCGGATCACCCCGATTACAACCTGAGCCAGGTGCTGCTGCCCAGAGGCTGTGGCGCCGTGCTGAGCTTTGAAATTCAAGGCGGGCATCGAGCGGGCATGAAACTGATCGAGTCGCTACGGCTGTTCTCCCACCTAGCCAATGTCGGCGATGCCAAGTCGCTGGTGATCCATCCGGCATCTACCACCCACGGGCGCATGGATAAGGCTGCCTTAAGATCGGCGGGCATTTCGGAGGGCATGGTACGCTTATCCGTAGGGCTTGAGGATGTGCAGGATCTCATCGACGATCTGGCGCGTGGATTGCATCTGGCGCAAAGGGGCTGATTATGTCTCGCTCAAACCCCATTCATGTCAATGGACAGGCCATCTACTATCAGACGGGCGATGTGCCCCCTGAGCCAGGCCTAGCCAATCTGGTGTTTTTGCACGGCGCGGCGATGGATCACACCTGCTGGACACTCTATGCCCGCTATCATGCCCGCAATGGTTACAACGTATACGCGCTGGATCTGCCCGGACACAACCGCTCCGATGGACCAGCGCACGACTCTGTCGAGGCGCTGTCTGTCTGGCTGTTGCAGACGCTAGATGCCCTCGGCATTGAACGTGCTGGCCTGATCGGCCACAGCTTGGGTGGTCTGGTGGCACTAGAAACCGCGACGCGTGCACCGACACGCTGCGCCCACTTAACAATGCTAGGGGCCGCATTACCGATGCCGGTGGAGGCAAATTTTCTTGAGTTGGCGCATCAAAATAGCCCAGAGGCCATAGACAGATTGCTGCTGTATGGATTTGATTACGCCTCCCAGCTAGGCGGCAATCCAGTTTCGGGCATATCGGCCATCAATCTTGCCAAGCGCACGGTTGAGCGAGCCGCTGCAGGCGTTTTGTATGCGGGCTTAAAAGCGTGCAATGCCTACCAACCCGCACCGACACTGCTCGATCACTTATCCTGCCCGACAACACTCATTGTGGGCACGGACGAGTCGATGGTGCCCTGCGCGCGCGCCTGCAAATTTGCCGCAAGCTTGCCCGATGCATCCGTCCTGCAGATAGCGGGTGCTGGCCACATGGCGCTGATGACCCACCCCGAGGAAGTGCACCAACACTTGCTCAGCGCACTCTCTGACACCAGCGATAGCTAGATGCGGCCAGTCATCATGGGCGCGGGTAATATCGGTAGGCGACTAGCTGCCGTAGAGCGCAGTGCCGGCCATAGCCCTTTGTGTATTGTGCGTACTGAGCAGAGCTGCCTCGCGCTGTTGGATGCGGGATTTGATGCGCTACAGTGCGATTTAGATGACACCTTGCCCCCTGTTTTTGATGCATCGGTGCTTTACTATTTGGTGCCACCCAACAAAACAGGCGATCGCGACGAGCGCAGCCGTCGGTTGATCGAATCATTGCACAGTCATCGCATTGCTAAGCTGGTGCTGATTAGCACCACAGGTGTGTACGGGGACTGCGATGGGCGTTGGATCGACGAGTCCGCACCCCTCGCACCGGGCAGTGCACGCGCCAAAAGACGGGTCGATAGCGAGTCTGTTTGGACAGACTGGGCAGCGCGCACGAATACGCCGCTCTCCATTTTGCGTGTTGGTGCGATCTACTCGCAAGATCGACTGCCGGAGGCAAGATTGCGCCGCCTAGAGCCAATCCCAATCGTCGATCAGTCGCCTTTTGTCAATCGCATTCACGCCGATGATTTGGTACAGGCGTGCCGGCGGGCCCCTGACTGCCCAGGCATCTACAATGCGGTGGATGATGCACCCGGGCGCATGGGGGAGTACTTTTGTATCGTGGCAAAAAAACTGGGGCTGCCCGAACCACCGCAGATACCTTTGGCGCAGTTTATGGCGCTGACAACCGATGGCATGAGAGGCTATCTGCTCGAATCCAGACGCATCAGCAATCAGCGCATGAAAAACAAGCTCAATGTTCGCCTGCAATATCCCACTTTAATCGATGGGTTGCGCGGCTTGGATGCCGCTGGCTAAGCGATCGCCCTCACAAGTTGGACATAATCTCTTGGGTCACCACCTCGGTGGGCCGATCGCCTGCAATGGAAACAAATGCGGGTTTATGGGCATCGGATGATGCCTGTTGCGAGTAGTGCCGAATCAGGGGGGCTGTCTGCTGGTGATAGACCTGCAGGCGATGGCGAACGATCGACTCCTCGTCATCTGAGCGTCTAATCAGCGCCTCGCCCGTTATATCATCGAGACCCTCTTGTTTGGGTGGGTTATATGATTGGTGATAGATGCGCCCAGATGGCAGATGTATCATGCGCCCACTGATTCTTTGCACAGCGATATCATCATCCAACGTGATGAGAATCACGATATCTACCGTAATATTTGCCTGCTCTAGCATGGTGGCTTGCTGCACAGTGCGCGGAAAGCCATCGAGAATAAAGCCATTTTCACAATCGCTATGCTGTAGCCGCTCTGCGACAATCTTTAGCATCACCGAGTCATCCACCAACTTGCCACTGTCAATTTGTTGTCTAACCTGATTGCTCAGTGGGCTATCTTGTGTGATTAGCTCACGCAGTATGTCGCCGGTGGCAATCTGCGGTATGTTGTAAGAGGCCGATAAAAAGCCAGCTTGGGTGCCTTTGCCGACACCGGGAGCTCCGAGAAGAATAATACGCATAGGAACACTTCAATATTTTTGTACACAGAAATAAAAAATAGCGCAGCCGCTGAAATAGAAACAAACAACACCGGTATGCCTCACTCTCAAGTGGCATAGGGCAAGTAAAAGTGCAAATTGTTAAGTTCGTGTGGCTACTGACCTGTATGCTATAATACAGGGAGTTTCAGTCGTATAAAACCCATAATTTAGAAATAATCGCACAGACCCACATGTTCGTCGAGATGCATAGATCGACTTCAGTTGTCGCCTTATGAGCAACTGTGGCAAAGATGGCGCTATCTACGGTGGCAGTCTCGCCTATCTCAATCAGCTCTACGATCAATTTTTAATTGACCCACAGGCTGTCGCACCCATCTGGCGCGATTATTTTGCCTCCCTACACGACACTGCCCACGGGGCAGAATTATCCCATCGCGAGGCACAGGCTGCTGTTCTCGCCTCGTTTCGCCAGGCCAAACAAAACAGAACTCAACAAAATGGCACCGCAGCCGAGTTCGGGGCGGGTAATGCACACGGGTTCAAGCAAGCTTGTGTCGATAATTTACTCGCTTTGTACCGTACCAACGGCTACCAGATGGCCGCTATCGACCCGTTAAACAGATACCGCCCAGAGACCAAGGCGGAGTTTTCTCTGGATGCACATCAGTTGACAGAAGCGGATCTGGGGCAAAAATTCTCTGCTGGCGCGCTATTTGGTGGCGAGCATGCCACCTTGCAAGAGATGATCAAAAAGCTTGAGCATATTTATTGCGGCAGCATTGGCTATGAGTACATGTACATGGCCAACTTTGAGCAAAAGGCATGGTTACAGCAGCGCATCGAGTCCGACGAGGGACAGCTTGACTCGACTGTAAAGCACTGGATTATGCAGCGTTTGACAGCTGCCGAGGGCATCGAGCACTATCTGCATACACGCTATGTCGGTCAGAAGCGCTTTTCCCTTGAGGGCGGCGAGAGTCTCATCGTTATCATGGGCGAGCTGGCGCGCTATGCGGGCTCCTTGGGTGTACGCGAGATGACCGTCTGCATGGCGCATCGTGGGCGCCTAAATGTACTGATCAATCTGCTCGGCAAAAAACCATCCGACCTGTTTATGGAATTTGAAGGGGAAGTCGAAACGACGGGCTTGGGAGATGTGAAATACCATCAGGGCTTTTCATCCGATCTTCAAACCGAGCATGGCCTCATGCATTTGGCACTGGCCTTTAACCCATCGCATCTAGAGATTGTCTCTCCGGTGATGGAGGGTTCGACACGCTCTCGCCAGCACAGGCTCAAAGACACAACCGGTAAGTTGGTGGTGCCGATCTCTATACATGGCGATGCCGCTTTTGCGGGCCAGGGCGTGGTGATGGAAACTTTTAATATGGTGGATTCACGCGGTTATGCCACGCGGGGCACCGTCCATATCATCATCAATAATCAGATTGGGTTTACCACGAGCAACCGCCATGATACACGCGATATGTTGCGCTGTAGCGATGTGGCCAAGATGGTCAATGCCCCTATTTTTCATGTCAATTCAGATGATCCGGAGGCGGTCTATCGCGTCACGCGCTTGGCGCTGGCTTTTCGTATGCAATTTGCACGCGATGTCGTGATCAACCTCGTATGCTATCGACGCCATGGCCACAATGAGGCAGATGAGCCAGCTGTCACGCAGCCCATGATGTACGCGACCATTAGCAAACTCCCCTCGGTGCGGCGCCTGTACGCCGATCGCCTGCTAGCAGAGGGTCTGTTCAGCGAAGATAACCTGGTGCAGATGGAGCGCGACTATCGGAGCATGCTCGAGCGAGGGGATTGCGCGGTAGACAATGTCGTTGAGAGTGCCGACTCAACCGATGGCAGCCGCAATTGGCGACCCTACCTAGATCAAACGTGGCGTGCACCTTACGATTCGCATGTTCCCATCGAGAAGCTCCAGAGCTTGTCGGCATCGCTGGCTGAATTGCCAGAGCAGTTTGAGTTGCACTCGCGTGTCAAAAAAATTGTCGATGCACGCCGCTTAATGGGGATGGGGGAGGCGCCGATCGACTGGGGATGTGCCGAAATACTGGCCTATGCCACACTGCTGCAAGATGGTTACCGCATTCGTCTCTCCGGCCAAGATAGCTGCCGGGGCACGTTTTTTCATCGCCATGCCGTGTTACACAATCAGCTGGATGGCGACAGCTATGTGCCACTACAGCGTGTTGCATCGGACCCGACGGACTTTATCGCCATCGACTCATTTTTATCCGAAGAGGCAGTCTTGGCGTTTGAGTACGGCTACGCCACGGCCGACCCCGAGACCTTGGTTATTTGGGAGGCGCAATTTGGTGATTTTGCCAATGGCGCGCAAGTGGTTATCGATCAGTTCATCAGCTCTGGTGAGGCGAAGTGGGGGCGCTTGTGTGGCCTGACTTTATTCTTGCCGCATGGATACGAGGGGCAGGGGCCAGAGCATTCTTCAGCCAGATTAGAGCGCTACCTACAGCTATGCTCTCGCGACAACATGCAGGTTTGCATCCCCAGCACACCCGCGCAAGCCTATCATGTGTTGCGCCGTCAGATGCTGCGGCCTTGTCGTGTTCCACTGATTGTGATGATGCCCAAAAGTTTGTTGCGCCACAAAAAATCCGTCTCAACGCTTGAGGATTTGGCCAAGGGTTCATTTCAGTTGTTAATCGATGAGATGAATCCAAAAGTAGAGGCCGAAAAAGTGAAACGGGTGGTGATTTGCAGTGGTAAGGTGTACTACGATCTGCTGGCAGTTAGCGAGGATGTCACCGATGTGGCCATCGTGCGTCTGGAGCAGCTGTACCCCTTTCCACAAGATGAGCTGGCACAGGTGCTGTTGCGCTACCCCCATGCCAAGCGGGTGATTTGGTGCCAAGAGGAGCCGCGCAATCAGGGTGCTTGGCGTTACAACAAACACCGAATCAGTCGCACACTCTCCGATGGCCAGCAGCTAGAGTATGCGGGGCGAGAAACTTCCCCCTCCACCGCAGCGGGCCATCATAAGCAGCATATAATCGAACAAGATACACTGGTTAAAGA
>CAZROX010000006.1:0-11881 GCA_964601845.1 uncultured Halothiobacillaceae bacterium
TGATCGCGATCCGCTGCATTGGGTCAAACTCGCCTAGAGGACACCCTTGGTCGAGGGCAACTGCTCGGCCAGACGCGCATCTGGCGCGATGGCCATGCGCAGTGCACGCGCAAACGCCTTGAAAACCGACTCGATTTTGTGGTGTTCATTTTCGCCACGTAGCAGGTCGATGTGCAGGGTCATGGAGGCATGATTCACCAGCCCCTGAAAAAACTCGCGGAATAAATCGACATCGAAGGTACCGATGCGCGATCGGTTAAACGGCACCTGAAACCAGAGCCCGGGGCGGCCCGAAAAGTCCACCACCACGCGTGCAAGGGATTCGTCCAGTGGCACATAGGCGTGCCCGTAACGCGTGATGCCGCGCTTGTCGCCCAGCGCCTGTTTCAGTGCCTGCCCCAGCGTGATGCCGATATCCTCGACACTGTGGTGATCGTCGATTGCCCGATCGCCGCGACAGGTAATGGCAAGGTCGATGAGTGCGTGGCGGGCGATCTGATCGAGCATGTGGTCTAAAAATGGCACGGCGGTATCCAATTGCGCCTGGCCTTTTCCGTCGAGATCGAGCGCGACCGATACCTGTGTCTCTAGGGTGTCACGGGTTATTTTTGCTGTGCGTTGCATGTCAACTTTATTGTGTTGTGGCAGTAAAAATCTGTAGAGTGAACAGGATAACGCAGGATGCGGTGTGTTGCATACAAGATTCGTGCTGTTTCGGTGCTGTAATGGGGGTTTTTTTGCTATTTTACGTAATTGCAAGCACATTGCACGCGCGGCTAGGCTATCATTCCCTTGGGCACAACAGATTAGTGATCTGACTGCCTTGCAAGCATGCATATCGACACCACTCACTTTTAGGGCATTGCATCCCGATGGCGACCAAGCGCGCGTTTAGTTTTAGAAGAGAGTCCAATCGCAAAGTGTGGCTCAGTGTTTTCCTGTGGGCGCTCAGGGTGGCGGGTGTGCTGGTGGCTTTGGGTGCCCTTGCGTGCGTGGGCTTGATCATTTGGGCGTACTTCTATCTCTGGCCGTTGCTGCCACCCATTGAACAGTTGCAAAATACCAAGTTGCAGGAGCCGTTGCGCATCTTTACGCGCGAGGGGGAGCTGATCGCGGAGTTTGGAGAGAAGAAGCGCCGACCGCTGGCTATCGATCAGATACCGCTGCGCTTGAGGCAGGCTTACATCGCAGCCGAGGACGATCACTTTTACCAGCACCCCGGCGTCGATATCAATGGACTTTTACGCGCCAGTTGGCGCCTGATCCTGACCGGTGAGCGCGCCCAGGGTGGGAGCACCATCACCATGCAGACGGTGCGCAACTTCTTGTTGTCATCGGATCGCACCTATCTGCGCAAGCTGAGCGAAATCGTGCTGGCACTACAGTTGGAGCGCGTGCTGACCAAGGATCAAATCTTGGAGCTCTACCTCAACAAGATATACCTCGGTCAGCGCGCTTACGGTGTGGGTGCCGCAGCCAGTCTGTACTACGGGCGCGATGTGCGGCAACTGAATCTGGCGCAGATCGCCATGCTGGCTGGCCTGCCAAAATCACCGTCCACCAAAAATCCGATCGCCAATCCCAAGGCGGCGATTGCACGGCGCAACTATGTCTTGCGACGCATGCTTGAGCTGGACATGATCAGCAACAGCGAGTACCACGAGGCGCGCGCAGCTAAGGTGACCGCATCGAGAGATAGCGTGGATATCGATACGCCCGCCGCCCATCTGGCGGAGTCTGTGCGCAGTGAGGTGACCCATCGCTTTGCCGATGCCTACACCCGTGGGTTGTCGGTCTACACCACTATTTCGAGCTTTCATCAGTGGGCGGCGAACCGCGCGGTGCACGATATGCTGCTAGATTATGAGAAAAGGCAGGGCTATCGCGGGCCGGTGGCCAGGCTGGATGCCGAGACGATGGCGGATCCAAAACGCCTGCAAAGCGCACTCAAAGACACGCCACGCGTCGGGGCGCTGGTGCCCGTCGCGATCAGCGAGATCGCCGATCAGTCGGTGTCTGTCAGTTTCGCAGATGGCACGAATCTAGCACTGGATCCGTCGGCCTATCGCTGGCTGGTTAAAAAAGACAAGCCACGCGCGTTCGATATCGAGCGGGTCTTGTCGGTTGGCGATGTGGTGTTGCTAGAGGAGCGGGAGAGCGTGTTTGGCATAGTGCCCGCGCCGGAGATCGAGGGGGCATTGGTATCGCTGGATCCAAACGATGGTGCAGTGCTGGCGATGGTGGGTGGGTTTGACTTTAAGCGCAGTCAGTTAATCGCGCCGTGCAGGCCCAGCGCCAGCCCGGCTCCAGCTTTAAACCGTTTATCTATGCAGCTGCGCTCGAACAGGGACATACCGCTGCCAATATTCTGATGGATACGCCGGTGGTATTTGAGGATGAGGCGCTAGAAGATGAATGGCGTCCGCGCAATTATAGCGGCAAGTTTTTTGGCCCCACGCGCTTTCGAGAGGCACTGGTCCACTCGCGCAATCTATCGTCTATCCGTCTTTTGCAAGAAATCGGCGTCAACTATGCGGCGGAATATATGGAGCGCTTCGGGTTCCGCTCGAATCAGGTGCCGCGCAATTTGTCGCTCGCCCTCGGTAGCGGTGCGACCTCGCCACTGGATATGGCAGGTGGCTACGCCGTGTTTGCCAATGGGGGCTATCGGGTGGAGCCGTATTTTATCGAGCGCATAGAGGATCAGGCAGGTGAAGTGATATACCGTGCCACCCCCGATACCGTGTGCCCTGCCTGCGAGCTTGCAGGCTCGGTCAATGCCGTGTTGGCAGCGGATGGGTTCACCGATACGGTGCAGGTTAAGACAGACCTGGTGCCGGCCAAGCGGGTGTTGGATGCGCGCGTGGCCTACATTATGCGCTCTGTTTTAAAGGATGTCATTTTACGTGGCACAGGGCGCGGTGCGCGCGATATCGGGCGCAGCGATCTAGCCGGCAAGACCGGCACCACCAACGATCAGCAGGATACCTGGTTTGTCGGCTTCAATGGTGGGCTAGTCGCCGCCGCTTGGGTTGGCTATGACGATCAGCGCTCTTTGGGCGCGCGCGAGTCCGGCGGTAAAACCGCCCTGCCAATTTGGAGGTCTTATATGCAAACCGTATTACAGGACACCGATTTATTAGAGATGCGGCGGCCAGATGGATTGTCTTCTGTGCGGATAGATCGGGGTACAGGCCTCAGAACTAACGATGTGTCCAATAGCATGTTTGAGGTGTTTCGTATTGAGCGTGTGCCATCCGCGGCCAAGCGCGCCAGCGTTTCTAACAGCGGCCGCGACCATGCCGGCGGCGTCGAGCTGGAGAACCTCTTTTAGGTTATTGGCTTGTGGTAGGGCGGGCTTAGGTCTGCCACCGCCTGCACCAGCGCTGCGACGTGCTCTGGTGGCACATCTGGGGCGATGCCGTGGCCCAGATTAAACACATGCCCCGGCCCATGCCCGTAGCTCTGGAGTACCCGTGCGACCTCTTGGCGGATCGTATCTGGCGTGCCGTACAGGGCGCACGGGTCGAGATTGCCCTGGAGTGCGACGCGCCCCTCGGTCTGGGCGCGCGCCTGTGACAGCTCTGTGTGCCAGTCGATGCCGAGCGCATCTGCCCCCGAGTGCGACATATCGCTCAGCCATTGGCCGCCGTGCTTGGTGAACAAAACCACTGGTACAGATACCGCCTGTTGTCGCAGGTAGGCGATAATTTGCCGCACGTACTCGAGCGAGCAATCGCGATAGTGCGAGGTCGAGAGCGTGCCGCCCCAAGTGTCAAAAATGACCAGCGTTTGGGCGCCGGCATCGACCTGGGCGCATAGATAACGCGCGACTGCATCGGCTAACTTACTCAGCAGGCGGTGGGTGGTGTGCGGCTGCTCAAACAGCAGGGCGCGCACTTTGTTTTGGCTGCCACTGCGCCCCTCGACCATGTAGGTCGCCAGCGTCCAAGGGCTGCCGGCGAAGCCGATCAGCGGCACGCTGCCCGCTAGCTCGGCGCGGGTCGTGCGGATCGCATCCATGACATAGCCGGTGCCCACGGTTGGGTCGAACTCCGGCAGCTTATCGACATCCTCGGCACAGCGTATCGGCGAGTCGAGCTGGGCACCCTGCCCCTCAATAAAGGACGCCCGTAGACCCATGGCATCTGGGATGGTGAGGATGTCCGAAAAAATAATGGCGGCATCGAGGTCAAAGCGCCCCAGCGGCTGTAGTGTGACCTGGCAGGCGAGCTCAGGTGATTTGCATAGCGCCATAAAGCTGCCAGCACGGGCGCGCAGCTCGCGGTACTCCGGCAGGTAGCGCCCGGCTTGGCGCATGATCCAAATGGGTGTGCGATCGACTGGTTGGCACCGGAGCGCGCGAATCAGCCTATCGTTTTTGAGCGGTGGGTAGGGCAAGCTTGGCTACCCGCTCAGGCGAGCCTTTATTTTGGCGCTGACCTGCGCCATGTCGGCGCGACCCTGTAGTGGGGTTTTGAGGGCCGCCATCACTTTCCCCATATCGCGTAGGCTTTGAGCCTCGCACTGGGCGATGGTCTCTGCAATCAGCGCATCGAGCGCTTGATCGTCGATCGGCTCAGGCATGTAGGTCTTTAGGGTGTCGAGCTCAAACAGTTCTTGCTCTAGTAACTCGGGGCGCTGGTGTGCGCGGTACTGTTCGGCGGATTCTCGGCGCTGCTTGGTCATCTTATCTAATAGGACGACAATTTCATTGTCACTCAGCTCGGTGCGGGTGTCTATCTCAGCTTGTTTGATCTGCGCCAGCACCAATCGCAGTGTATCGCGTAAGCGGCGATCGTTGGCGCGCATCGCATTTTGCACATCGAGCTGTAACCGATGCTTGAGTGTGCTGGGTGCCATGGACGTGCTGCGCTTAGTAGTAGCGCGTAAAAGTCATCGAATCTTTAGATAGCTTTTTTTGATGGCGCTTAACTGCGACCGCAGCCTTGCGTTTGCGTTCCGTGGTGGGCTTTTCGAAGAAGCGGCGACGTCGCACCTCGGCGATGATGCCCTCTTTCTCACATAGGCGCTTGAAGCGGCGTATAGCCACCTCGATCGACTCGTTATCTTTTACATGTACAGACAGCATGCGTGTGTTGAAGCCCTCTTTATTTTCAGTAGATGCCGCACCAAAGCCAGTGCAGTAGGCGGGCATTATATGGCACTTTGCGCCAGTTTCAACGTGTCTTGGCGCTGTGGGTGGTTTCAATCTGCTGTTTCAGGCGCGTTATCGCGCTTGTATCGAGCACATCCAGCGTCAGGGGGGTGAGGGTGATGTAGCCATTCCAGGCGTAGGCGAGATCGCCCGCCTCGCTGGTGCGATCGCGGTTGCGCATCGAGGGGTAGAAAAACTGCCCACTGGCATTTTTGCCGATTGAGGGCTTCATCGCGTAATGTCCAAGCTCGGTGACCATCAGGCCTTTTAAGTGAGCGGCATCTTCTAGGGGGGGGAGGTTCATGTTGATGACGCACGGCTGAGCCACCACCAAGGGCACCAGCATGGCCAGGGTGCTATCCAGATGATGGATGGCCGCCTCCCAGCACGCAGGCTCGGCCTCAAAATCTTCCAGCACTTGGCTGATGGCGATGCTGGGAATGCGCTGCTCCCATCCCTGCAGACAGGCGCCTACAGTGCCGGATATGTGGATATCCTCGGCTAGGTTGGAGCCTCGGTTGACCCCGCTCAAAATCAGATCCGGCGGCTGGGTTTCCAAAAGATAGTTGAGTGCGATGAGCACGCAATCGCCCGGCGTACCAGAGATGGCGAAACGCTGGGGCCCGCGCGCACTGCAGTCCACCCCGCGTGTCTGTGTTAGCGCCCGCCCGCACGAGCTTTGGTTGAGCGCAGGGGCGACGACCCAGACATCGTCCGAGAGCGTGCGTGCGCTGCGCTCTAACAGGGCGATGCCGGGCGCATCTATACCATCGTCATTTGTAATGAGTATTCGCATGGGTTCTCTGGGTTAGGTGTCAGCAGTACGGGTAGGTAGTGGCATAGTAGTGGTATTTGGCTGCGTACACCAGTGGGGCGGCAACATTCACAGGGTGTGCACCAGCAATTCGCCGATGGCGATGCACCCCACCCACCAGATCAGGGCCCGCCCGATCAGCGCCAGTGCGCGCGCGATATCATCTGGCAGGGGCGGGCGCGTGCACCCCAGCACAGGGCGCTCGCGCAGGGTGCCCTCGTAGCACGCGGGGCCGCCGAGTTTGATACGCAGCGCACCCGCGCCACTGGCCATGCAGATACCGGCATTGACGCTGTACCAGTGCCATCCCTGAGTGCGCCAACAGTGGAGCGCGCTACGGGTGGCACCTGCGAGGGCGTAACTCAGCGCACTGAGCAGGCTGGGTAGCAGGTTTAATAGATCATCCAAGCGCGCGGCTATGCGCCCAAAATATAAATAGCGCGTATTGCGATAGCCCCACATGGCATCGAGCGTATTGGACAATCGGTAGATAGCCGCCCCCGCAGGCCCTGCGACTACAAACCAAAACAGGGCGCCAAAGATGGCATCGCTGCCATTTTCGAGTACCGACTCGATGCTGGCAACACAGACCTGCCGCTCCGACATATTCACCGAATCGCGACTGACTATGGCGCCGACCGCCACTCTGGCAGATGCGATATCGCCCGCTGTGAGCGCGCGCCAGATAGGCTGTGCGTGCTGGCGCAGACTGGCGTGCCCGAGCGCAACATACAGCACCAGCACGCCCAAGCACCAGTTGGCTGGGCCATCGAGCGCCCCCTGTAACCAGATGATCGGCGCCACCGGCAGGCCGATGGCCAGCACAACTGCTACACCCCCACGCACTATTTGCCAAGGTGCTGCGCGTGCGGGGGCGTACATCAGGTGTTCGATCCTAGTCGCTAGGGAGCCGAACAGCACCAGCGGGTGTAATCTGCGTGGCTCGGCCAAGCAGAGATCCAGCGCCAGTGCCAGTACGATTGCAAGTGTGATCATGGTGTTGCCGTGTCGCTAGGGGGTAACCGATGGCTGGATATTGTTGAGCGCCGCTTATTAAACAAGTGATCTGGGAGCGCCTAGACCCGAAGGGTGATTGTAAGCGAAAGTGTCCTCTCCCTATCCCCTATAAAATCGCGGCAGAATAATTTTTATGCTATTCTTTGCGGCTGTGAATAAATCCATGGCCATCGCGATCGGCGTGATCATTTTTTCTGCGTCAGCAGTCGTTTTGGGGAGCTTGTGTTCACGTAATGATTCGGAGTCGCCAGTTGAGCTGGGTGCCGATGGCAACACTGGAGCGGTACAGGCGCGAGACGAGCTAGGGCAAAGATTTAATAGCGACAGTTGGAAAGCGCTGGTCCCGGAGAATTGCCAAGCGTTTTTCGATGGGTGTAACAATTGCCGAAAAAGTGTCGGCCCAAACGAAGCGGCGGCTTGTACGCGAAAGCTATGCGAGCGGTACGAACGGCCCGTTTGCACGGATTAGTGCTAGTTTAAACATCCAGGATGAATGTATTTCGCACGGCAGATCAACCATCTCGCCGTACAGATTAAACATGTGACGATGCCAAGGGTGTCGTCGGTTAATTTTTGTTGGTATACCCATGTCACAGTACATCGAATTTTTTGGCAATCACCCGACGCTGTTTGCGTTGCTGGGCCTTGCGCTCGGCGTCATTTTCTACACCGAGTATCGCCGGGCAGATAGTGGGCGCTACAGTTTATCTACCACCGATGCGGTGCGCATGCAAAACGATCGCCATGCGCTGTTGCTGGATGTGCGCACAAAAGACGAGTTTAACAGCGGGCATGTGGTCGGCGCGCAGCATGTGCCACTCGATCAGCTAGCCGGCGCCTTGCCGCGTCTTAAAAAATTCCGTGCCCGCCCAGTGATTGTTTGCTGTCAGCGCGGGGCGCAGGCCGGGCGGGCACGCACGCTGCTGCGCACCAACGAGTTTGAAGAAACCTATGTGCTCGGTGGGGGTATCGAGGCCTGGCGGCGCGACAATCTGCCGCTGGTGACCTAGGCCCAATGGATATGGTGCGTGTTGGCATAGTCGGGGGCAGTGGTTACGGTGGCGTTGAGCTATTGCGTCTTTTATTGGCACACCCGCAGGTAGAGATCGGCTTTGTTGCCGGTCAGCGTGCGGCGGGCGATCCGATCGAGCAGCATTTTACGCATCTGAGAGGGTGGGTCGATCTTAGCTTTTGCGCACTCGATGATGCGCGCTGGGACAGCGTCGATCTGGTGATCTTTGCCGCGCCCTCTGGTGTGGCCATGCAGTGGGCGCCGGTTGTGTTGGAGGCTGGTGCGCGGGTCATTGACCTGTCGGGTGATTTTCGCTTGGTCGATGCCCAGTCTTTTGCGCACTGGTACGGGTGTGAGCACAGCGCGCCCGCGTTGCTGCAACAGGCGGTGTACGGCCTGCCGGAACTCAACCGCCAGGCGATTGTTGCCGCCGCTTTGGTGGCTAATCCGGGCTGTTACCCCACGGCGATTACCCTCGGTTTTTTGCCATTGCTGGAGGCCGGTATCGTCGATTGCACGCGGTTGATCGCAGATGCCAAGTCCGGTATTAGTGGCGCTGGTCGCAACGCCCATGTGCACACGCAGCTCAGCGAGAGTGCCGATAATTTTCGCGCCTACGCAGTTGCGGGGCACCGCCATCAGCCGGAGATCGTGCAAACGCTGAGCCATTGCACCACAGATCAGATTGGCCTGACATTTGTGCCGCATCTGGTGCCGATGATTCGCGGCCTGCATGCCACACTCTACGCCGAGCTCAGTGCGGATATTGACCCGCAGGCACTGTACGAGCGCCGTTTTGCCGATGAGCCTTTCGTCGATGTCATGCCAGCTGGCACTTGCCCCGAGACGCGCTCGGTGCGTGGGGTGAACACCTGTCGCATCGCCCTGCAGCGTTTGGAACAATCGAATCGCCTAGTGATTTTGGTGGTCGAGGATAACCTGGTTAAGGGTGCAGCTGGGCAAGCGGTACAAAACATGAACATTATGTTTGGCTTGGATGAGCGCGCTGGGCTCAATTTAATACCGCTGGTGCCCTAAGCTGTGCCAGTCAAATACCGCGATCTGCGCGATTTTATCGCCAAGCTGGAGCAACTCGGTCAACTCAAGCGTATCGGCCAGACCATCGATCCCTATTTGGAGGTAACAGAGGTCTGCGATCGCACGCTGCGCGCCGGTGGCCCCGCATTGTTGTTTGAGTCGCTCAGTGAGCCCCACGGCACCCGCGTGCCGCTGCTCGCCAATCTGTTTGGCAGCGAGGAGCGCATCGCGATGGGGCTTGGCCTAGAATCTTCTGCGCAGTTGCGCGAGCTTGGCGAGCTGCTGGCATTTTTGCGTCAGCCAGAGCCGCCGAGCAGTTTTGCATCCGCGTGGGAGCAGTTGCCGCTGTTTAAGCGCGTGCTGGCGATGCGCCCCAAGCGGGTGCGCAAGGCACCCTGTCAGACGCATGTGCTCAGAGGCGATGAGGTCGATCTGGGTGACTTCCCCATTCAAACCTGCTGGCCCGACGATGTGGCGCCACTTATTACATGGGGCTTGGTCGTGACGCGCGACCACGTCAGCGGGGTGCAGAACATGGGGATCTATCGCCAGCAAGTGCTGGATAGAAACCGGGTGATCATGCGTTGGCTGGCGCATCGTGGTGGCGCTTTGCAGCATCAAGCTTGGTGCGCCCAGCATGGCGAAAAGCCCTTTCCGGTCGCCGTGGTCTTGGGCGCAGACCCCGCCACGGTGTTGGCCTCGGTGGCGCCGGTGCCAGATCAGTTGCCAGAGCATGCCTTTGCCGGTTTGTTGCGGGGGGCACCCACAGAGCTGGTGCGCTGTGTCACATCCGACCTGCTGGTGCCCGCATCGGCCGAGATTGTGCTAGAGGGAGTATTGCACCCAAATGACAGCGCGCTGGAGGGGCCTTTTGCCGACCACACCGGTTATTACAATGAGCAGGCGCGCTTCCCTGTGTTCACCATTGAGGCGATCACACAGCGCGATAAACCGATCTATCACAGCACCTACACCGGAAAGCCACCCGATGAGCCTGCCATGTTGGGGCTGGCGATGTGCGAATTGTTTGTGCCGATCTTGACGCGTCAATTTCCGGAGATTATCGATTTTTACTTGCCGCCAGAGGGCTGCTCGTACCGGGTGGCGATCGTCAGTATGCGCAAGCAGTACCCGGGCCATGCGCGGCGCGTGATGATGGGCGTGTGGTCGCTATTGCGCCAGTTTATGTACACCAAGTTTATTTGGGTGGTCGATGAGGATATCGACATACGGGCTTGGCCCGAGGTCATTTGGGCGCTCTCGACGCGCGTGGATCCTGCACGCGATTGCGTGATGATGGAGAACACCCCCATCGACTATCTCGACTTTGCCTCGCCCAGTGCGGGGCTAGGCTCTAAGCTGGGTATCGATGCGACCAACAAGTGGCCCGGTGAAACGACGCGCACCTGGGGGCTGCCTGTTCGCATGAGCGATTCTGTCGTACAAAAAGTCGATGACTTGTGGAGCCAGCTCGGCTTGTAAGACATACCGGTTTTAAGGGTCGATCTGCCCCAAGCAAACTGCCGGTAATTGCCTCTATTTGGCGTGAAAAAACATTTAATTTTGATGGGGTTGCTTTTTTGCAATGGGTTGATATAATTTTGGTCAGGCGGTTCTGAGTGACTTGGGTTTTTAGTCGATCGGTCACCGGCCCGAGTTGTTATTTTTTTAGTTATTTACGGAGTTAATTTAGATATGAATTTCAAAAAACAAGCATTGGCGCTAGCACTAGCTGGCACTATGGCATTACCCGGGGTTTCCTCGGCAATGATGTTGGGTGAAATCGATGGCCACAACGGTGAGATTTATCTCAGTTTGCGTGTTGGTCTTCGGGCTCACACTGAAGATACTATGACTTACAGTCGCGGTACTGGTGCTGCTACAGTCACTGAAAGCAAAACATCAAATAAGATTGCCAGTGATACGACAATTGGCAACCAAGCATCTCGCTTTGGTGTTCGTGGTGAAAGCGCTGCTATGGGCGACTGGAACGGTTATGGTCATATTGAGTGGAGCATCAATACTGACAGTGATGCCGCAGCTCTTGGCACGATTCGCCATGGTTACGCTGGTGTAAAGAATGATTCAGTGGATATTGTTGTCGGTCAGACATATCACGTCTTTTATGACTATGTGGTCGGGCCTGCTGATATTCCTTGGTGGGGTAGTGGTTTCGCTATGGTTTCTTATCGTGGTCGCACAGATCACACCGTAGGTCTCCAGTTTGGTGATCGCAGTGATGGCTTTTCTGCTGGTCTAGCGCTTGTAATGGATGGGTCTTCTACAAACGCCGCCGGCAATAGTGAGGCTCTTGATGAGTACGAAATTGGCTTGTCTTATGCAGTCCCTGAGCACTATGTTGCCCTTGGTTTTATTTCAAGCACCAACAGAAGGGGTACTGCCTCAACAACCGCTGGTCAGATTGTTGGCGATACCAAACCACTCACCGCGTTTTCCTACAAGAACACGATGGTTGAAGGGTTGGACATCGCTGTGGGTTATCAGACTCAGGAAGCAGACTTCAATGCCAATGCTGCATCAGGTATTGTGAATACGAAAGCCACTAAGGTCAGCTACTTGCTTGATCTGATACATGAAAGTGGTGTGTACTTCCACTATGAGTCTCTGGACAACGATGGTTCAGATCGTAATGCGGTATCTACCACGCTTGGTTACACATGGAGCATGGGTGATCGCACTTCAATGTGGTTTGAGTATCATAGTGTTGCATATGATGCGAAGAAGATGACTTTCGTCCCGAGTACAACCGCGGGTGATACGACTGACATTCGTGCCATACTCAAGTACGACATTCTGTAAGATCTCTTACAGTTGTTGTGCT
>CAZROX010000006.1:11981-27052 GCA_964601845.1 uncultured Halothiobacillaceae bacterium
ATTCGTGCCATACTCAAGTACGACATTCTGTAAGATCTCTTACAGTTGTTGTGCTGAAGGTAGCCCCCTCTCTGAGGGGGCTATTTTTTTGTGTGTAATTTAACGCTGGCGTGAGCGTGTGCGAAAAGTCTACAGCCTAGTCGAGCCACTCAACCGATAGCCTGCCACGTACCGAGTTGAGCAGCTGAATCTCGCTGCGATTGAGATGTGTTTTTGTCAGGTGTGCTGTCTTTAGCTGGTTGTTTTGTAACATCTCCTCGCGCAGGGTACCCGGCAACAGCCCCGTATCTGTGTGCGGTGTTAGCCAGACTCCCCCTTGTTTTATAGCAATATTTGCCCGAGTCGCCTCGGTCAGTTGCCCGCGCTGGTTCCACAAGATGACATCGTCCGCTTGCGGATGCTTGGCCAGTGCCTCCTCATACTGGGCACGAATGGTGGTTTTATGTGCCAGCCAAATACTGCCCGCATCGATTGGGTGGGCCGACAGGGCAACCCGCGGTATCTGTGTCTGTATTGGCATATCCTGTGCTTGCAATTGCATTCGCCCCGACTCATGCACGATTAGGCGCACACGTTGGGGGGTAGCATGGCGATAGCTTGCTAGTAACTTTTGCAGCAAAGCAGGTTCCAGATCAAACCCCAGCATACTGGCCGATCGGCATAGCCGTGTCAGATGGCGCGCTTGCAACCAAAATTCTTGGCCGCTCCAGCGCATGGTCTCCAGCAACTGAAAGGTGTCCAAATCTCCATCGAGCACTTTTGACTTGAGTGTGATCTCATGTAGTTCTTCGTCTGCATTGGAGTCCCATACAATACCGCCGCCACAACCGTAGCAGGCATTGGCATTGTGCCGATTGACCAAGGCCGTGCGAATAGCCACATTGAAGCGGGCCTGATGCCCAGGCTCTATCAGGCCAATGCTGCCACTATAGGCGCGCCTTGGCGACTCCTCCAACTCGGCAATCAGTTGCATGGCAGCAATTTTGGGCGCGCCGGTAATGGAGGCACAGGGGAAGAGCGCCGCAATGATATCGCTGATACGCGCATCGGTACGCGCCCGCACTGTGGAGGTCATTTGCAGCAGTGTCCGGTAGCGCTCAATTTTAAACATGTCCTCAACCCCCACCGTGCCCGGTGTGGCGATACGCCCAAGATCGTTGCGCAGCATATCGACGATCATCATGTTTTCAGCGCGGTTTTTGCTGGAGCCTTGTAGCCAATCTTGCTGCGCCAGATCGGCGTGTTGCGAGTCGCCACGGCTAGCCGTGCCCTTCATTGGGCGCGCGATAAGTTGTTGGCCTTGCAGCTGAAAAAATAGCTCGGGCGAGGCACAGCAGAGTGCCCAGTCATCACTCTCTATATAGGCGGCATAGGGCGGTTTGTCGCGTGCCATTTGACAAAAAAGCCCCCAGGGAGAATCTATGCCGCTGGCATAGCGGCGCGTTGTCAGGTTGATTTGATAGCACTCGCCACGGGCGAGAGCCGCGTGTATCTGGGCGATTTTTTGTCGGTACCAGCGTGGTGTAATGTCCAGCTGCCAAGTGCGCGCTACAGCGGCGGGCACGGGCGCTATGTCCGATAAATGCTGGCAGCGATCGCAGCTTGCGTATAGGCCAAATAGCAGCAGCGGAAAGTTGGCATCGCGCTTGGTTGTATGAGCCGCATCGAAGCTGGCGGCCGCCTCGTAGCTGATAAAGCCGGCGGCGCTCAGCTGGTTCTGCTCAACCAGTTGTTCAATTTTTACCAGGGCCGGCATCACCTCTGTACGCTTGGTGACTGTAATCGTGTGCACAGGGTTGGTAAAGACTTGCCAGTTATCCTGCGCGACATCGTAGAGCACAATTTTACGAATCATATCGCGAGTACTTTTGGCACAGCTGGCATTTGTCAGTAGATGGCGGCATCGAGACCGAATGCCATCGACTGGCCGAGTGTCTCCACCTGATCGATAAACTCATCGCAAAACTGTCCACGGCAGAGCACACACGGTTGTACGCGGCGCCATTTAAGCCCGAGCGTGATTTTGTCAACTGCGCGCTCCGTGCCGGTGCCATCTAGTCCGGCGCGGATATAAAGACCGTACGATAGCCCCTCAGCGCGTTCGAGGCAGGGGTAGTAGATGCGATCAAAGAAGTCTTTGAGTGCGCCGCACATATAGCCAAAATTTTCTGTGGTACCCAGTAAAATGGCATCGCATGCCAGCACATCTTCTGGTTGCGCTTCCAAGGGTGGGCGGTACAGGGTCTCCACCGACTCGACCATCGGATGGCGTGCGCCGCGCAAGGCGGCCTCTAGCAGACAGCGAGTATTGTCCGATGGTGCATGGGCCACGATTAGCAGGCGTTTTTGACGCGGTTTCATCGGTGGGGATTGACTCTTTGGCCTAAGGCCTCTTGTGCAAAATCAAACGGCGCGACACAGGTTGTGCAACGAGAGCTAAATGGCTATTGTAGCCCAAGCCGAGGCGGTGAATGAGCTAATGGAATCATGATAAAACGAGAGCGTGCGGCATGGATTGCAAGCGAGTTAGACAAGCGCTACCCGACGTTTGATGTGCCTCTGACACACCACGACCCCTATACACTGTTGGTGGCGGTTTTGCTCTCCGCTCAGTGTACAGACAAGCGCGTCAATCAGGTGACCCCAGCGCTGTTTGCACGGGCAAGCACACCAGAGGCCATGATGCAGCTGGCACCAGATGAGATCGAGCATTACATAAAAACCTGTGGTTTGGCACCAAAAAAGGCCCGTGCCATCTCGGAGTTATCGCATATTTTGTGTGATTTGTACGATGGGCAGGTACCGCAAAGTTTTGCCGAGCTGGAGTCGCTACCCGGCGTGGGCCACAAGACTGCCTCGGTTGTTATGAGTCAGGCTTTTGGCTATCCTGCCTTTCCGGTCGATACACACATTCATCGGCTGGCACAGCGCTGGGGGCTGACATCGGGCCGCAGTGTCGGGCAGACCGAGCAGGATCTCAAAGCGCTTTTCCCCGAGCAGTCGTGGAATCGCTTGCATTTGCAGATCATTTTTTACGGGCGCGAATATTGCACTGCCCGGGGTTGTGATGGTACTGTTTGTCCCATCTGTCGGCATTGTTATCCGAGGCGTCGCACACCGGTGCGCACCCATAAGGCCTAGGCAAGAGATTATTTAGTTGAACTGAGTGCAGAAAAGATTTATGCCCAAGTTAAAAATTGGTGGTTTTGAGTTAAACAGCAATCTGGCACTGGCCCCGATGGCCGGTGTGACAGATCGCCCGTTTCGGATACTGTGTAAGTCGCTGGGCGCAGGTCTTGCCGCATCTGAGATGGTAGTTGCCAATGCTGCTCTAGCTGGCGCGGCACCTACACTGAGGCGCATGGATCATCGCGGTGAGCCCGGGCCACGCATGGTGCAGATTGCCGGTGCAGACCCACAGATGCTCGCCAATACGGCCAAGCTGAATGTCGATTCGGGTGCGCAGATGATCGACATCAATATGGGCTGCCCCGCCAAACGCATTTGCCGCGCTCTGGCTGGCTCGGCTTTGCTGTGTGACGAGCCTTTGGTCGCGCGTATTTTGCACGCGGTGGTTTCCGCAGTGCCGGTGCCGGTGACGCTGAAAATACGCACAGGCCCCGATGGATCAAATCGCAATGGTGTGACGATTGCCCGCATTGCACAAGAGAGTGGCGTGCAGGCGTTGGCGGTGCATGGTCGCACGCGTGCGGATCGATTTAACGGTTGCGCCGAGTACGATACAATCGCGGCTATCAAAGCTGCCATCGACATACCGGTATTTGCCAATGGCGATATACGCACCCCGCAGGATGCACGCCGCGTGTTAGATTACACAGGTGCCGATGGCATAATGGTTGGCCGGGCCGCCCAAGGGAATCCTTGGATATTTCGCCAGATCACACATTATCTGGAGACAGGATCAGTCGCCCCCCCGCCGACACGGCTGGAGGTCAGCGAGGTATTGTTGGCGCATGTGCGCCAGCTCCATCAGTTCTACGGGGGGCGGACTGGTGTACTAGTGGCACGAAAACACATCTCTTGGTACTGTAAGTCACATCCGAGTAGCGCAAACTTTAGGCGCACCATACAAACAATCGACTGTCGTGAGCTGCAACTTCAGATGGTACAGGATTATTTTCAAGGTGATAATTATTTAATGGCACAGGTAGCCTGATGGCAGCTAAGCCGAACAAGGCGCAACCAGATAGCCTGGCACGCTGTGTGGAGTCCGAGCTGCAGGAGTATTTTTTGCTGCTAGATAAAGAGGAACCCATCGGCTTGTACCCGATGGTCATGGGCAAGGTGGAGAGCGTTTTGTTACGCATCGTGATGCAGAGGACCGAGGGCAATCAGACGCGTGCTGCGGCCTGCCTTGGCATCAGCCGTGGCACCCTGTGCAAAAAACTCAAGCAACACGCAATCGATTGATCGCCACCTATATGACGACAGAATCTTTTCAACCCAAGCGAGCACTCATCAGCGTGTTCGACAAAACACATCTTTTGCCCTTTGCACGCAGACTACAAGCGTTGCAGGTCGATATTTTGGCAACCGATGGCACCGTGAGCGCGCTGGCCGATGCCGGTGTGGCCGCGCGCTCAATCGACGCCTATACCGGCTTGGCCGACAGCCTCGGTGGGCGGCTCAAAACACTCCACCCCAAAATTTATGGCGGCATTTTAGCGCGTCGCGGGCTGGACGATGATTTTCTTGCCCAGAACGATATCGCGCCGATTGATCTGGTGGTGGTGAATTGCTATCCCTTTGCCGATGTGGTGTCCGGCGGTTGCGATCACGATCGGGCCATCGAAAATATTGATATCGGGGGGGTGACACTTTTGCGGGCGGCCGCTAAAAATTATCGCGATGTGATCGTTGTCAGCTGTGTCGATGACTATGAGAGCGTGATTGAGGGCATTGAGTCGGGCACGCTCGATATGGCAGCTCGTCGCGCCTTGGCGGCGCGTGCATTTGAAGCCAGCGCGCGCTACGAAGATGCAGTGGCGAATTACTTTGGCACCTTGGGTGACGATGCGCAGGATGAGCCATCTGCATTTTCGCAGACCATGAACCTACAGGTACATCGGAGCCATGTGTTGCGCTACGGCGAAAACCCGCATCAAACAGCCGCCATCTATCATACGGACAACCAGCCAAAGGCATCTATCGGCGCGTCTATACAGGTGCAGGGGAAGCACTTGTCCTACAACAATCTGCTCGATGCCGATACGGCCTTGGAGTGTGTCAAGCAGTTTGCAGCGCCAGCTTGTATTATTGTGAAACATGCCAATCCGTGTGGTGCGGCCTGTGCCAGTGACTTGGCGCAAGCCTATGAGCGGGCATATCGGACAGACCCCACCTCAGCTTTTGGCGGCGTTATCGCGTTTAATCGCATGTTGGATGCAGAAACAGCCACAGCGATTGTGAGCACTCAGTTTGCAGAGGTGGTGATTGCCTTTGGGTTTCAGCCAGATGCAGTGACCCTTTTGCAGCAGAAGCCCAACATCCGGCTGCTAGATGTCGGCACTGATCCAGGATCAGCGCACCCTGCACTTATGTGGCGCAGCCTCGGTGGTGGGATGTTATTGCAGCAGGCCGACAGTGTGCCAGTCGATGAGCAAGCTTGGCAGGTGGTGACCCAGCGTCAGCCCAGTGCTGAGCAGTGGCGGGATTTGTCTTGTGGTTGGCGCGTGGTGCGCTTTTTGCACTCCAATGCCGTGCTCTACTGCCAAAACGAGGTCGTGTTGGGTATCGGGTCGGGGCAGACGAGTCGAATACTGGCGGCTAAAGTCGGTGCGCAAAGCGCGCAGGAAAACCAGCATGCGCTTGCAGGCTCGGTGCTAGCATCCGATGGATTCATCCCTTTTACAGATATGATCGAAGCCTGCGCGGATAGGGGCATTAGCGCGCTGGTGCAGCCAGGTGGCTCCATCAGGGATGACGAGGTGATTGCCGCAGCAGATCGTCATAACATCGCTATGGTATTCACAGGGATACGCCATTTTCGGCATTGATATGTACCCTGTAAGCGTGGTCGCTAATGAAAGCGCCCGTATGTTTTGCTATAGTGGTTGCAGTTGAGCGTTGGCGGCACAGTCGGCATCGTTGTAGAGTGTGTTGTTGCGTGTGGCAGTTCTTAAAGGTCGGTTATGGATATTACAAAATTACTTGAGTTTAGTGTCGAAAATGGCGCTTCTGACATGCATTTGTCTGCGGGCGAATCTCCCATTATTCGTGTAGATGGTGCGATTCGACGCATCAGTGTCCCTAAGATGACACACGAGCAGGTGCAGAAGGTCATCTACGATGTCATGGATGATCGGCAGCGCAAGGCTTACGAAGAGTTTTTAGAGATCGATTTTGCTTTTGCCATTCCTGATCTGGCGCGCTTTAGGGTGAATGCCTTTAATCAGGATCGCGGTGCTGCGGCTGTTTTCCGTACCATCCCCAGCCGTATCCAGACCTTGGAGGATTTGAAGTCACCGGCCATATTTAAGCAAATTGCCGGCCTGACACGCGGCTTGGTGTTGATTGTCGGTCCCGCCGGTAGTGGTAAGACGACGACCATGTCGGCGATGCTGGATCACAAAAATGAAAATGAATCCAAGCATATTTTGACTATTGAAGATCCCATCGAGTTTATTCATACCAACAAGCGCTCGCTGATCAATCAGCGTGAAGTATTCCGTGATACCCAGGGGTTCCCACAGGCGATGCGCGCTGCCTTGCGCGAGGATCCAGACACCATCATGGTTGGTGAAATGCGCGATCTCGATACGATTCAATTGGCGCTGACTGCCGCCGAGACCGGCCATTTGGTGATCGGTACCCTACACACGGTATCAGCTGCCAAGACGATTGATCGAATTGTAGATGTATTCCCCGCTGGCGATAAGGCGATGGTGCGCTCTATGTTATCCGAGTCCCTGCGCGCTGTGGTGGCTCAGCTGCTGATACCGCGCAACGGCGGTGGGCGCGTGGCAGTGCACGAGATCATGATTGGCATACCCGCCATTCGCAACCTGATTCGAGAGGACAAGGTCGCACAAATGTACTCGGCCATCCAAACCGGCGCTTCACATGGCATGCAGACGCTGGATCAAGCGTTGCAACGCTTGGCCCGCAATAACGTGATTTCTCTAGAGACAGCCAGAAAGGTTGCCGCTAACCCAGATGCTGTCACTCTGTAGTTTTTGCGGCCTGTCAGCTGGGTTGACAGATGCCTGCATGTCATTGATTTAGGGGCTAGCAGTGGAAGAGACGACCAGTACATACCCATTGTCTATCACCGAGTTGTTGCACAAGCTGTACGATGCCGGTGGCTCTGATTTATATTTGGTAGCAGGCTCTGCGCCTGCACTGCGTGTCAGTGGTGATATCTCCTCTGTTGGCGATATGCCTATGACGCCGGCGCACGTACAAGAGATGCTGTTTTCTATCATGGATCAGCGCCAGCGCGAGAGTTTTCTGGAAACCAACGAGAGTAATTTTGCCTATAGCATTCGCGGCATGTCGCGGTTTCGTGTCAATGCATTCGTGCAACGCAATAGCATGGCGGTTGTCGCTCGGTTAATTCATTCCGTTATTCCCTCATTTGAGAGTTTGGGCTTGCCCGATACACTGCGCGACATTGCCATGTCTAAGCGTGGTTTAGTCATTATGGTGGGTGCGACAGGTGCGGGTAAATCGACGACGCTCGCATCCATGATCGATTATCGCAATGAGCATAGCGCCGGCCACATCATCAGCATCGAGGATCCGATTGAATTTATCTATTCGCACAAACGCAGTCTGGTGACCCAACGAGAGGTGGGTACCGACACAGAGTCTTTCTCCGTTGCCTTAAAAAATAGTCTGCGTCAGGCACCCGATGTCATTATGATTGGCGAGGTGAGAGACAGAGAGATTATGGAGCATGCCCTGGCATTTGCCGAAACCGGACACCTGTGTTTGGCCACATTACATGCAAACAACACCAATCAGGCTTTGGATCGCATTATCAACTTTTTCCCGCCAGAGAAGCGCGTGCAAATTTTGCTGGATTTATCCTTGAATGTCCGTGCGCTGGTCTCGCAGCGGTTGTTGCGTTCGCTCGATGGCTCGGGGCGCTGTGCGGCGATTGAAATACTGCTCAACTCGCCTTTGATGTCCGACTTGATCCTCGCTGGCAATGTGCACGATATGAAAGATCTGATGAAGCGCTCCCAGCGTATCGGCATGCAGACATTCGATCAGGCATTATTCGATCTGGCAGAGGCGGATAGAATCTCGATGGCCGATGCGCTGCGTAACGCCGATGCGGCGAATGATTTGCGTTTAAGATTCAAGTTGGAGGGCAAAAACCCTGAGAAACTTGATTCGATTGATCTGGGTGCGGCAGAACCCGATAACAACAGTGCCATTAATCAGCCTGCGCAGGAGACCCCGGCTGCTGTGTCGGTGCCGATGGAGTTTGGGCTAGAGGCGCTGCACGAGGAGGTACCGTCAGAGCCGAGTGATGAAGATAATAGCCACTATAGCGAGAACTATGGCGAGGTTAGCCCATCTGAACTGGTAGAAGATGAAGACGACGATGACGATTGGGGCGAAATGCGATAAGCCGCAAGGCGATGCTTTAACTCTGCGTGCCACCGACGGTCAGCCGATCTACGCGCAGTGTCGGTTGCCCAACACCAACCGGCACACTCTGCCCCTCTTTGCCACAGGTACCCACGCCGCTATCTAGCGCAAAGTCATTGCCCACCATCGAGACCTGCTTTAGCACATCCGGGCCATTGCCGATTAGCGTGATGTCCTTTACCGGCTTGCCAATTTTGCCGTTTTCAATCAGGTAGGCCTCTGAGGCCGAGAAGACAAAACTGCCCGAGGTGATGTCCACCTGGCCGCCATCAAAGCAAACTGCGTACACACCCTTGTCAACTGAGGCGATGATTTCATCTGGGGTGTATTTGCCATTGAGCATGTAGGTATTGGTCATGCGCGGCATCGGTAGGTGCGCATAGGATTCGCGCCGACCGTTACCGGTTGACTTGCAGCCCATCAACTTCGCGTTGAGCTTATCTTGCATGTAGCCTTTGAGGATGCCGTTTTCTATGAGTACCGTGCTCTGTGTGGGCGTGCCCTCATCGTCGACACTCAGCGAGCCTCGGCGGCCCGGTAGCGTGCCATCGTCCAGCACGGTGCATTGTTCCGAGGCGATGCGCTCGCCGATACGGCCGCTAAATGCAGAGGTGCCCTTGCGGTTAAAGTCCCCCTCTAGGCCGTGGCCGATGGCCTCGTGCAGCAAAATACCCGGCCAACCCGAGCCGAGCACAACGCATTGCTCACCAGCTGGTGCGGTGGTGGCACACAACCCGACCTGTGCTTGGCGCACCGCTTCACTGGCATGTATTTCAATCTCTTTGCGAATAGCCTCTGCGGTTGGTTGATGGCGGCCACCCCCACCCGATCTGCCGTGCTCGCGTCGCCCATCGGACGCAATAATAACGGTGACATCGTAGCGCACCAATGGGCGCACATCGGCAACCAGCGTGCCATCAGAGCCTGCGACACAGATCACGCTGTAGCTGGCAGATAAATTCGCCATCACTTGAATCACGCGTGAATCGAGGCTGCGCGCGTAGGTATCGGCATGATTCAATAGACCAACCTTGGTGTCGGTGTCTATTTGGGCCAGTGGATCGAGCGCGGGGTAGAGCGATGAGGCGGCGGATGCCTGCCAACTGCAGACACGCTGATTTTGGCCAGAGAGGCCAATTGCACGCGCCGCCTTGGCAGCACTCAAGAGCGCCGGGGCGGTGATTTCGTTCGCGTAGGCAAAGCCGGTTTTTTCACCGCTGATGGCCCGCACGCCGAGCCCTTGGCGCACACTATGGCTACCGTGTTTGACGATGCCATCTTCGACCGCCCAAGATTCACTGAGCGTCGACTCAAAGTACAGATCACACGCATCGATGCGGTGCTGCAAAACCGTGCCGAGCGCCTGAGATAAATCCTGTTCTTTCAGAGCGGTGGCATCGAACAGTTGTGCACGTGCGATATCCATTGATGTGGTCATTTCATTCACCTATTTTGTGTTGCTCAAGACTTCTATCAGCAATTGCCCAGGCTCGCTGCCAATGCGCAGAGACAGCCGATCACTGTTGATTCCCAAAGCAACCAGCCAATCGTTTAACTCAGCTGCCCAGCGTGTGCTCTTCGCATCCCCTGGGTGGTAGATCAGGATGCGACGCGATGTATCCTGCGACCAATATTGGGCTGCGCGCTTGATGGCGGGTAGCTGTAATACGCGCTCACCTGTCGGTGGGCGTGCCCAATCCTCGTCACTGAGTGCAAACACCTCGGCTTGCGCTGGTGCTGTGCATAGCCAGAGTATGAGGGTCGCAACAAAGCTTGCCCGCCCCACTCGCTCCAATAAAATCGTATTACTCATAGTGTGGGTTGTCCCAACTGCCGCTCAGCTTGTGTTGGCTGGTGGCTAGGCCATCGAACAATGATGTGCCAAAGACATTTCTTGCCACCCAGATAACCGCATAGCTGATTGCAGCGTATTGTACACCGAGGGCCGTGCTGCTAGCTGTCAGGGCGGTGATTGTCGGTATGGTGCTGTCGAGTGATGGGACGATTTTGACATCGAAATTGTGCATGCGGGCCAGTAGATCGGAGTAGCCGCTGACCTCAACCTTGCCAAAGCTACCATCCATTAGGCCCTGCGTCAGATAAGCTTTGTGATCCTTTATCGATACCTCGGCCTTGATGTGCTTGAACGGTAGGCCGTCTGAGACGACATCTTTAAAGCCGGTTTGGAGATGTCGTGAAAGTTCGCTCAGTGCCAACAAACTGATCACGCGTCCCTCAAAACCGGCACTGCTGGAGGGCAAAGTGCCATCGGAAACTGCCAAGCTAAAATCGCCACTCAGGTAGGGTGGGTCTACTCGGAGCAGTTTGTCGGGCCAATGCAACGTGGTGTTCAGCGTGGTCGCGCCCTGTTGTATGGCTTTGCTATCGCCCCAGTCGGCTAGTAGCAACTGTAGATTGTCACTGGTCAGCGCAAGCTCGAACGAGCTGTTGTGGCTCAGTGTTTTGCGCACGGGATGCTCTGATAGATTCCAGCTTGCGCTGGCCTGTAGATCGAGGTGTGGATGCTTGAGCAGGATGGGGTCTAGATGCAGATTACGCCCCTGATGTCGCGCGTTTACGCTCAGCTCCCCCATGAGATGGGAGTGGCTGAAGAGTTGTTTAATATAAAGATTAAACGGCACGATATCTTCTGGATTGATAGCGGACGTTTTATCTTGTATGTGCGCCAAGCGGATATTGCTGGTGTCTGGATTCGGTATGCTTTTTATCAGGGCATAGTCCAGCTGGTCAAAGTGGATATCGATCGGGCGGGATACATCATAGGGCGTTGGAATCAACACATGCCCTATGATTTGTGGCCCATTTAAGTCGATGCGCACTATATGCTCATGGGTGCTGAGCGATAGCTGTACCTGGGGGATCTCTAAGCCATCCATACGTGGCCTGATCAGCTGCATATCGATAGCGAGGCGCTCGCGCGTTTCTTCTTTGACAGATAGGTCGGCATGGCTTATCTCATCGATCCATAAATCAATATTTAAATCCCTCAGGCGACCGGTGATATACCAGGGGTAAACGGGTGATAGCACGGCCGGATCGGGGCCAAAATGGATGCTGGCCGCCTCGATGGCACCGCGAATATCGGCGTTGATATTGCGACCATAACCCAGACGCCAACGAAGCTGACCATCCTCTTGCCAGTGTTCACTGTCGGTGGACAACGACAGCCTCTTGGGCTGATTGATTTTTTTGCCTAGCGGCACAGGTAGATTGACGCGCGTACCGATCAGGTTGCTGTGAGCGCGTGCGCTGATGACACTGCGATGTTCTGGAGAGGGAACGGGTGTGATGCCGATCTCGATATGCCAAGGCGAGCTGCCTGTGATGTTGCGATAAAACGGCAGCTCTAGGTCGCGAAATACTTGTGTGAGCGGTAGGGGGGGAGCCTCCATGAATACCTGCGTGCTCCAGGGTCCCCGATCAGCTGGTGAGACATAGATTTTGACCGGATGCCCTAGGAGTTGCCCCGTCAGTTGTCCGCTGATTTGTTCGGTGTCCGAGAGTGTAGCACGCCCTTGGATGTGGTTTAAAACCTGCCCTTTCTGTGGATGGGCGAGGCTTAGCTGATCGAACAAGATGCTGGCATCAAACTGCGTTTCCCCCGCGTTTGCGCCCTCGGTAACTGGGACAGTGGCATCGAATAGGACCTGTGACTGGCCCTCGACGATGATGTGCTCTAACGCCTGTTGTGCACCGCGCTGGGCTAGAAAGTGTGCCAGGTCTGCACCGCTACTGCGGATGGAACCGGCAGCTGTGAGCCTTGCCAAGTCTGTATCCACATTGGGTATATAGGCCACCAGATGCTCTATAGGAGAGTCTCGCAGGTAGCCACTATCCACATTCAGTGATAGCGAGTGGTTCACCAAGTGAAATTGCCCACTGGCATCGTGCAGACTAGGAAAGTCATCGGCGTATGTCAGGTAGCCCTGTTCGATGTTCAAGTGGGCTTCAAACAAGCCACTGTCAATGTCGGGAAAGTCCACCAGGTCACCCTTCACCAACAGCGTGCCCTCGCGGATGGTACCGGCAAGCTCTGCCTGCTCAAGCCATGCTGTAATCGGTGCTAGCGATCGTGGCAGACGCTGCAGTGCCTCGGTGGCACCTATGTTCTGCAAGCTGACTTCCGCGTCTATATATGGTGGGCTGGATGATCCCTGAGTGAAATTAAATCGCGCACTGACATGGCCATCTGCAATCTGCGCCTCCAAGGCCGTGCTCTGTACACGCAGCTGATCGTCTGTCTGCTCTAGTGTGATGTCGCCCTGGAGTGTCGCTAAGTCCAGCGGGTACTCAAAGTATTCTGGCGTGCTGAAATGGGCGTTGTGCGCATCGAGCGAGAATTTGATCTGTGTGGCATCGCCACTCAAATTGCCCGTGATGTTGCGCAGGGTCACGTTTTTACCGGTGAGTCCAACAGCGTCCAGCCGCGCCGAAAACTGTGTGGTGTCGATTGTCTTGTCTGTCTTGCTCCCGTACCACTGCCAGTGGGTCAGTTGGCCGTATAGTTGCGCATCCGACAGATCTGGCAACCCACTTGCGTTGTCTTGGGGCTCGCCTGACAGCAACTCACTCAGTTGCAAGGCGTCGGCCAGCATATCAAGTGGCAGCTGATTGCCGGCGCTGTGCCAGCGTGTTGTATCGGCCGCTTCGGTGCGTTCGTTCAACTGGAGCACGACATCTTGCCATTGGTCGCCGCGCTGATTGGTGAGGTTATCTGCACCGATCGTCAATTGCCAGCCATGCGCTTGCCGGATCCAGTGCGCTGTGCCTTGAGCGGTGCGCAGTCGCGTGCCCTCTAAGGCATCGACATGCCAACTGACATCGGCACGCTCTAGGTGCCCGTTGTCCCAACTCTGCCACAGATCGAGATCCAGTTGTCCATCGACCGGAATCGCAGTTTGTGATGGCAGCTCTGATATGCGGTGATGTAGCTGATGAACACTGATTGCGCGGCCGGTCATATGTAGGCGCGCGGACCAGTCGCACAAGGCCTCGCCAGGGGTGATGTTTAAACGCACTGTCACAGGCTGTGCCGCCTCTAGGGTGTCGAGTAGGCCATGCACGCGCAGCTTGCCATCGTAGTAGGCAAGGCGTAGATCACGGGCGTGCAGCGGTTCAGTTTCAGGGTCCAGTTGCAAAGTTGTGTGGTCGAGCTGGACGTTTCTGAGCCATTTGAGGGGCTGCACCCAAGTGTTAACCGGCTGGCAGGCATCATTTTTAGGGGGTGGAGCCGTTGGTGTGCTAAAGGCAAGTTTCTCAGCATGCATTGAAAAGGGTGGCCAGCTAGCCGAGTTGTGGAGTACCACGCCCTCTAGGTGCAGCTGTCGATTGTCTGTCGTGACCAGATCTATGCGCTCGGCGTGAATATGAAATTGCCAGCCATTCAGGTCTACCCACATGCCCTGTGCATGCAGCTGCGCACCCAAAAGCGCGCTAGACATGCTGGGTAACAGATGTGGGTATTGGTTGAGTAGATGCTTGCTAGCGCGTAGACCAGATAGTAACAGGGCCGAGATAATGGTGAGTAAAGCTATGGCTATCAGCAGAGATCGGCACAACTTGGCTAGTAGTTGCCAGTGATAGGGGCTCATGGCATGGATTCGTCATCCATCCACAAGCGTTCTAGCCGATAGTATTCGCGCGCTTTTGGTAGCGTGATGTGCACAATCAGTGTATTGAGGTCGATCAGTATCCACTGGCTATCTAAACCCTCGATACCCAGCGGCACCACTTTTTGCGCCTTGAGCGTTGAGAGCAGTACATTGGCGAGTGTGCGCGCATGGCGCGCGCTGGTACCCGTGCAAACAATCATGGCATCGGCCATGTTGCTCTTGCCCGTTAGATTGAGTGTGAGTATGTCCGTGGCCTTAAATTGTGCCAGCGTCTCCTCTATGATTTTTATGAGCTTATCGAGCGCTATCATGCAGTGAAATCGGTTGTGTCGCTAAGGGGTAATAACCCATGTCTATTCTAGCGGATTGTCGTAGAGCTGTTTGGATTGGATATAGCGACAGACAGGCTCCGGCACCATGTCTTTAATCGACTGCCCCCCTGCCAAGGCATGGCGTACCTGGGTCGAGGTCAGGGCGATCGCGTCCATCGGTAGATGGGCGATCTGACCCGGCGCACTCAGCTTAGCTGCATCAATCATGCGCGCTCGAAACAGCTCGCTCGTTTGGGGAGGCGCACTACCTGGTCGATCGGCGACCAAGAGCGCTGTCGAGCGCAGCAGCGCTTGCCAGTGATACCAGGTTGAAAAATGGTGCAGCACATCGGCCCCGAGCACCAGCACCAGCAAGGCATCGGGATAGGATTCTCTCAGATCGTTGACGGTGTAGATGGTGTACGAGGGCGCCGACAGTGCCAGCTCGCGCTGGTCGATATGCAGCGTCGGGTACGGCTCGCAGGCCAGTTGCAGCATGTGAACC
>CAZROX010000007.1:0-19132 GCA_964601845.1 uncultured Halothiobacillaceae bacterium
GATGGTCGCGCCATCTGCCAGCACCAGCTCGACCAACTCATTGGACTTGGCTTGGATAGATTGCACACTGCACGAGGTGCGCACATCGATGCCGCGATCTTGGCACCAGCTTTTCAAGAGACCACCTGCGCGCTCGTCCAACATGCGCGGCACCATGCGATTGCCGGTCTCGATCACGGTCACGCTGGTACCGCGTTTCACTAGCGACTCGAGCAAGATACAGCCGATAAAGCCCGCACCGACCAGCACGACTTTGGATTTTGGCTGTGCCAGCTCGATGATGCGGCGCGCATCGGCTAGGGTCCAGCAGGCGTGTACTTGCGGCAGGTTGATGCCGGGGATCGGCGGGCTGATCGGGCGTGAACCGGTGGCGATCAGCAGCTTGTCATAGGCGCAGCCCTGGCCATCGGCCAGCTGTAGCTGGTGCGCCTGTGTATCGACGCGCTCCACCCGATCTTGCACCAGCTCGATCCGCTGAGCGGCAAAATGATGCACCGGGTCGCGCAGATAGCTGCCGCGCTCACCCACCTTATCTGACAAATAATACGGGATCGCCATGCGCGAATAGGGTGGCTCTGGCTCATCGCCAAACAGCCTAATAATCGCTTTGGGATCGGCCTTGCGGATCGTCTCCGCCGCCACGACACCCGCAGGGCCTGCGCCGATAATTACATGTTGCATGGCAGCACTCGCTTAGATCGCCGATAGCCAGATAAGCGCGCTACGCCCAATCGGTATCGGATGCATCGCGCGACGATAAAGCCCACCAATCAGCTCTGCTCGCTAGCCAACAACCCCTTGGCCGCCCAACTCTGCATGCGATCGTAGCCGGTCCAGTCCGCATCGACATAGGTAATGGCATCTGTCGGGCAGGCTTTGGCACAGGCCGGATCGCCGCCGCACAGATCGCACTTGACCACCTTGCCCGTCACCTGAGCGTAGTTGATGGTGCCAAATGGACAGGCGATGGTGCACACCTTACAACCGACGCACATGTCATCGGATACCACCTTGGCGCCGGTTGTCATATCGACGCTGATGGCATCGACAGGACAGGCGCGCATGCACCAGGCCTCCTCGCACTGGGTGCAGGTGTAGGGCACAAAGCGCCCCTCTTGCTCAAAGTTAAACACCTTGATATAGGATCGAGCCGGATTAAAAGCGCCGGTATTCTCGTAGGAACAGGCCATCTCACACTGCAGACAGCCGGTACACTTAAGCGGATCAATACTGAGGGATTTTTTTTGCACGATCACACACTCCATATAGACTGTAGATCATCGCAGGCAAACCTAGGCGATACCTGCAACCATCGCTGAATGTACCAACAACCGTATCACAATGTAAAGCCTAGCGGTGCCACTTGGTGCCAATTACTTTTTGCTAGCGGCGATAATCGTCTCGGAGACATTCTTAGGACAAGGCGTGTAATGGGAAAATTCCATCACAAACTGACCGCGCCCCGAGGTCATGGTGCGCAGATCGCCGATATAGCCAAACATTTCTGCTAGGGGCACATCGGCGCGGATGCGCACCTGATTGACACTGGCCTCTTGTGATTTGATGATGCCACGACGACGGTTCAGATCGCCGATACAATCGCCCACATACTGATCGGAGGTAAAAACATCCACCTTCATCACCGGCTCCAACAACTGCGGCCCCGCCTTGGGCATCGTCTGGCGATAGGCGCCCTTGGATGCCGCCTCAAACGCCATCGCCGAGGAGTCGACCGCGTGATGCGCGCCATCTTGAATGGTAAATTTCACATCCATACACGGATAGGAAGCCAGCACACCCTTTTGTAGGCAACTGCCAAAGCCCTTCTCGATGGCAGGCCAATACTCGCGTGGAATATTGCCGCCTGTAACAGTTGAGGCAAACACATAGCCACTGCCCGTCTCACCCGGTTCGATCGTGTAGTCGATGCGACCAAATTGCCCTGCACCACCTGTCTGCTTTTTGTGTGTATAGCTATCGGTGATCGTCTGGGTGATCGTCTCGCGATAGGCGACCTGCGGCTGACCGACCTCCACATCTATGCCGTAGGTACGCCGGAGTAGGTCGACCTTGATATCCAGATGCAGCTCGCCCATCCCCCTGAGAATGGTCTCGCCGCTGTCCCGATCGCTCTCGACATGGAAGGATGGATCCTCGGACACCAGCTTGCCAATGGCCACGCCCAGCTTATCGACCGATGCCTTGTTTTTAGGGCTGATAGAAATTGAGATGACGGGGTCTGGAAATACCATGGGGTCTAGGGTGACGCGTGCATTCGGATCGCACAGGGTGTTGCCGGTCTTGACATCCTTCATGCCCAAGACTGCCACGATATCGCCCGCCTGAGCCGTGCTGAGTTCTTTGCGCTCATCGGCATGCATCTCGACGATGCGCCCGATGCGCTCGCTCCTGCCCGTATGGGCATTGAGCACTGTGTCGCCCTTGGAGAGCCTGCCCGAGTAGATGCGCAAGAAAGTCAGCGCCCCGTAGCGATCGTCCATCACTTTGAATGCCAGGGCACGCAGCGGCTTGGTCACATCTACCTCCGCATACTCGCCGGTCAGTTCGCCCTCTTCGTTGTACTCGGCCTGTCGCTTCGCCTCAGTGGGGTCTGGCAGGTAGTCGACCACTGCATTGAGCACCACTTGCACCCCTTTGTTTTTAAACGCCGAGCCGCAAAAAGTGGGGAACAACTGCATGGAGATGGTGCCCTTGCGCACACAGCGCTTAATCTCCTCGACAGTCGGGGTTTCGCCCTCGATATATTTTTCCATAACCGCATCGTCGAACTCGGCCACCGAGTCGATCAGGGCTGCGCGGTACTCCTCCACCTCGTCGACCATATCAGCTGGCACCTCGCCCAGTGTGTAGTTGCGCGGATCGTTTGAATCATCCCACACCCACGACTGGCGCTCGATCAAATCGACGATGCCGACAAAGCGATCCTCGCGCCCAATCGGCAGCACCAGCGGCACTGCATTGGCCCCGAGCACATCGCGAACCTGCTTGAGCACCCGATAGAAGTCCGCCCCGATGCGATCGAGCTTGTTGATGAAGATGATGCGCGAGACCTCGGATTCGTTGGCGTAGCGCCAGTTTGTCTCCGACTGCGGCTCTACCCCACCGGAACCACAAAATACCCCCACGCCACCATCCAACACTTTTAGCGAGCGGTACACCTCGACCGTAAAGTCGACATGGCCGGGGGTGTCGATAATATTGAGACGATGCGAGTCCCACTCGCAACTGGTCGCAGCCGACTGGATGGTAATGCCGCGCTCGCGCTCCTGATCCATAAAGTCAGTGGTCGCCTCACCATCGTGCACCTCACCGATTTTATGTATTTTTCCGGTCAGACTCAAAATGCGCTCGGTGGTCGTGGTCTTGCCTGCATCCACGTGAGCGAATATACCAATGTTGCGATACTGATTTAAATTAGCCATCTTTTAGGGGGTTCTATCTGCCACGTAAATGTTACTGAAAACTAAGCCGCCAAGCTTATACCAAAACAGGCCCTCTGTGCGAGCTATCGCACAAGAAAAATTAGCCCAATCATGTTTGAGGAAACCTACTGCGTCCCGCGCACCAGCCAATCTATCAGCGCATGCTGTACCGCAGGCCCGGCACCGCGATGCACGTCGGTCTGATTGTGCAGGACGACAAAAATATACCGATCGCCATCCGGCGCAAAGTAGTAGCCCGCCAGTGCACTGACATGATCTATCATGCCAGACTTGGCGTGTATGCGCCCTAAAGAATTTGGGTGATAGTCATATTTTTTTAGGGTGCCATCCAAGCCGCCCAATGACATAGAGCCGATAAACTCTGGCATATAGGGGCTCTGCCAACCGAGCGCCAGCAGCTTGCCCAAGCTACGCGCCGAGATGCGCACATCGCGCGATCTGCCCGAACCATTGTCGATCACCAGCTCGGGCATCTTCACATCGTGTGTGCGCAACCAGTCATCGATGGCCTGAAACGATGCCGCACTGCTACCGAGTCGCTGCGGGTCGCCCTCTGTGCTCAACAGCAAAAACACCGTGCGCGCAATCAAGTTATTACTATACTTGTTCATCAGGTGCAAAATATCACCCAGTGGCAAGGAGTTGAAAACCAGCAATCGCAGCTTGTCCTCCCCCAGCAAACCCCGTCGCCATTGGCCGCGCCAAGTGCCGCCAGAGGCAGTCCACAACTGGCGAAATAGGTTGGAAAAATAGTGTTCCTTCTCGAGCAGGCTGCGACTGAGGGTATAGTGGCCACAGCGTTTTGGAAAGCGCCCATCCAAGTGCAGTGCGCCCAGCTCATCCATTGTCAGACTAATGCCGCGCTGATAGCCGCGACAGCGACCCTTGCCCAGTTTTAATCGGTTGTGTATTTTTAGCCCGGGAATCGGCGGATAGATTTGGACCTGTACCCGACTCTTACCCTTGCGCGAGGGCATAAATTGCAGCTGAGTCACATTGTAATTGGCCACCAAGGGTGCCGGCACCAGGTTATACAGGCGCAAAGGCCGCTTATCAAAAGCGCTGGGGTCCTCGTTAATCGACTCAAATAGGCTTTGATCGATAATCAAATCACCGGCGATGGTCACGATATTCTTGCGGCGCAACTGCTGAACCAACAGCCACATCCGCTCGATAGACAAGGTCGGATCGCCACCGCCACGGACGATAAGATTGCCCTTGAGATACTGCTTATCAAGCTCGCCGTCGGTGTACAGCTCGGTGCGCATCATGTGTGCGGGCGTGAACTTTTCCAGCGCCGCCAGCGCGACGATTAGCTTGATTGCCGAAGCCGGATTGCGGGCGGTATTGGCACGAAATTGCAGCAGTGGCCGCCGCTCGCCTATGCGCTGCACATACAGACTCAGCCCACTGCCATCGAGCTTAAAGCGCTCCAGCGCTTGGCGCACCTGCTCGGGCAGATCGCTCACCTGATCGGCCGCCGCCACCGACGAGGCGTACAGGGTAAGCGCGCACAGTGCACAGCGCACACAAGCGCGCGCGCCCCTCGTAACTAGGCTCACGTCAAAGCGACGACACGCAGGCAATCATCCTCAAACGAAGTTTTTGTATTTGGCCAGATGACGTACCGGCTTGGACAGGGCATCGCGGCGGAAAGGATCGCCCAGCTCGCGCGTGCACATAATTTCGAGTACGGTCGTCTTGCCATCGTTCATCTGTGCATCGACTGCGCGGCGCAGGTGGGCGCCGACATCATCCAGCTGATCGATCGTCACACCCTCGGCACCCATCGCCCGTGCCATGGCGGCAAAATTCTCGTGCCCGCCATCGTTCAGCTCACCGGCGACAAATCGCTCGCCGTAAAAATCGACTTGGTTCTTCTTCTCGGCACCCCACTGCCTGTTGTGGAACACCACGCCAACCACCGGCAGCTTGTGGCGCACAGCCGTCAGTATCTCGACCATGCTCATCGCCCAGGCACCATCGCCGGAATAGGCGATAGCTGGGCGCTCGGGGGCGGCACACTTGGCCCCAATAACCGTCGGCAGGGCATAGCCACAGTTGCCAAAGCTCATCGGTGCCAAGAAGCTACGTGGCCGATCGAAGCGTAGGTAGCTATTGGCCACCGCGCACACATTGCCGATATCGGTAGAGACCATGCTGTTATCTGGCATGGCACGCTCCAGCTCGCGCAATACTTGACGCGGATGCAAGTAGTTGCCCGGCTCGCGCGCCTGCTCCTCAATCATGCTCAAGCTGTAGGGGTCGCGCTCGTGAATCCACTCATCCAGCTCTTTTTCCCAAGCCGCTTTTTCATCGGCGATGATACGCAAGCGCTGCTCCCGATTGGCGCTGCAGGCCAAATCGGTCTGCGCGAGTGCATCGGCCAGCACCTCAGCCGATGCACGCGCATCGCCACAGATACCAACTGAAATCTTTTTCACCAAACCCAGCATGCGCTGATCGGCATCGATTTGAATGATTTTTGCATCCTTGGGCCAATAGTCGAGCCCGTGCTGTGGCAGGGTGCCAAACGGTCCCAAACGCGAACCCAACGCCAGCACGACATCCGCCTGCGCCATCAGTTTCATCGCCGCTTTAGAGCCCTGATAACCGAGCGGACCACACCATAGCCTGTGGCTGGCTGGAAATGAGTCGTTGTGCAGATAGCTGTTGGCAACCGGCGCATCGAGCACCTCCGCCAAGCGCACACAGGCATCGACACCATCGGCCATTACCACGCCGCCGCCCGCTAGGATCACGGGAAATTTTGCTTGTGCTAGGAGGGCAACCGCCTCATCCAGCGTCCGCTTGCCACCCGGCCCGCGATCTAACTGCATCGGCTGGGGGATCTCGACGTCGATATCGCCATAAAAGTGATCGCGTGGAATATTCAGCTGTGTTGGGCCGATTTCCGACATCGCCCGATCAAACGCCCGCCCGGTGTACTCGGCGATGCGCTTGGGATTGTTGACGTGCGCCTGATACTTGACAAACTCTTGGAACATCGGCAGTTGATTGGCCTCTTGAAACCCGCCCAACCCGGTGCCCATGGTACCGGCCTCTGGCGTGATCATAACGACCGGAGAGTGCGCCCAGTAGGCTGCGGCGATTGCCGTGACACAGTTGGAGATACCCGGGCCGTTTTGCCCAATCACCACACCGTGCCGACCGGAAACACGCGAATATCCATCGGCCATATGGGCGCCGCCCTGCTCGTGCACCACCGGAATCAGCTCGATGCCCGCAGGCGCAAAAATATCCATTGAATCCATAAAGGCCGAGCCCATAATGCCAAATATCTTGGTCACTTTATTGGCAACTAGTGTCTCGACGAAAGCTTCACTCGGGGTCATCAACGGCATAAACAATACCTCATGGGAAAATAGTTAATTAAATGGACAGTCTAGCTAATCTGTGCCTAACCAATCATATCAAGTGCATCGACATAATCGTAGCCTAAATTATCGGCCACAGCCTGGCAACACACCTTGCCATGGCAGACATTCAGCCCGTTGCGCAAATGCACATCGTCTAACAGCGCCTGCTTGTAGCCCTTGTCGGCCAGTGCAATCGCACCATCCAAAATGGCATTGTTCAAGGCGTGGGTCGAGGTCATCGGCACCGCACCGGGCATGTTGGCAACACAGTAGTGAATCACATCATCGACCACATAGGTCGGGTCCGTGTGCGTGGTCGCGTGCGAGGTGGCAAAGCAACCACCCTGATCGATCGCCACATCGACCACCACGGTGCCAGGTTTCATCATTTTGATATGCTCTGCCGTGACCAGCTTGGGTGCCAAGGCACCGGGCACCAGCACGCCACCGATTACAACATCCGCATGGCGCACATGATGTGCGATGGCATCGGCGGTCGAGTAGACCGTGTTGAGCCCGCGGCCAAAATGCTGCCAGAGCGCGCGCAGGGCATCGTTGGAGCGATCTAACACCCAGACATCCGCACCCATACCCATGGCGATATGGATGGCGTGGGTGCCGACTACACCACCGCCGATAACGACCACCTTAGCCGGATCGACACCGGGCACACCGCCCATCAGACGCCCAGCGCCACCACTGCTCTTCTCCATCGCGCGCGCCGCAGCCTGTACAGACAGCCGACCGGCCACCTCGGACATAGGCCGCAATAATGGCAAGCCACCATGGGGTGAGGTGACCGTCTCGTAGGCGATGCACACCGCACCGGAGGCGATCAGATCGCGCGTCTGATCTGGATCGGGCGCAAGATGCAGGTAGGTGTAGAGTATCTGCGACTCGCGCAGCATCGCCCGCTCCACCGCCTGCGGCTCCTTGACCTTGACAATCATCTCGGCACTGGCAAAAACGGCCTGTGCACTATCGGCAATCTCTGCGCCGGCGAGGCGATAGGCCTCATCGCCCGCACCGATACCGACACCAGCACCCGACTCGACCATCACCCGGTGCCCACGCTGGCACAGCTCGGTGACGGATGCGGGCGAGAGCCCCACCCGGTATTCTTGATCTTTTATCTCTTTAGGAACGCCAATTAACATAATGTATTCATCCAGTAGCAGCACATAAAAAAAGACGCTCGCAAAATATGCGACCTCCACCAAAAAGTCGTACGCATGATAGGACAAAAACCAATCTGAATCCAGATGGCAATCGCAAATGCCCGCACACTTTGCAGTAGCTCAAATATCTTGAATCAATAAAGCACGCCTAAAACGCAGCAAAATGCAATAAAAGGTCGGATAATGCGTGCTTATTGTCTAGCACATGCATATTGTAATAATCGCCCAAAAGATAGCGCAATGAAACTTGTCATGCGCACCTCATACAAGAAACCGCTTTCCAGCGCTCAAGTGGCATCTAAACACAGGTTGCGTAAGCGGCCACAAAAACCCTAAGAGCGGAACAAGACCTTGTACACCAACAGATGGTCCTGCCATCCCATGGGATCGTACGGGCACCCCTCAGTTGGTTAATAGCCAGACTCAAACAGCTGTGGGCAGCTCCCCCAAAAATTGTATAAAGATTTTAATGCTGTTTAAAGGTTCACGGTGAAACGGTAACCGAAATAATCCGGCATGAATACTGGCGATAACACATACGCTGTCTGTTCTTCTTGCGATCTATTATAAATGCTAACAGCATATGCAGATCCAACGGCTGCACCCATAATAACGTCGTGAAGATAGTGCCGATTATCATTAATGCGACTGAAGCCAACAAATGTAGCAAGCCCATAGGCCCAATATTTCCATTCTGGGTTCTCTAGTGCCACCGTTGTAGCAAAGGCAAAGGCAGTTGTTGTGTGACCTGAGGGAAACGATGGGCTATTGCTAGCGGTTGGTCTTGCCTCGTTAGTCAAATACTTAAGCATCTGAGTTGTGACCCCAGCATAAAAAGTGGCCTCTAGCATATTTTGCATGCTAGATTTAGACTTGAGTGAGCCTGTTGATTTCCAATCGTAGGCCATATAGCCTGCGTATAATAAATTTGGCACAAGCATTCCGGCGTAGTTGCCAATTTGAGATAACTTGCCAAGTGGTTTATGTGTAGACATATACTCCTGAAATGGTTCAATAGTCTCATCTCTAAATATCTCCAGCAATAATGCTGCCGATGCGCCATAGAGTAAGATTTTTTTTGACTGGGGGTCATGTAGCGGAGAGGTCCACGCACCTAACATGTCGGAGGCATACGCAACAGATGTTTGAGTTAATAATAAAAAAATGATGATAAATTTATTCATTTTAAAAATGGCACACATATCTAAAAAGAGACGAAAACTGACAGAGAATTTGGACAGAGAAGTTGGCTGTTGCTTATCTTCTTTTACTGACCCTAACGCTGCGCGACAAGAAGCATGGCGATGCTCTTAGCCAGCCCTCGCTATGTGATCTGAGTACATTCCAAATTGGCCTTTCGCCGCACCAAAGATGTGCTCAGCTTTGGCACAAAGACCCGCTTTGCTATGAACTAACTTGCTTTGGCTGTCGATACCGATAGAGGCTTCTATACGGGGTTCCACTGTCTATCCTTACGATTTGGCGCATTGCTCGCGTCGCTTACCTTTATTTCTGGTCGCAAACGACGAAATACGAATAATTTAAAATATGAATTAAGTCGGCTCTTATGATACTTAACAAACAATGACCCTAGGATTATGATCTCGTAATATGCAATGCCAAGGAGGCTTACGCCGAGTTTAGAATCCCGCAAGTATTTGCATTAACTAAAGGTGCCCTGGTCAGGTATTTCCAACGCTTTGAAAAGATCAGGCACACAGCGCAATCGATGCTACGCCCGCAGCGAATCATCCCTATGAACCAGCCATTGCACTAGCGCACCCGCTTGGATCGAAAAAACCTGCGCCAAATATACAGCAGCGGGCCGGAAAGCACATAGGCTATCGTCAGGGTTAACAATACCCACATCGGGCCAAATAACCCCATGCAAACCAACAATAACAACAGTAGCAAGATTGCACTGCGCAAGGATTTGAGTGGAAGGCCTGCCTTGAAGCTAAAGTAGCTGTAACTGCTCACCATCAGCAAGCTGACCAACACCGTAAAGCCCAGCATCAACCAGGTGAGCAGCGCACCCGAGTAGCCGATGCGCTCCGACAAAAACACCGTACCTGCCAAAACCAAGGCCGCTACGGGGGAGGAGAGCCCGCGAAAAAATTGCCGATCTTGCCCTGAGTCGACATTGAACCGCGCCAGACGCAAAGCGGTACAGGTGCAATAAAAAAATGCCACCCCAAAGACCAGCCCCGACAAATTTTGGTCTGTCAGGGTCGATAGCACCCATTGATAAACCAAGAGACTGGTCGCCACACCAAATGAACACAGATCGGCCAACGAGTCTAGCTCGGCGCCAAAAGTGCTGGTGGAGCGTGTCAGTCTGGCCACTCGACCATCGAACAGATCCAATACGATGGCGACAAATATCGCCAGCGCCGCCTGCTCATAGGCTTGCGCAAAAGTAGAGATGATGGAGTAGTAGCCCGAGCACAGTGCCGAAATCGTGATGACATTCGGCACGATATAGATTGCGCGGCTACGCTTGCGCACACCCGGTGCCTGGCCTGGCTTGCGAGCACCAATCAAAACGCTAGCACCCGTCGAGCGTCACAACTAGTTTTTGCTGCGATCGACACTGGCGGACGAGGCAATCCAAGGCATCATGGCGCGCAGGCGCGACCCGACCTGCTCGATCGAATGCTCGAGCAAACGCTTGCGCTCTGCCTTCATTAAAACAGCACCCGTTTGATTCTCCTGCATAAACTCTTGGCAGAACTGCCCGCTCTGTATCTCGGACAAAATCTTTTTCATTTCAGCACGTGTCTCATCGGTGATGATGCGCTTGCCACGGGTATAGTTGCCATACTCGGCTGTATTCGAAATCGAGTAGTTCATATTGGCGATGCCGCCCTCATACAGCAGATCGACGATCAGCTTGAGCTCGTGTAGACATTCAAAGTAAGCCATCTCGGGCGCGTATCCGGCATCGACCAGCGTCTCATAGCCCGCCTCCACCAGCGCCGAAACACCGCCACACAATACCGCCTGCTCACCGAACAGATCGGTCTCTGTCTCCTCTTTGAAAGTGGTCTCGATAATACCGGCACGTCCGCCACCATTGGCCGATGCGTAGGACATCGCAAGCTCGCGCGCCTGGCCCGATGTATCTTGTGCAATGGCGATTAGCGAGGGCACCCCGCCGCCTGCAACATAGGTCGAGCGCACCAGATGACCCGGGCCCTTGGGTGCATTCATAAACACATCCAGATCATCGCGCGGCTCGATCAAGCTAAAGTGAATATTTAAGCCGTGGGCAAATGCCAGCGCAGCACCCTGTTTGAGATTCGGCTCGATTTGATTGCGATAGATATCGCCCTGATTCTCATCTGGCGCCAACAACATGACCACATCGGCGCTGGCGACCGCCTCGGCAACCGGCAACACCTTTAACCCCGCCGCTTGCGCCTTGGCCTGAGATGCCGAACCCTCGCGCAGACCCACCACCACCTGCACACCGGAGTCATGCAGATTGTTGGCATGGGCATAGCCCTGCGAGCCATAGCCAATGATGCAGACCACCTTGCTCTGAATCATTGAAATATCGGCGTCTTTGTCGTAGTAAACCTTCATGCGTTCCACTCCTTACAAGTTGTTTTCATCACGTGACATAGAGATAAGCCCAGATCGGGCAGTCTCGATAATTTTATCTTTTCCCACTGCACTGACAAACGCCTCTAGCTTATCAATGCCACCACTAAACTCAACGATCGAATAGCGCTCGCCCACATCCACCATGCGGCTGTGAAACACATCGCACAGCTGCATCAGATGCATGCGTGTCAGGGTATCCGAGGTGGCCACCTTAATCATGGCAAACTCGCGATTGATGCACTCTACCTGAGACAGGTCCCTGACGCTCATCACGTCGATCAATTTGTTGAGCTGCTTGACGATCTGCTCGATAATTTCGTGATCGCCGGTCGTTACGATCGTCATGCGCGAGAGCGATGCATCGGAGGTCGGGGCGACTGTTAGAGACTCGATATTATAGGCGCGTGCCGAAAATAGCCCGGCGACGGCACAGAGTGCACCGGCCTCGTTCTCCAGCAAGAGCGATAGGATGTGGCGTTCTTGCATCAGGCTAGCTCCCGCGCAGGTGCCATGCGCATCTCGTGATGCCCCTTGCCGCTCTCAATCATCGGGTAGACGTTCTCCGTTGGATCGACAATAAAATCGAGAAACACACAGCGACGATCGGATAGGGCATCTTGCAGTGCCCCCTCGACATCGCCCACCTTGTCGATGCGCATACCCACGTGGCCAAAACTCTGTGCCAGCTGTTTAAAGTCCGGCATCGAGCTGACGTATGAATGCGAGTAGCGGCCCTCGTAAGAGAATTCCTGCCACTGGCGCACCATGCCCATATAACCGTTGTTCAGATTGATAATCTTTATCGGCAGGCCGTACTGGGCGCAGGTGGATAGCTCCTGAATACACATCAAAATACTGGCCTCACCGGTAATGCAGGCGACCGGGCTGTCTGGATAGGCCAGCTGCACCCCCATCGCCGCGGGCAGGCCAAAACCCATGGTGCCCAGGCCGCCGGAGTTGATCCAGCGACGTGGCTTGTCGAACGGATAAAACTGTGCGGCAAACATCTGGTGTTGGCCCACATCGGAGGTGACATAGGCATCGCCGCCTGTGACTTGCCATAGCTTTTCAACCACGAACTGCGGCTTGACCTTATCGCTATCGCGATCGTATTTTAGGCAGTCCAGCGCACGCCATTTGGCAATTTGCCCCCACCAATCATCGAACTTGGGTATGTCGTTTGCGCGCGTCTTGAGCTGGGCGATCAGCGCCTGCAAGACCGTCGCCACATCGCCGATAATCGGCACATCGACCCGCACCACCTTGGAGATGGAGGCTGGGTCTATATCGACATGCACCACCTTGGCGTATGGACAAAAATGCGCTAGCTCGCCGGTGACGCGATCGTCGAACCGCGAGCCGATCGCCAAGAGCACATCGCACTCGTGCATGGCCATATTGGCCTCATAGGTGCCGTGCATACCGAGCATGCCCACAAACTGTGAGTCACTGGCCGGATAGGCACCCAGGCCCATCAGCGTATTGGTAATCGGCGCCTTAATCAGACGGGTAAACTCGATCAACTCGGCAGAGGCATTGCCTATCACCACGCCACCGCCGGAGTAGACCATCGGACGCTTGGCACCGAGGATCAACTTAACGGCACTGCGTATCTGCTCGGCGTGATCGACTGGGGTGGGGTCGTAGGAGCGCATCGAAACATCCTGCGGATAGGAGAATTCTATTTTCACTCTCGGATCGGTCAGGTCTTTGGGAATATCCACCAACACCGGCCCAGGGCGGCCAGATGTGGCGATGAAAAAAGCGCGCTTGATCACATCGGCCATGGTGTCGAGCGATTTGACAATGAAATTATGCTTGACGCAAGGGCGTGAAATACCGACGCTGTCCACCTCTTGAAACGCATCGCTGCCGATAAATTTTGTGGGCACCTGGCCGCTAAAAATGACCATCGGGATGGAGTCCATGTGGGCGGTGGCGATACCGGTCACCGCATTGGTCATACCTGGCCCCGATGTGACCAGCACCACGCCGGGCTTGCCTGTGGCGCGCGCATAGCCATCGGCTGCATGGGTGGCAGCCTGCTCGTGGCGCACCAAAATATGCTTTAGATCCTGTTGCTGATGCAAGGCATCATAGATATGCAACACGGCACCGCCCGGATAACCGAACAGAAACTCCACCCCCTCCGCTTTGAGAGACTGGACAAAAATCTCGTTACCGGCAAGCTCCACAACACACTCCAAAAATTAATTGACCGACCGACAACCCGTGCGGGCCGCAATCGAAAATTCATCGCTCAATACACGGTAGGCTCTATATCGAGATCGACACCAAAACGCTGATGCACCGACTGGCGAATCGCATCGGCCAGACGCATGAGCGCATCGGCACCCTTGCCGAAACGCCGCAGCAACACCAGCGCGTGCTGCTGGGATACCTGCACCCCATCTTGCGAGTAGCCCTTCCAGCCACAGCGCTCTACCAGCCAGCCAGCCGCAAGTTTATGGCAGCCTACGTGCAGCGGGTAGGATACAACATCCGGATAGGCGCGGCTAATCGACTCTAGTTTTTCAGATGAAACAACAGGATGCGAAAAGAAACAACCCACATTCGCGATATCACTTGGGGCGGGTATGCTCTGAGCGCGCAGATGGCCGATCAGATCACACAGATGCCGCGGCTGTAACGCCTCGACATCGCGCCCCAAGAGCGCATCGCGCAACGCACCATACTCAAGTCTGGGTCGAAACAATTTTGACAGACGCAGATGCACGCCGTCAATGACATAGCGCCCCTTAAAGTCATTTTTAAAATGGCTAGAGCGATAGCCAAACCCACAGGCATCGGGGCTCAGGGTGTGCACCTCGGCGGAGAGGAGGTCCACCACCTCTAGCGCGATTACATGCTCGCTCAGCTCAACCCCGTAAGCGCCAATATTTTGCACGGGGGCCGCACCCAAGCGCCCCGGGATATGCGCGAGATTCTCCAGCCCATGGAAACCCCGATCGGTGCAGTGTAAAACCAGCTGATGCCAACTCTCGCCACCGCACACCCGCAGATCGACCTCATCGGCTCGCTCGGCAAGACACGCGATGCCCTGTGTGTTGATATGCAACACCAAACCGCGCACATCCTGCGTCAGCACGATATTGCTCCCACCACCGAGCAATAGCATCGGCAAGTCTTGGGCGCGTGCATAGCGCACCGCCTCGCATAGATCGTCTCGGCTGTTAATGCACGCGTAATACTGCGCGCGCGCCTCTATGCCCAGCGAGTTGAAGGCGGCTAGCGACTTACCCTGCTCGATAAGAAAAGGTGGATCGGTGGGTCTCAAAACCGATCGCTAGTCGCGGCGCGCGGCGCGACTGGCATAGGCTGCCAGCTGCTCTGCTGTCGCCTCGGTTTGATATTGGCTCTTCCACTCGCCGTAGGGCATGCCGTAGATCTCGGTGCGGGCCTGCTCGTAATCCATGTCGATACCGCGTTGCTCGGCTGCGGCCAGATACCACTTTGACAGGCAGTTGCGACAAAAATCTGCCAGGTTCATCAGGTCGATATTCTGCACCTCGGTGTGCTGTTGCAGGTGTGATACCAACTGGCGAAAAGCCGCCGCCTGCAACTCAATTTTGCTCTGATCTTCCACAAAAATTCCTCAATTTAGTCAACACACAGGTTACTCTAACCGCCAATGCGCGACATCTCAACACGTTTGAGCGGGTAGGTATACAGGGCCCGCATCTGCGAGTAGCGATCCGCGCGCGCCGACCAGATGGCACCGATGCGATCGGACAGTTTGTCCGCATCGAGTGGACGCAACAGTGGCCGAATATCGTGGCCCTCGGCCGCGAACAGGCAGGTGTAAACATGGCCGATGGCAGACAGACGCGCCCGTGCGCAGTCATCGCAAAAAGGCTCGGAGACCGAGGTGACCAGGCCAATCTCGCCACCGCCATCGCAGTAGCGCCATCGCTTGGCCACCTCGCCCCGATACTGCGGCTCCAGCGACTCTAGCTCAAATTCACCCCTGAGCTGCTCGATGATCTCCCGCGCGCTCACCACTGCGCCTCGCCCCCAGCCATTGGTCATGCCCACATCCATAAACTCGATAAAGCGCAACACGTGACCGCTGCCGTGAAAGTAACGCGCCATCGGCAAAATATCTTGCTCGTTCATGCCCCGCTTCACGACCATGTTGACCTTGATCGAGTCAAAGACGCTGCCCGCCGCTTCGATACCATCGAGCACCCGACTAAGCGAATAGCCCACATCGCTCACCCGCTTAAAATTCTGCTCATCGAGTGTATCCAAGCTAACATTGAGCCGATGCAGACCCGCATCGTGCAGCGATCTGGCACGCGCTTGGGTCATGAGGGAGGCGTTGGTTGTCATGCTGAGGTCACTCAGACCATCGATGCGTGCCAAATCCGCCACCAGTTGCTCTAGGCGCGGCCTGAGCATAGGCTCGCCACCTGTAATGCGCACCTTTTGCACACCGTGATGCACAAATGCCCTCACGGCAGCACAGATCTCATCGAACTGTAGCAGCTCAGCGCGGGGGGCAAAGGGATAGTCGCGATTAAACACGTCTTTTGGCATGCAGTACACACAGCGAAAATTGCACCGATCGGTGACGGAGACGCGCAGATCTCGCACCGGGCGATGCAGTTTATCGCGCACAGATATATCGGCGGGGGTCGTACTCATCGGGCCATTACACGCAACTGAATCAACACCATTTACCCATCAAAAAGAACATGCCACACAGAGTGACAATATGCAAAAAAATACCCGATAACGCAATAACAACCATCGCACGATAAAAATATTTGCCAAGGCAGCGCGCACACTGTAGAGTAGCGAAAATTTCCTTACAGATTCAATGAGACATCTTGTCTACCTCAAGCTCTCACATCAGCTTGCCACCGAGCATGCTTGCGCTAGTCGCAATCGCAACCGCCCTGTTTGCGACTGGCTTTGTCATGAGCTATCCATTGCTATTGCAGGTGATGGCAAACAGCGGATTCACATCGAGCACCATCGGCTTCAACTCCGCCATGTTGCCGCTGGGCATCCTACTCAGCGCGCCGCTCGTCCCCTTGGTTTCAAAAAAAATTGGCCCCTACAATTTGATGCTGTCATCCATCGTGCTGTTCACCCTGTGCATGCCCGCCTACTGGCTATTGGACAACATCTACGCGTGGTTTGGCATTCGGCTGTTACAGGGCATAGTCGCCGCACCCATTTTGGTTATCAGCGAGGCGGTGGCCAGCAGCTTGCCGAGCCGAAAACACCGAGGCAAGTTTGTTGCGCTCTACACGAGTCTCACGGCGGTGGGCGCCTCCGCTGGTGTATTCACCATCGTCTGGGTCGGCACCAAGGGCGGGCTGCCTTTTTTGCTCTGCACGCTCATACTCGGCACGGCCTGCATGCTGATGTACAGTATTTTAAAGCCGCTGTGCGCACTCTATGCGCGCAATACACCGGAAAAACATACGGCCAAGAACCTGCTAGACCTCATTAAAAAATGCCCACTGGCGATGAGTGCCATCCTGGCGCTGGCCATCACCCAAACCGCCTTGTTTTCGCTGCTGCCACTCTACGCCATTCGCGTCGGCATGTCGGAGACGCTCGCAAACCTCACCCTCTTCGCACTGCTGATCGGCAATATCATGTTGCAGTTGCCGCTGGGTTGGCTGTTGGACAGACTCCCCAAACGCCTGGTCTTGGCCGCCTGTTGTGCCTGCACCATGCTCGGCCTGTTGCTGACGCCACTGGTGATCGGCACCCCATGGATGTGGCCGATACTGGTCGTTGCAGGCGCCACAGGCTACGGCATCTACACCACTGTGCTGAGCGTGCTGGGCAGTCGCTTTCGCGGCCACGACTTGATACAGGCCACAACCGCCTGCAGCATGGCCTGGGCGATCGGCGCCCTGTTCGGCTCCGCCTCTGGTGGGATGGTCATGGATCTCTTCTTGCACGGCTTGCCACTGTATCTGGGCTTGATGTATCTGCCCGTCTTATTCGGCCTGCTGATCACCAAAAAACATCTCTGAATCGACGAGTGGTTGTCGGCGGCCAGCCGTGTCTGCTGGCGGTTAACCGTTCACTCAAAAACACGCTTTCGTGTATGATCGTCGATTGAATTAGCAACCAAACAGGAATTTATGCAAAGTCATTACGATCTGATAGCGATAGGCGGTGGCAGCGGCGGCATGGCGATCGTCAAGCAGGCGGCGAGTCACGGCGCTCGCTGCGCACTCATTGAACCGGACAAACTCGGTGGCACCTGCGTCAACCGTGGCTGCGTGCCAAAAAAAGTCATGTGGTACGCGGCAGATATCGCCCACACCCTGCACGATGCCCAGGATTACGGCTTCGATGTACCCGACACCTACGACATCAACTGGCCCCAGCTGTGCGAGAAGCGCGCCCGCTTTATCGAGCGGCTCAACGACAACTATCTCAAATCACTGCAAAAACTGGACATCACACTGATAGACGGCCATGCCAAGTTTGTCGACCAGCAGAGTGTCGAGGTCAATGGCAAGGTGATGACAGCGCAGCATATCGTGATAGGGGCCGGCATGCGCCCCTCTATTCCAAACACACCTGGGGCCGAGCTTGGCATCACATCCGATGAGTTTTGGTCGCTGAGCGAGCGGCCAAAAAATGTGCTGATAGTCGGCTCGGGCTATATTGCGGTCGAGTTTGCCTGCATGTTGCACGCACTGGGTTGTACCGTTAGTCTGATTGTCCGATCCGGCCAAGTACTGCGCCAAATGGACGAGATGCTCGGCACCACGCTGGCCAGCATTATCCGTAAAAATGGCATTAATATTTACGACCACACCCAAATTACCTCGGTCGAGCGGTCGCAAGATCAACTGCTCATCAAAACCGATCATAGCGGGCAGTTTGAGGGGGTCGATCAGCTCATCTGGGCAATCGGGCGCGAGCCTGTATCCGAGGCGCTCAATTTAGAGGCAGCTGGCATCCAAACAGATAAACGCGGCTTTATCGTCACCGACGAATGGCAGGCCACCAGCGTAGAAAATCTATTTGCCATCGGCGATATCACAGGCAAAGCGGCGCTAACACCCGTGGCCATCGCCGCTGGGCGCAGGCTGGCCGATCGGCTGTACGGCGGCCAACCGGATCGAAAACTAGATTACTCGCTGATCCCCACCGTGGTGTTCAGCCACCCACCCATCGCCACTATTGGCTGTAGTGAGCAGGAGGCCATCGCCCAATACGGCGATGCGGTACGGGTGTATAACACCCAATTCACACCGATGTACTACGCGATAACGCAGAACAAGGCGCTTTGCAAAATTAAGCTGATCGTGGTGGGCGAGAGTCAAAAAATCATTGGCTGCCATATTATTGGCGAGGGCGCAGATGAAATGCTGCAAGGCTTTGCCGTGGCTATTCGCATGGGTGCGCACAAACGAGACTTCGATGACACCATCGCCATCCACCCCACCGCATCGGAAGAGTTGGTTACCTTGGTCTAGATATCGACCTGATCAAAGAG
>CAZROX010000007.1:19232-25767 GCA_964601845.1 uncultured Halothiobacillaceae bacterium
CCCCCATGCGGGCTAATCGGCAATCACCGCGCAGATAGCCTCGCACACGCGATCTAACTGCAACTCCCTGACACCGGCAAAATTCATGCGCCCGGAGTTCAGCACATAGACGGCATGTTGCTCTCGTAGCTGCACCACCTGCTCCGGTGTGAGACCGAGAATAGAAAACATGCCATTTTGGTTCGCAACAAAATTAAAATTCATTTTATCTTGCGCTTGTTTCATGCGCTCGGCAAAGCGCTGACGGGTACCGACAATGCGTGTGCGCATCTGTTCGAGTTCCGTTTGCCAAAGCGTGCGCAAATCCTGATCTGCATAGACTTGCGTGACCAAAGAGGCGCCGTGCTGGGGCGGATTGGAGTAATTGGCGCGCACCAATGTGCGCAATTCACTCATCGCATTTGAGGTGGAGTCTGCGGTGGCTGTCTGAATGCTCAAGGAGCCGGTGCGCTCGTTATAAATGCCAAAGTTTTTGGAAAAAGAATTGGCCACCAGCAACTCCTCGCAGTGTTGCGACAAAATGCGCACCCCCTGGGCATCCGCCTCCAGACCACTGCCAAACCCTTGATAAGCGATATCTACCAGTGGCAGGATCTCGCGCTCGACACACAGCTGTGCCAGCTGAAACCACTGCTGGGTGTCGAAATCGACCCCGGTTGGATTGTGGCAGCAGGCGTGCAAAATCACCACATCACCTGCCTGCGCCTGGGAGAGATCCTGTAGCAGCGCCGGAAAATCCAGGCTGTGACTTTGGCTGTCGCGGTAAGTGTAGCGCCGAATAGGCAGGCCGACCCGCGATGCGATGGCCAGATGATTGGCCCAAGTCGGGCTACTCACCCAGACATGCTGATCGCCGACATGGCGCTTGACCAGCTCCAAGGCTGTGCGCAGCGCACCGGTGCCCCCCGGCGTTTGTAGCGTCTGAATACGGCCTCTATCTACCGGTGCGTAATCGGCGCCGAACAAAAGGCTATTGGCCACCTCGGCGTAGGCTGGGGTGCCGCCTATATCTGTGTAGACTTTGGTCTGCTCGTTTTCGAGCAATACCGCCTCGGCCTGCTTGACCGCACGCATAACAGGCGTAATACCCGCATCGTCGATATAGACACCGATGGAAAGATTGATCTTGTGCAGGCGCTCATCCTGCCGATACTCCAGGTTGACGGCAAAAATCTCATCGCTGGCAGCGCGCGGTATGTTATCTAACATCATGGTTGATCAAAAAGCCTCTGACAGATAAATGGACATGGGAATCCATGTACATTGCCACAAAAAACGCCATGATAGCAATAGTGGCCATGCAATGCTGCACCCATAGGCAACGGGGGCACATACGGCACCGACAGCGATATATAATGTGGCATCGCTCGCGACGAAAGAGGCGATGCCCATCCCATCACTAGATCGACAGATCGCACACCATGCACCCGACACTCAATATTGCGATACGCGCCGCACGTGAGGGCGCCGAGGTTGTCCTGCGTCACATAGATCGGCTCCATACCCTCACGCCGGAGCTGAGCCCAACAGGCCGTCTGTACTCACAGGTCGATATGCGGGCAGAGGATAAAATGATGCAAGTGCTGCACCGCTCCTTTCCGCAGCACGCCTTTTTGGCCGAGAGCGCAGGACAGGTCGGCAACAGCCCTTGGTGCTGGGTGATCGACCCGCTCGATGGTGTCGAAAACTATTTGCGTGAAATTGGCCACTTCGCCGTGTCGATTGCACTCAAACATGCCGGTCACACCGAGCAGGCTGTCATCTACGACCCCATACGACAAGAGCTATTTAGCGCCTCGGTCGACCAGGGTGCTTGGCTGAATCAAAAGCGACTGCGCCTGCCACCCATCGACGATCTAACAAACTGCTTTTTTGCCACCAATGGCGTGCAATCCATGCCCCCCTCCCTGGTCTCCGACATCGCAGGGAAGATGGGCGGATTGCGCCAAAGCGGCTCGATTGCATTGGATATGGCCTATCTGGCCGCCGGTCGGCTCGATGCGCTGTGGATCGAGGATTTCGATGTGTGGCAGGTCGCAGCCGGCGACCTGATTGTGCGCGAGGCCGGTGGGTTGATCGGCGGGTTGGATCACAAAAAAGACTACCTGGGCCAGTCGCAATTGCTGGCGGCCAATCCAAAAATCTACGACACCCTAATGCGGAAACTACGCGCCGCCCAGCCGCCGCCCGCCAAAAGCTAGCTCAAGACGATTGCAACAAGCTTGAGACGCGCTTGAGGTCCTCCCAAACGGCACGCTTAGCTGCCGAATGCGCCAGCAGATATGCCGGATGCAAAGAGGCGATAAACGGTATTTGACAACAGACCCCCTCAAGGGCACGACGGCCTACATAGGCATCTAGCTCGCATGCGGTGGGCAGGGCCAGCATCAGTAAAATGACCCGCACCGCGCACAGATCGCGCTCGCCGCTTAAAGGGGCATCCCCCGCCCCGAGCTGCCCCCAAGCCACATCCTCTACCGCCAAATCAATTGCCTTGAGCATCGCGCCAAAGAGCGTGCCAGCCTCATCGCTAAAGCCCGCTGCCGACTCATCGGCATAGCCATTGGACAACACCAACAGACCGCTGCCCAGCGCACGCGGCGTGCGCTGCCAGCAAACCGGCTCCTGACAGACCCAAGCGCTCAGGGCGCTGCAATCGAGCTGCCAAGGCGGCAGCTCGTGCGCTTGGGCAGGTGCAGCTGGCACGCGCTCGCGCCAGACATCAATGCCCATGTTGGCCAGGTAGGCACGCTGCGCCGACTGGCTGTAGGCCATCTAGATCGCGCCCTGCTGCGGGTGGGTCACCGCCATCTGCTGTGGCAGCTTATTGGCCGCATCGACATAGGATTTTGCCGAGGCGACCACGATATCGGTATCGACCCCCACCCCTCTGACGACCCGCCCAGCTTTTTCTAGCTGCACCATCACCTCGCCCTGTGCATCCGCACCGGAGGTGATCGCATTGACCGAGTAGTGCGCGAGCCGCGCCTCCGTTTGCAACAGCTGCTCTATCGCCTTAAAGGTTGCATCGACCGGGCCATCGCCATGAGCGACCGCATGTTCGAGCTGGCCGCCAACGCGCAGCGACAACTTCACCACAGAGGGATCATCGCCGAGCGAGCAGGTGGCACTGAGCGACTCGATCTGTGCCTGCATCTCATCTGCATCTACCTCATCGCCGCGCATGAGCATCAAGAGATCTTGATCGTAGATCTCATGTTTTTTGTCGGCCAGCGACTTAAAGCGCTCAAAGGCGATCTGTAGCGCCTCGTCGCTCTCGATCGCCACGCCCAATTCCTCTAGGCGTGCACGCAACGCGCTGCGCCCAGAGTGCTTGCCCATAACCAGCAAGTTAGTCTCCCAGCCGACATCTTGCGCGCGCATAATCTCGTAGGTGCCGCGCGACTTGATGATGCCATCTTGGTGAATGCCCGACTCGTGCCGAAACGCATTGCCGCCGACGATCGCCTTGTTGGGTGGCACGGCAAAACCTGTCACCATCGACACCAGCTGCGAGGTGGGCACGATCTGGTGCGTATCGACATCGGTATGCACGCCAAAAGAATCCGCGCGCGTTTTGATTGCCATGACGGTCTCCTCCAGCGATGCATTGCCAGCCCGCTCGCCCAAACCATTGATGGTGCACTCGACTTGACGCGCACCGGCGCGCACCGCCGACAACGAATTGGCCACCGCGCAGCCCAGATCGTTGTGACAATGCACCGAAATGATGGCTTTATCTATATTGGGCACCCGATTGACGATGCTTTGCACGATGGCAAAAAACTCATCCGGCATGATATAGCCGACCGTGTCTGGAATATTGATGGTTCTGGCACCCGCATCGATCACCGCCTCGAATACGCGGCACAAAAAGTCGATATCGGAGCGGGCCGCATCCTCAGCCGAAAACTCGACATCATCGACCCGATTGCGCGCTCGGCGCACGGCCTTCACCGCCATCTCCAGCACCTGATCGGGGCTCATGCACAGCTTTTGCTGCATGTGGATAGGGGATGTGGCGATAAACGTGTGAATACGCCCCGCCTGTGCCTCGGCGACTGCATCGGCGGCGCGGTCGATATCGCGCTCGATGGCACGTGCCAAACCGCACACGCGCGCATGTTGCACGACTTTGGAGACAGCCTGCACCGATTCAAAATCGCCATCGCTGGCAGAGGGAAACCCCGCCTCGATGATATCGACGCGCATTTTGTCCAGCGCGCGCGCAATGCGCAGTTTTTCATCCCGCGTCATGGATGCACCGGGGCTTTGCTCCCCATCGCGCAAGGTGGTGTCAAAAATATACAGTTTTTCTGTTGTGGGATTGCTCGCACTCATCGCAGTAACCTCTGAGATAAGAGAATGGAATGTTTAATTGGGATGCGTCACCCCGCCGGGTATTGAATTGACTGCCCTAGGGCAGCAGGAGCAACAGTCGCGCGGCGTGCGATGTGCAACGGCCAAGGCGCAGAGATTGCGCGCAAGGCGATAGGTCGGTTTTTACAAGATGTCGGCTCATGACCGTTGGATGCTAACAGAGAATATGGGATAAGTCCAGCAGGTTATGCAAGGTTATTTGCCCGCCAGATAGCGCACCGCCTTTTTAATCTCTTCATCTGACAAGCTGGAGCCGCCGCGCGCCGGCATATTGCCGATGCCGTAGATGGCGCTCTCGTACAGGGTGTTCCAGCCTTTTTGCAGGCGCTTATCCCACTCGGCCTTGTCGCCATAAGCCGGTGCACCGAGCGCTTGGGCCACCGCCGGTGTGTGGCACGAGAGGCAGTGCATCTCCACCAACTGCTTGCCGCTCAAGCTGGCGGACTGGCTGGATTCGTCAGTGGCTGCCTGAGCATCGCTCATCTGTGCCAGACTCTCTGGCGTATGCACCTGGCCCACAAACTCAAGACGCTCGGCGATGACCTGCTTCTGCTGGTCGCTCATAGGCGCATCCCCAAAGCTGGACACGTAGCCTGCCAGCTCTGCCATACCAATCACCAACGCCAAAAAGCAGGCAACCATGATGCCGACAGCGGATATTAAATTGTTGTTACCAGAGGGGTCAGACATGCGAGAACCAATCAAAAACCTAACGCGAAAACAGCACCAATTCTAGCAAGCTGGCAAAAAAAAAACAAACACGCGCAAGATGTGTGCAAGGTTGCGCTATGATGCGCCTGTCGTGCATCTGAATCGTGCGCCCGTAGCTCAGCTGGATAGAGTGCTGCCCTCCGAAGGCAGAGGTCAGAGGTTCGAATCCTCTCGGGCGCGCCAGTTATCTCAATCGCTCAAGCCAACTGGCAATTTCGCCTGTTTAATCGGGCACATCGGTTGTCTCCCACACGTTAAATACCGGGTCAGCGGGCACGCTGGCAGCCCGGAAAGCTGCACAACATTTCGAATATCAGGTTGGCTGCCAGCAAGGAAGTGTTGCCGGAGGTATCGTAGGGTGGCGACACCTCTACCAGATCGGCACCCACCAGATTGAGACCCCAGCAACCGCGAATCAGCTCAACACCCTGTGAGGCAGTGAGTCCACCGGGCTCTGGCGTACCGGTACCTGGCGCTACCGAGGGGTCCAGCCCATCTATATCGAAACTGAGGTAAGTTGGCGTATCGGGGCCAATCTGCTGGCGTACCTCCGCCATCAGGGGCTGTAGTGATTGATACCAACAGTCCTCAGCAGGCACAACACGCACACCCCGGCCACTCGCCCAGTCGAAGTCTGCGGCTGAATAGCCAGTCGTGCGCAGGCCAATCTGTACCATTTTCTGCGGGTCCACCAACCCCTCCTCAATCGCTCGGCGAAAGATCGTACCGTGCGTAATCGGCTCGCCAAACATGACGTCATTGGTATCCGCATGTGCATCCACGTGCACCAGCGCTACCGGCCCATGCTGCCTCGCCACAGCGCGCAAGATAGGCAGGGCCACCGTGTGGTCCCCTCCCATCGCTACCGTCTTGGCGCCGGTTGCGAGCACCTCATCAAAGTAGCGCTCGATAATGCCAATGGAGTCGTGCAGGTTGAACGCATTCAAGGGTACGTCGCCGATATCTGCTACCTGAAACGAATCAAAGGGCGCCGCCTGGGTATACATGCCATAGGGTCGCACCATCACTGACTCACAGCGAATCTCGCGAGGGCCAAAGCGACTGCCACCCCGGTTGCTGGTGCCGATATCCAGTGGCACGCCCACCAGCGCGATGTCCAGCCCCGCTGCGGTAGGCTGCGTGGGCAACCTGAACATGGAGGCAATGCCTGCAAAACGCGGCATCTCATTACCGCCCAACGGCTGGTTAAATTTTTTCCTGGTCATTGCGACTGTGCTCCGACTTGTCACGTGAATGGCTGCGCTTCGATGAGTCTAGCAGCATATCGAAACAACAGCAGCGAGGCGGTGAGTCTCCACCAACTGCTTGCCGCTCAAGCTGGTGGACTGGGTGGATTTGTCAGTGGCTGCCTGAGCATCGCTCATCTGTGCCAGACTCTCTGGTGTATGCAACTGGCCCACAAACCGATGCGCCTTAAGCTATA
>CAZROX010000008.1:0-24940 GCA_964601845.1 uncultured Halothiobacillaceae bacterium
TGAAATTGACCTAGCTGAAGTTAATAAGGTTAAAGTAGGTTATCAGAGGTGTTAAGTAAAACACCCCCTCGGGGCGGTTCAGGGCGCGCTCGAACTGCGCGCGCTTGATGTGGATCCGCCTGCGCTGATCGGCGGTCACACTCGGGCGCTGCAATGCCCGCTGTAGATGGCGTGCCGCCTCCTGCGGTTGTTCGGCCCAGAATGCATACTCGGCCAGGCTCAGATCGCTCTCGACATCTCGCCCCAGTTTTTGCTGTGCCAGCGCCAAGGCGTGAAAGCCCGATCGCTCTGGGCGTTGCGCCTGCTCAAGATAGTTGCGCCAGATCACGATGGCCTGGGCGTACTCGCCCCGCTGCGCCAAGGCATCGGTGTAGGCCAGCACGATGGGGTAGTTGTAGGGGTAATTGTCGATCAGCTGATCGTATTGCACCCGCGCCTGATCGAAGTCAATCTCCTGAGCGATCTGCGCCCCTAGCAGCGCCACATACACCTGCTGGCGATCGTTGGGGTCGATCTGGCTCAGGGTGCGGGCGGCGGCCTGGGCATCCTGTTGCAGATACTGAATCAACGCCAAGCCATACTGTATGGGGGTGCTGTTCGGGCTGCTTTGCAACTTAGCGCGGTAGTCGCGCGCCAAGGTATTCCAATTACTGCTATAGAGCACCGCAAGGCGCTGCTTGATCACCTGAAAGGCCAGTGTATCGCGCTTGCCATTTGCGGCATCCTGCGCCCGCACCCAAGCGCGCGTCCTGCTAATGCGACTGTTGGTGACAGGGTGCGTGCGCAAAAACTCGCTGCCCTCACTATCTGCCAGCTCGTGGGTGCTGCGCTTGATGTGATCGAACATGGCATACATCTCAGAGACATCGTAGCCTGCGTTGTACAGCAAGCTCATCGCGAGCGAGTCGGCCTCCTCCTCCAGATCGCGCGAAAAACGCAATCGCCGATGCTGATTCAAAGCCGCACCCGAATACAAGACCGCCTGCCCCGCCTCGACATCCCCGCCCTGTGCAATCAATACCAGCCCGGCCAAGATGCTGAGCAACAGGGGAGTCGATACCTGCTTTTGCAGGGTTTGGGTGCGTGCGACGTGGCGCTGATCGACATGGGCCACCTCGTGTGCCATCACGCTGGCCAGCTGCGCCTCATTGTCGGCCAAGAGCAACAGACCGCTAAAAACACCGATGTAGCCACCGGGAAAGGCAAAGGCGTTGATGCCGTTTTGATTGATCAAAAAAAATGTATAGGCGGTTTGGCCCAAGTTGTTGCGATTCACCAAGGTGTCGCCCAACAACTGGATGTAATGCTTAGCGGGTGGATCGTCGATATATTGCGGATCGGCGCGCAGGGCGCGATAGATGCGCAGCCCTAGGGCGCGCTCCTGGGCCGGAGAGAGTGCCGCGGTATCCGCGCTGCCTAACTCGGGCAAATCTTGGTAGGCGAGGGCCTGTGTCTGCACCAAACACACCAACGCCAAGCAGGTATAAAGCCAGCGCAGCCACAGTGATGCGAGGCGATACGATGGGGTGGCGCGCAAGCTCACCCCAACAGATACCATCGGCGGTTAATTGATAACACGAAGGGTTTTCTGCACCACCGGGTTGGGTAGCGGAATGTAGCCATCCTTCTCCACAATATGCTGCCCAGATTGCGAGAGCACCATGGTGATGAACTCGCGCACCAGCGGGCTCAGTGGCCGATTAGGGTGTTTGTTGACATAGATATACAAAAAGCGCGATAGCGGATAGCTGCCATTGAGCGTATTGGCCACTGTCGCTACGACCGGCGCTGCTGTGCCACCGCGCTTGGCCAGCGGCACCGCGCGCACACCGGAGGCGATATAGCCGATGCCGGAGTAACCGATGCTATTGAGCGAGGTGGAGACCGCCTGCACCACAGAAGAGGAGCCGGGCTGCTCGTTGACATTGTTCTTGTAGTCCCCTTTGCAGAGCGCCTTATTTTTAAAGTAGCCGTAGGTGCCGGAGACAGAGTTGCGCCCGTACAGTTGAATTCTACGCGCGGACCAAGCGCCCCCCAAACCCAAGTCGCCCCACCTGCGGATATCGCGCTCGGCACCGCAGAAACGATTTTGCGAAAACACCGCATCCACCTGCTCGATGCTCAGGTGTTGTATCGGATTATCCTTGTGCACGAAGATCGCCAAGGCATCGATGGCGACCGGAATTGCCAGGGGCGGGTAGCCGTATTTTTTGTCGAAGGCGGCGATTTCGTTGTCCTTCATCTTGCGACTCATCGGGCCGATATTAGCGGTGCCCTCCGCCAGCGCCGGCGGGGCGGTCGAAGAGCCGGCCGCCTGCACTTGAATATTGACATTGGGATAGAATTTTTTAAACTCCTCCGTCCAAAAAGCCATCAGATTGGCCAGGGTGTCGGAGCCGACACTCGACAGATTGCCCGAGACACCGCTGACGCGGTCGTAGGGCGCAATCCGACTATCGACCTCCGCCACACCCGGGCCGACCCAAAGCAGGGCGACCAGCGCTAATAGCGCGCGGCTAGCCGATACATTGTTGCGCATCGTGTTCATTGTTGACATGCAGATCACCGTGCAAAAAGTCCATCAAAGGGCGCAAATACTCACTGGTATGTGAGCGCACGCCAAGCCTCATTCTTTTACCAATGAAAATTGACTGGGGGCGAATCTGGTAGCCGCTGAGTGTAGCAAACCATCTGGGTCTACCGTATTACTATTTGGGCAGTGTAATGCCCTGCTGGCCTTGATACTTGCCCTGACGATCGGCATAGGACATTTCACAAGGCTCATCGGCACGAAAAAAGAGCATTTGCGCCACCCCTTCATGGGCGTAAATTTTTGCGGGCAAGGAGGTGGTATTGGAAAACTCCAAGGTCACATGGCCGTGCCACTCCGGCTCAAGCGGGGTCACATTGACGATGATGCCGCAGCGCGCATAGGTCGACTTGCCCAGGCAGATGGTCAGCACATCGCGCGGGATATGAAAGTACTCCACGGTACGCGCCAGCGCAAAGGAGTTGGGGGGGATGATGCACACATCGCCACGAAAATCGGCGAAACTCTGCGGATCAAAGCGTTTTGGATCGACAATCGAATTGTTGATATTGGTAAATATCTTGAACTCATCGGCGCAGCGAACATCGTAGCCGTAGCTGGAGGTGCCGTAGGAGATCACATCTCGCCCCGCGACACTGCGCACCTGCTCGGCCGCAAACGGCTCGATCATCCCCGCAGCCCCTGCGGTGCGAATCCAGCGATCAGATCTAATTGACATGCTCTACCTCAACGACTTAACTGACACGCATACCGGGCTTGGCACCCTGATCTACATCCAATAGATAGACCTGATCGCCCGAGGCGGCGCACAAGACCATCCCCTCAGACAGGCCGAAGCGCATTTTTCGCGGTTGCAGATTCGCCAGAAAAATCACCTGGCGCCCGCGCAGGTCCTCGGCGCGATACGCAGCGCGGATACCTGAAAAAACCTGTTTGATGCGACCGGAGCCATCGTCTAGCTGTAGGCACAATAGCTTATCGGAACCCTCCACCTCTGTGCAATCGACCACCTGGGCCACGCGCATATCCAACGCGCCAAACTGTGCGATATCAATCGGATCCGACTCCACTGGCACGCTCTCCTGTGAGGGCGCAGGCGCCATGTCCGAGCTCGAAGCCGCCAGCATCGCCTGTACACTCGCCGACTCGACCCGCACCATTAAAGGCTCGTAGGGCGCAAGCTCGGTGCCGAGCAACGGGCTGTGGATGGCATCCCAAGTGCAGGTCGCGGGCTGTAAGTTAAATAGCTGCCAAGCGCGCGCGGCCAAGTCCGGCACCACAGGTTGCAGGTACACCATCAGCACGCGAAACAAGTTCAGCCCCTGGGTACAGACCCCGTGGGCGCTAGCGATCTCTGCGGGATTTTTTACCAACACCCAGGGGCGCTGGTCTGTGATGTAGCGATTGGCGGTATCGGCCAGCTCCATAATCCGACGTATCGCCTGATGATAGGCCAGATTTTCATAGGATTCGGCCAGCTCATCTGCGGCCTCGCAAAACGTTTGATACAGCTTAGGGTCGGGCAGCGCCTCGGCTAGCACCCCGTCAAAGTACCGGTGAATAAACCCCTGACACCGGCTCGCAATATTGACCAGCTTGCCCACCAGATCGGCGTTCACCCGCTCGATAAAGCTATCGAGATTCAGGTCGATATCCTCGGTGCTGGCGGATAGCTTAGTGGCAAAGTAGTAGCGCAGATACTCCGGGTTCATCTGATCGAGATAGGCTCTGGCCGTGATAAAGGTACCGCGCGACTTGGACATCTTGGTGCCATTGACGGTCAAAAATCCATTGCAAAATATCGCATTGGGGGTGCGAAAGCCCGCACCTTGCAACATGCTGGGCCAAAACAGCGTGTGAAAATAGGCGATATCCTTGCCGATAAAATTGTATAGCTCGCTCTTGGTGTCCGGATGCCAGTAATCCTCAAACGACAAGCCATGGCGCTCGCAGTAATCCAGGTGGCTGGCCATGTAGCCCACAGGCGCATCCAGCCATACATAAAAATACTTGCCCGGCGCATCGGGGATTTCAAAGCCCCAGTAGGGTGCGTTGCGCGAGATATCCCAATCTTTCAGGCCGACATCGAACCACTCCTGTAGCTTGTTGGCAACGGCGCTCTGTAAATGCCCATCACGGGTCCACTTACGCAGCATCGGCTCAAAGTGACTGAGCTTAAAAAAATACTGCTCCGAGTCGCGCAACTCCGGTGGCGCATCGGATACGGTGGAGCGCGGCGATTTTAGCTCGGTGGCATCGTAGGTTGCGGCACACAGCTCACAGTGATCGCCGTATTGATCTGGCGCGTCACACATCGGGCAGGTGCCGAGCACATAGCGATCGGGCAAAAACATGCCGCGCTCTGGGTCGTACAGCTGTTTGATGGTACGCACCTCGATATGGCCATCGCGCTTGAGGGCGTGATACACCCGCTCCACCAGTTGTCGATTGTGCGGCGAATGCGTGCTATAAAAATTATCGAAGCTGAGTAAAAAGTCGCGAAAATCTGTCTCGTGCTCGCTGTGCATCCGCTCGATTAATGCCAGCGGCTCCACGCCCTCTGCCGCCGCTTTGAGCATAATGGGTGTGCCGTGCGCATCATCGGCCCAAACCCAAGTGCACTTGTGGCCGCGCAAACGCTGAAAGCGCACCCAGATATCTGTCTGGATATAGCCTAGCAAGTGGCCGATATGAATCGAACCGTTGGCATAGGGCAGGGCGGCGGTGACGATTAGATCGCGAGGCTGGTCTGTCATGGCGGCTCGAGGTTGGCTAAACAATAATCACGGGGGCTTATTCTAAGAGATTGACGCAGCCGAGACAGCCACTATCTTAAAAGTAGCTTGATTATTTTTTACAATCTATAATAGAGGCGGTGTATATTTAGCACGATGGAGCGAGCGATGCACAAGCGACAAATATACTTCAACTCGCGAGTGGCCCAGCCAAAGCATTTCCTATACCTGCACATTCTAGACAGGCAGATCAACCAGCTACTATCGGGCTTGCGCTCGATATTTAACCCAGATCAAATCCAGCCGTGCAACATGCCAATCTCCTTGCTGGTCGGCGGGCCCTACCAGAGGGCGGTGTTGTTAGAACACTTTGATCAGCTGCAAGAAGCACTCGAATCACACCCACTGATCATCAGCGATGCAGCCATCTGGTCTGAGCGCGGGGTGTGCACCAGCTATCTGTCAGCGAGTAGTGCCGCCTTGCATGAATCCAGTCACTACCGCCCGAACTTCCCGATCGGGGATATTTGGTTTGGCCGACATATTGAAATATATATTGGCCCCAATCGCCAACTGGCCGAGCAGGTATGCGAGCTGCTGAATAACCCGCCTCTCACGCTCTCTTGTTGCCATACGCAACTGACGCGCTTCGCCACCCGGAGTACCCACGAGCTGGCAGAGCAGGCGGATCGTACCGACGACCAAGAGACATCCAAAGAGCTGGCCACTGTATCCAAGCGGCTGATTAAAAAAGCAAAGGCATTGATGAAAGCTCAACAACCCGAGGGTGGTTGATTACGTGGCATCGAATGCGCCCGCATGTTCTAATCGGCACCAAACCTAGCGCTTAGGGACGCGGCGCTCACGGCCAGCACATTGCCCGCACCCTGTTCAAACTCGGGCCACATGGGCGATACATCTTGGTACAGCTGATCGAGTGTCGCCGCCCGATTGCCCGCCTCTAGCACCAATAACCCCTCTGGCTGCAAGTAGTGATGGGCTGCGCGCAGGATTCTGTGCAACAGCGCCAGACCCGACTCCTCGGCTTGCAGTGCCCTAGCGGGCTCACGGTGAAATTCATCCGGCAAATCCGCCATCTCCTGGGCACAGACATACGGCGGATTGCTGATAATCAAATCGTACTGCCCCGAGACGGGATGCCACAGATCACCCTGTAGCAAGTGGACCCGATCTTGCAGCTGGTGCCGCTCGATATTGATCTGTGCCACCGCCAGGGCATCGGCGGACAGATCGGTTGCCACCACCTGTGCCTGCGGAAAAAATTTTGCACAGGCAATGGCGATACAACCGCTGCCAGTACACAAATCGAGTATGCGCTCGATGCGGCTCAACTCGGGAAATCTGGCAAAGCGCTCGACGATCAGCTCGCCGATCGGTGAGCGCGGCACCAAGACTCTGTCATCGACATAGAACTCCAGCGTCGCAAACCAGGCGCTATTTAACAGATAGGCCAGCGGGCAGCGCTGGCGCACGCGGGCCTCTAACACCGCCTGTACCCGTGCAATCTGCGACTCTGATAATGGATCGGGATAGTCCGCGATGCTCGCATCAAGCGGCAGGCCCAGCACATGCAATACCAGCCAATGCGCCTCATCCCAAGCATTGTCCGTGCCGTGGCCGAATGCAAGCTTGGCATCCTGCAGCTGTGACAGAACCTGCAAAATCAGTTTTTCTAAGGTCATGGCGAGCGCCGCATACTGCGGCTGTGGCTACTTGACGCGCTGTAGGTGTGGTCGCGTCGGTGATGGCGGCGGTGGCGGGGTCGGATCGGGCTGCTGCTCGCTATCGGTCGGCGCATCATCTGGATCGCTGAAAAATATGCCCTGCCTATTCTCCAGTGCATAGATGGCGCAGATCGCGGGCACGGGCAAAAACACTTGCTGCTCCCGACCCTGAAAGCGGGCAGAAAACGCGACCATCTCCTCACCGATATGTAGCGACTGGGTGGCGCGGGCGCTGATATTGAGCACCACGCGGTCATCCTGCACACTCTCTGGTGGCACCTGCACACCGGCATAGTCGGCTCTGACCAACAGATGCGGTGTCTTGCCGTTATCGACAATCCACTCGTAGATGGCACGAATGATATAGGGCTTGTTAGATGTCATAGCAACCGGTGAACACCGCTGTGCTCAGAGCATGTTCCGCTCTTCTTCGGTCAGGCTTCTGCTGAAACTCTCGCGCATAAACACCCGCTGCGCATAGCGCAAAATGGGCAGGGCGGACTTTGGCAACTTAATGCCGTAATGGCTCAAGCGCCACAAGATCGGGGCAATCGCCGTGTCGATCATGGTGAACTCATTGCTGCAGGCAAATTCGGTTTCGGCAAACAGCTCGGTGATGGCGGTTAAATTCTCCCGCAACTGCGTCTTGGCCTGCATGGATTTTTTTTCATCATCGCCCTCAATAAGGGGGATTAAGCTGTAGCAATCCTGCTCCACCGAGGCCAGCAGCATGCGCTCGCGCGCGCGCGAGACTGGGTCCATCGGCATCAAGGGCGGATGCGGGAAGCGCTCATCGAGATAGGTGGACACCACACTGACCCGATACAGCACCAGCTCGCGATCGACCAGCGTGGGCAGATCGCCGCGCGGATTGACATCGAGCAAATCCTCCGAGGGCATATCGTCGGTGCAATACTTTAGCATCGCGTAGATTTCTTTCTCGCCGAGCACAAAGCGGATTCGATGGCTGATCGGGTCGCTCCGATGCGAGTAAAGCGTAACCGATGCGCTCTCGACATCGACCACATCGGCAATTTCTGCAAGCGCTACAGTCGGCGTGCTATTCGAGCTAAAAAGTGCCATGGTTGTTCTCCTATGAAAATTGCTGTGCAGTCGACCGAAAGTCGAGCATCAATGCACATCCCGCCAGTATTCGCGCTTGAGCATATAAGCGAGCAGCATTAGCAATAACAAACCGAGCACAACCCAAAAGCCAACACGGTACCGCTCGGCGCGATTTGGATCGCCGAGGTAGTACAAAAAGCTCACGAGATCCAGTACCAATTTGTCGTACTCGGACTCTGTCAGCTCCCCTTCAGTCAGTTGCTCAAAATGCGAGAACGTGCCCTTGCCAGCAGGGTCTTCACCTGCTTCAAACACCGCTTCGCGCCAGCCTTGTAGCTCCCACAACACATGTGGCATACCGACACCGGGGAAGACCAAGTTATCGACGCCCGCCTCAAGATCATCGCCCTTGACGTAAAAGCCGCGCAAATAGGCGTACAGCCAATCCGTGTTGCGCACGCGCGCCACCAGCGTTAAATCCGGTGGGGCCGTACCAAATACGCTGTGGGCATAGTTCTCGGCCATGGTGTTTTTCATCAGACTGGAGAGTGGCTCGGGCTTGCCATCCGCATCGCGGGTAAATATCAGGTGCTCGCGCACGAGCTCTTCTGTCAGCCCCAGGTCATCCACCAGATGCAAATAGCGATGATAGCCAGCGCTGTGACAGCCCAGGCAATAGTTCACGAATGTGCGCGCACCGCGTTGCAGCGCCGCCGGACTGGTGTTGAGTTGGACCGGGTGCTCGTGGTTGATCTTGGAGACGATATCGCCGCTGCCAGAGCCTGCGGCAAATGCCGTCGAAGCGAATGCGAGCCCCAAAGCCCCAAAAAGTGTCAGTACATACCTCATGATTGCACACTACTCGGCACGTTCGACACCTTGTCGTAGCGCCCAATAAAAAACAAAAAGACAAAAGAGCCAAAATACAGCACGGTACACACCCGAGATACCAACGTGCCCATATCGCTCGGCGGTTGCAAGCCAAAATAACCCAGCACAATCATAGAGCTGGCAAAGATCGCCAACCATAACTTAAATGGCCAGGCACGATAGCGCACCGATTTGACTTGGCTTCGGTCGATCCAGGGTAAGAAAAATAACACGATGATCGCCGAGAACATCACAATCACACCCGGTAGCGCAGAGTCGAACAGAGGTGGGGTGGCGCGCAACATGGCGTAATAGGGTGTGAAGTACCAAAGCGGTGCGATGTGCTCGGGTGTCTTGAGCGCATTGGCCGGCTGAAAATTGGCGTGCTCTAAAAAGTAGCCACCCATCTCGGGCATAAAGAACACGATGGTAAAGAAGACGACAAAGAACCCGATGACGACAAAGGTATCCTTGACGGTATAGTAAGGGTGAAACGGGATGCCATCGCGCGGCTTGCCCTGTTTATCTAGGCGCGCTTTTATTTCTATGCCATCGGGATTGCTCGATCCCACCGAGTGAAGCGCGGCGATATGCGCAAACACCAGCCCGATAATGACCAGCGGCATGGCGATAACATGGAGCGCAAAGAAGCGATTCAAGGTGACATCGCTGATGACATAATCGCCCCGTATCCACAGTGAGAGCGCATCGCCGATGCCAAACGGAATCCAGCTAAAGAGCGAGATGATAACCTGGGCACCCCAGTAGGACATCTGCCCCCAAGGCAGCAGATAACCCATAAACGCCTCGGCCATCAGGCACAGATAGAGCAGCATGCCAAAGACCCACAAGAGCTCGCGCGGGCGCTTGTAAGAGCCGTACATAATGCCGCGAAACATATGCAGATAGATCACCACAAAAAATGCGGAGGCACCGACCGCATGCATATAGCGAATCAGATAGCCCCAGTTGACATCGCGCATGATGTAGCTCTCGACAGAGGCAAAGGCCAGCTCGCTGCTCGGCTTGTAGTGCATGGCTAAAAAGATGCCGGTGACGATCTGCAGCACCAAAATAACCAGGGACAACACGCCAAAATAGTACCAAAAGTTGAAATTTTTGGGCGTGTAATACTCGCTGACATGCGAGCGCCAAAAATGTGACAAAGGCAGCCTTTGGTCGATCCACTCAGCCAAACTGCGCATCATGCTGTACCCTCCTCATCTTTACCGATCACAAGCAGATGATCCGAGACATAACTATAACGTGGCACAGCCAAATTAATGGGCGCCGGCACACCCGAATAGACGCGACCGGCCAAATCAAACTTTGACCCATGGCAGGGGCAGTAAAAGCCACCGGCCCAGTCCGCACCCAGATCGCGCGGCGCAATCTCGGGCCGATAGGTTGGAATGCAACCCAGATGCGTACAGATCGCAACCAGCACCAGCACATCTGGCTTGCGCGAGCGAAATGCGTTGTGGGCGTACTCCGGCTGCTGATTCACCGCAGAGTCCGGATCGCTCAACAGATTATTATTATCTTGCAGATGATCCAAAGAAAACTGCGAGCGCCGAATCACCCAGATCGGCTTGCCGCGCCACAGATAGGTCACCATCTGGCCAGCATCCAGCTTGCTGATATCCACCTCGATCGGCGCACCGGCGGCGCGCTCACGCGCACTGGGTGACATCGAGCGCACCAGCGGCACGGCCAGAGACACCACACCCACAGCGCCTGCAATGGCGGTGGATGCGCTCAAAAAACGCCGACGAAACTTAGCCTCTGGCGTGAGTTTGCTCTTTTTACTAGAAGATGGTGGTTTACTGGACATACGAGAATTTTTAGCTCAAATAGAGATGTGCAACAAACAACTCAGTGACATACAAAACCGATACAAGGCGAGTTGAAATATACCAAAGCGCAAAAATCAAGACTCGGCTCCAAAAAAACAGTTTGCCAATTTTAGCATAAACAACCTGAAACGATACAGAGCCGATTAGCGATCGCGCATATCCCCTTGCACGACCCGATCCAGCGCCGCCAACACCGATGCCACCGCGCCCCAAGACAAGCCGATCACAACGCCTGCATCCAGCAATCCGCGCCACGGCTGCGCCATCTGGTGTACCAAGAACACCATGCCGACTATCATCGCCGTCACCAACAGGCTGCGCCACCAAGAATCGCGCGCCAGATAACCCATGCAATACAGCGGTGCCACGATCAGGCAGATCGCACAGCGCCGATCTGCCAGCACATCGGCGTGGCGCAACAGGCGCGGCGTGTACCTTTGTTGCATGCCGCGATAGCCCTCAAAATAGGCCATAAACAGGCAGACGCCAACCAAAAATAGCCAGTGCAGCCAGTGCAATGGCTGGGCCAGCGCATCGACGACAAACGGCATGAGCCGCACGATGGCGAATACCAGCACCAGCACAAAGCCGCCAACGCCCCAGAGCAAGGCGATGAGCTGATAGGCATCGAGTGGTTGAGCCCGCCGCTCAAGCATTGAAATGCTGCGCCCTATCGGCACACGGGCGGTGGCGAAAACAACCGATGAGATGATCGTTCACCATGCCACAGGACTGCATAAAGGCATAGCAGATAGTCGGGCCGACAAATTTAAACCCGCGCTGGCGCAGGGCGCGGCTCATCGCGTGCGAGGTATCGCTCGTCGCGGGTACTTGATCGGGCGATGCAAAATGGTTTGTGATCGGCTGCTGCTGGCAAAAGGACCACAGGTACTTGGCAAATGTATGCCCCTCTTCACGCAGCGCCAGATAGCACTGGGCATTGTTGATCACCGCGCGAATTTTGGCGCGATTGCGCACGATGCCCGCATCTTGCATCAGGGCATCGTATTGGCGCTCGCCGTAGCGGGCGATTTTTTCTGGATCAAAGCCATCGAATGCCGCCCGATAGTTCAGGCGTTTTTTCAAGATGGTGATCCAGCTCAAGCCGGCCTGGGCCCCCTCTAGATTGAGCAGCTCAAACAAGCGCTGATCGTCGAACAGGGGCACCCCCCACTCCAGATCGTGATACTGCTGGTAGAGCGGATCATCGCCACACCAGCCACAGCGCTGTAACTTTTCCGACTCAGCCACCGCGCTCAAGCCCCATGCTGCTGAAAGTCCAACATGCGCGTCAGCGGCTCGCGTGCGCGCTGGGCGAGCGCGGGGTCCATCTGGATTTCATTGCCGCCGTGTTCCAGCACCTGTGCAAGATTTTGCAAATGATTCATCGCCATCCAAGGGCAGTGTGCGCAGCTCTGACAAGTGGCCCCTCTGCCCGCCGTTGGGGCGGCGGTAAAGGTTTTATCGGGCGCGGCCTGGCGCATTTTATAGAAGATTTGCTGCTCGGTGGCGACGATAAAATGCTGGTGCGGCAGGCGCGTCACCGCTGCGATCAGCTCGCTGGTGGAGCCGACCACATCGGCCGCCTCGACCAGCGCCTGGGGCGCCTCTGGGTGCACCAACAGGCCGGCATCCGGATAGCGGGCGCGCAGTTTTTCCATGCCGTACAGCTTGAACTCCTCGTGCACGATACAAGCCCCCTCCCACAGCAGCATATCGGCATCGGTCTGTCGCTGAATATAGCCACCTAGGTGTTTGTCCGGCGCCCACAGGATCGACTGGCCGAGGTCGCGCAGATGCGAGATCAGCGGCAGGGCGATGCGCGAGGTCACCACCCAGTCGGCGCGCGCCTTAACCGCGACGCTGGTGTTGGCGTACACCACCACGGTGCGCTCTGGATGCCGATCGCAAAATGCCGAAAACGCATCGGCTGGACAACCGATATCCAGCGAGCAGGTCGCCCGCAGATCGGGCATAAACACACGTTTTTCTGGGCTGAGGATTTTGGCTGTCTCCCCCATAAAACGCACGCCCGCCACCACCAGGTTGCGCGCAGCGTGCGCGTGCCCAAAGCGCGCCATCTCTAGGGAGTCGGCCACGCAACCGCCCGTCTCATCTGCCAGTTGCTGTAAATCTTCGTGGGTGTAGTAGTGGGCCACCAGCACAAAGTCGCCCGCACTGAGCAGGTGCTTGATGCGCTCGATGAGATGCGCGCGCGTAGCGGCATCGAACACCGGCGTGGGGGGCAGATCGGTTGGGTAGGTCTGTTTGATTAAGTCCATGTTCTCACCCTATCAATAACACCAAAAGTGTGATTAGTCTCCACTAGCGATCGCGCACTTGCAATACCAGATACTGAATATTCTCTCGCTGTAGGCGCGCCTCGGCGACGCGGATATCGGCGCGCTGATCGAAAGGCCCGATGCGCACGCGATGATAGCGCACGCCCTCGACATCCACCGCCTGCACGATGACATCAAACCCCAACAGCAGCAGGCGGGCACGCATGCGATTGGCATCTTGGCTCGACTTGAACGAGCCGGCCTGCACAAAGTAGTGTGCGCCCGGTGGCACCGGCTCGGCGATCGGCGGCGCCTCTGGCACCTTATCGGCTGGCGCCTCTGTCTGTGGCAGCAAGTGCGTTGGGATGACTTGATCGAGATTGGTCAAAATATTAAAAAATTCGTACTCTGTTTGTGGGTAATTGGCATCGGCAATCGGCGGCTCAGGTAGCTCAGCGACGACCGCACTCGGGCTGAACAAGACACGCTGCGCACCAACACTCAGCACAACGCCCAACAACACCCCCACCGCCAAGGGCAGCGGCCAACGCGCGCGAGTGGGCTGGGCTGCGGGCGGGCGACGCTTGCCCGGTGGGCGCGATCGCACCGTTGGGCGCTTGGGCCGATTCGGCGCGCGAGTGGGCATCAGCTGGTATTCTCCTCGGTGCGGTGCATGCTATCGGGTGCCGACACACCGATTAGCATCAAGCCGTTTTTAATCACTTGGGCCACTGCAAGCGCGCGCACGATGCACGCATCGCGCCACGCATCCTCTGGCACGATAAAGGTGTTGTTGCTATACCACGCATGAAAGGCACAGGCCAACTCTTGCAGCCCATAGACCACCCGATGCGGCTCGCGCCTCAGGGCGGCTGTTTGCACCGAATCGGGAAACGCCCCGAGCAAGCGCGCGATCTGGCGCGAGCGCTCACAGGTGAGCAGATGCTGGCTGCGCAGGCCGCGTGCCCGATCGCACACATAGCCCATCTCGGCCAGCTTCTCGCCCAGGGCGTAGACACGCGCATGGGCGTACTGGATGTTATACATGGGGTTGTCGCTCGATTGGGCGCAGGCTAGGTCTAGGTCCATATCTAGGTGCTGACCGATTCTTTTGTTGACGTAAAAAAAGCGCGCGGCATCGCCCCCGATCTCCTCGCGCAGCGCGCGCAGCGTAATAAAGTTGCCCGAGCGGGTGGACATCTGCATCTTTTGGCCGGCACGGTATAGGCTGACAAACTGCACCAGCGGTATCTCGATGCGCGCGGCATCCTCGCCCAAGGCCACGACTGCAGCTTTTAGTCTGGCGATATAGCCGTGGTGATCTGCGCCCCAAATATAAATAGCGTGCTCAAAGCCGCGCTCAAATTTACTCAGCGCATAGGCGATATCGGATGCAAAATAGGTTGTCTCACCATTTTGGCGTCGCACGACCCGATCCTTCTCATCGCCCAGGGCGCTGGCGCGAAACCAGAGCGCGCCCTCCTGCGTGTACAGGTGGCCGGATGCTTGCAACTTGTCACAGGCCCGCGCGACGGCACCGCTATCGATCAAACTGCGCTCGCTAAAGTACACATCCATCGACACCCCAAACGCGTGCAGGTCGGCTTGGATATCGTCGAGCATACAGGTCAATGCATGATCAAACACCCGCTGATAGTCCGGCCCGAGCAACTGCTTGGCGCGCACGATCAGGGCATCGAGATAGCGATCGCCATCGCCGCCGCTCTGGGTGTCGAGTGGCAGGTCGGCAAAAATCTCTGCCGCTGGGCGCACCAGCTGATCGCCGTTTGCATCGATCAGCTGGCGCGCCATCTCTTGTATGTAGTCGCCGCGATAGCCGCCATCGGCCAGCGGGCAGTCCACCCCCGATTGCTGTAGATAGCGCAACCACACCGAGGCGGCCAGTATGTGCATCTGGCGACCCGCATCATTGACGTAATATTCGCAGCTGACCCGATAGCCCACCGCGCGCAACAAATTAGCCAAACTGGCCCCATAGGCTGCGCTGCGACCGTGACCGATGTGCAGCGGCCCAGTCGGGTTGGCGGAGACAAACTCCAGCTGGATACTGCGTTGTTGCCCGCTATCGCTATGGCCGTACTTTTGCCCCTGATCGAGCACCTTGGCGATCAGATCGCCCACCGCCTCGCTCATAAAAAAATTGATAAACCCCGCCGGTGCCACCTCGATCTTATCGAGCGGCGGCACGCACACCACCGCCGCTGCAATCTGCTCTGCCAGCGCGCGCGCCGGCATGCCTGCCACCTTGGCCAGACGCATCGCGATATTGCTAGAAAAATCCCCATGCGCCGAATCGCGGCTGGCAGAGATGTCGATGGGCGGGGCGGCATCCTGCGGCAGCGTGCCCGCCTGTTGCAGCCGCTGGAGCGCCTCCTCCAGCGCTTGTTTCAGGTGCAATTTATCATCCATCGCTCACTACCTCGATTTGCTCAAAACATGATATGGACTATCGGTGCCATCTGGCCGCGTCTTGTAGATCTTCAGATGCCACATGTACTGCGCCGGGTCGGCGCAAATCATCTGCTCGACCATCTGGTTGATGCGCGTCAAGTTGGCGACCATCGAATCCTCCGGCACAGGCGCCAGTACCGGCCACACCCGCATCAGGATGCGCCCGCGCCCAAGATAGGCCGGGCAGACGGGAACCAAGCTGGCACCGGTCATACCCGCTATTTTAATCGCCCCGCGCCGCGTTGCCTTCTGGTGTCCAAACAGGGGCGCAAAATCTGCGCTGCTCGGGCCGTGGTCCTCATCGCACATGTTCACGCCGACCCTCCCCGCTGCAATCGAGCGGATAAACAGCCGCATACCACCGCGCCGATCGGTGGAGTAAAACCGAAAGCGCTGGCGTCCATAACCGACCAACCAGTTGTAGAGCGCATTGTCGATGTGTCGATAGAGCGCGATGGTATCCTGGTGCCACGAGATAGCGGCAAAGCCCAGGTTCATAATATTGGTATGGCACGAGATCGCCATCACAGGCCCGCGCGCGCGCGCCGAGGCCAGATGCTCGGGGTGATCGACGATAATGCGCGCCACAACCTTGCGCTGCGACTCCCACAGCAGACGTGGCAGCAGAAGCGCCGACTGGCACTGATTGACCAGATAGCGGCACAGCAATTGCTCTCTGTCGAGCGTATCCATATCGGGAAAAGACCAGCGCATGTTCAGGCGCGCAATCGCCACCCGGCGCTTATCGTAACGGTAGCGTAACTTGCCAACAGCCCTGCCGAGCGCGTCGATCCAACTGAGCGGCAACCGGCTCAACCCGAGCAAAATAAATAACAGCAGCCAGCTCAACCAGTAGCGCGGATGCAAGAGCGCACGCGGCAGGGATTGAAAATAGGTCGGTTCTACCACCATTAGTTGCGCCAAAATGTCGGGGTAAACAACACCAGCAGGGTGAAGATTTCTAGGCGCCCCAGCAACATGGCGACACTGAGCATGGCCAAGACCGCATCGTCCAGCGCGGCGTAGTTAACCGCCACCACCCCCAAGCCTGGGCCGAGATTATTCATGCAGGCGGCCACGGCAGAAAAGGCACTGACCGGGTCTATGCCAAGGGCCAACAAGGCCAACATCACGCCGGCGAACAAGAAAATATAGGCGGCGAAAAATCCCCACACACGATTGACCGCCCTAGCGCTGATCGGGCGGTTGCTCAACTTGACCACCAGCTGCGCGCTCGGGTGGATCAGCTGGCGCAATTCGCGTTGCCCTTGGCGCAGCAGCAGCAAAATCCGAATCACCTTCATGCCGCCGCCCGTCGAGCCGGCGCAGCCACCGACAAAGCTAAACAGCAACAGCAGCCAGGGCAGAAACACCGGCCAATCGACGTAGTCGACCGTGGTAAAGCCGCTGGTCGTGCCGATAGACACCGCGTGAAATATGCCCTGTACGATTGCCCGATCCCAGGTGTAAAACTCCGACACCCCGAGCCAGAGCACCGTGATTAACATCACCGTGACCAGCAAAAAAATATAGGCACGAAATTCGGAATCCCGCCAGTAGGGGCGCAGGCGGCGCTGGCGCACCGCGGTGAAATGCAAAATAAAGCTAGCGCCCGATAACAGCATAAATAGCGATGCCACCAGTTGCACCGCATCGCTCTGAAAATAACCAATACTCTCATCGTGGGGCGAAAACCCCCCGATCGACACGGTAGAAAATGCATAGGAAATCGCATCGAATAACGACATGCCAGCGAGCAGATAGCCGAGTGCACAGGCGACGGTCAGGCCGACATAGATGTACCAGAGCGCCTTGGCCGTCTCGGCGATGCGCGGTGTGATGCGATCCTCCTGTTGGGCGCCGCAGGTCTCGGCCCGATACAACTGCACGCCACCGATACCCAGCATCGGCAGCACCGCCACCGCCAGCACGATAATCCCCATGCCGCCGAGCCACTGGAGCGACTGGCGATAAAACAACAGCGTGCGCGGCATGCTATCGAGGTCGGTCAGCACGGTGGCACCGGTGGTGGTCAGGCCAGAGATCGACTCGAATATCGCCTGCATGGGCGTCATCGCGCCCATATCATTGAGCGAGTAAGCCGCCGCCAAATACAAGGGCAGCGACCCGGCCAAGCCGAGCACCAACCAAAACAAGACCACAATCAAAAACCCATCGCGCAAGCGCAACGGGCGATTGGCCCGATAGGCCGACAAGAAACAGACCGCACCCACGCAGAGCAGCAACACAAAACTTTGCAAAAATAGCGAGGTCGTGCCATCTTGAAAATAGACCGACAGCAACAGCGGCAGTAGCAGCGTGCTGCTAAACAGCATCAGGAACAACCCAAGCAACCTTTGGATGACGCGCCACTGCATAGTTTGCTAGCCGTGCTTACCCACGCGAAAAAACCGCTCCAACATATTGATCTGACGCTTATCGCTACAAAAGAATACGATGTGATCTCGATCTTCGATGCGCAGATCGCCGTGGGCGATATACACCTCGTCATTGCGCACCACCGCGCCGATCAACACCCGATCGGGCAACTCTAACTCGTCGATACGCCGCCCGACCAACGCCGACTCCTCATAGGTGCCGTGCGCAATCGCCTCCATCGCCTCGGCCGATCCACCGCGCAGCGAGTGCACCGCCACCACATCGCCTCGGCGCACATGGCGCAGGAGCGCACTGGTGGTAATTTGCTGCGGCGACACCACGACGTCTAACAAATTGGGCATCAGATCGACATAGGCGGTGTGATTGATCAGCGCCAACACCTTGTCGGCCCCCATTTTTTTTGCCAGCATGGCAGAGAGTACATTGGCTTCGTCGTGATTGGTGAGGGCGCAAAAAAAGTCGACCTTTTCGATGCCCTCATCGCGCAGCAAGTCTTGATCTGCCCCCTCGCCTTGCAGCACCAACACCCGATCGTCCAACTCCGTGGCCAGGGTTTCCACCCGCGCCGCACTGGACTCGATTATCTTGACTCGATAGCCATTGCGCACCAGCGTCTCGCTCAACGCCCGACCAATATTGCCCCCGCCCACAATCAGGATATTTTTGATCGACTTATCGCGCGGCCTGATCTCGTGCAACACGGTGGCCGTATTCTTGCGCGCGGAGACAAAAAATACTTCATCATCCACATGAATCATGGTGCTGCCAGTGGGCATCACCACCTCGCCATCGCGGTATATGGCCGCGACGCGGCTATCGGTCTCTGGCAGGTGTGCGTGCAGATCCCGAATCGGATGCCCGACCAAAGGGCCATCGTGAAACGCCTTCACGCCGACTAGCTGCACCTTGCCATTGGCAAAATCGAGCACCTGGAGCGCACCGGGAATACTAATCAGGTTGCGAATGTGGGTGGTAATGAGCCGCTCTGGGCTGATGATGACATCGATCGGCATCAACTCCTCACAGAACAGGCGTTTCTCCTCGATGTAATCCGATGCGCGCAGGCGCGCAATTTTGGTGGGGGTGCCAAATAATCGGTAGGCGATCTGACAGGCGATCATATTCACCTCATCGCTGCTGGTGGCAGCAATGAGCATCTCCGCGCCCTCGACACCCGCTTTGCGCAACACGCTCGGGTGGGCCGCCGAGCCTTGCACCGTGCGCAAATCGAGTCGATCTTGCAGGGCCTGCAACACCTTGCCATTGGTATCGACTACGGTGACGTCGTTATCCTCACTCGAAAGTGTGCGCGCCACCGTGGAGCCAACTTGGCCGGCACCGAGTACGATTATTTTCATAACAGTTGCGTGTGCATCAAAGCGAACAGGAGTGAATTACAGGGTGAGCTGCCCAATTGGCAGGTAGTGATCGATCAGCAAGCAGAAAAACAACAGCACCAAATAGTAGATAGAGTCGACAAATGTTTTGATTGGCTGACCGGTGCGCCCCAGATCAAACATGCAGATCACATCCCACAAAAACCAGAGTCCGAGCGCCACCGCGCCCACCAGATAGATCAGCCCCGTCATGCCAATCAGATAGGGCAGCAAGCTACAGAGCAACAGCAAAATAGTATAGAGCAGCATGTGCAGACGCGTAAAGGAATCGCCGTGGGTGACCGGCAACATGGGCACCTCGCTGCGCATATAGTCCGCTTTTCTGTGGATGGCCAGCGCCCAAAAATGCGGGGGTGTCCAGGTGAAAATAATCAGCGCGAGCAACAGGGGCTCGGCGCTGATGCTATCTGTCATCGCCGCCCAACCCAGCACCGGCGGCATGGCACCGGCCAGCCCCCCTATGACAATGTTTTGCGGGGTCGCCCACTTGAGATAGCGTGTGTACACAAACGCATAGCCGATGAGCGAGCAGAACGTCAGCCACGCGGTGAGCTGATTCACCCACAAGGATAACGACAACATGGAGAGCGCCCCCACGATGATGGCAAATGCGAGGCACGCCCTGACCGACAGGCGTTGCATTGGCAAGGGGCGATTGCGGGTGCGGTACATCATGGCATCGATGCGCCGATCGGCGATATGGTTAAACGCAGCAGATGAGGCGGCCGCCAAAGTAATGCCCAAGGTGCCGACAAAAAACGGCTGCCAAGGGACCGCACCCGACACGGACATCAGCATGCCCACCATGGCGGTAAAGACGATGACCAACACGACCTTGGGTTTGCACAAGGTAAAAAAATCGCGCCAGCCGATCGGCTTATCGAACCCTGCAGGCGTACTCGAGCTACTCAACGACCTCACCCTCGATACGAAACAGCAAATATAAAGTCAACAACAACAGGCAAGCGGCGCCTGCGTGGTGAGCCATGGCACTCCACAGCGGCAACTGCAACAACACATTGGCGATGCCCAGACCAATCTGTACAGATAATAACAGCAGCACCGCCCAACCGCACAGCATGAGTTCGCGACACCGGCGCGCGCGCGCCATCCACAGCAAGCGCGCCCCCAGGGTCAGAAAAACGGCCAGGACGACCAGGGCGCCGAGGCGGTGCACAAAGTGAATGGTGCCGCGCGTCACCGAGTCGAGCACCCCGCCCTCGTAGTCGAGCGGGCCGTGCCAGAGCTTAAATGCCTCTGCCAAATTCATAGATGGCCACCAGCGCCCCTGACAGGTCGGAAAATCTGGGCAGGCCAAGGCGGCATAATTTGTGCTGACCCAACCGCCCAGCAAGATTTGCACCACCAGTACCACCAGTGCCAGATACACCAAAGTGCGCAGGCACGCGGGGATACAAGGTGCCAGATGACAGCGGGCGAGATAACACCACCACAGCAGCGACAAAATCAAAAAACCGCCGATCAAATGCAAGGTCACAATCGCGGGGTTGACCAGATAACTGACCGTCCACATGCCCAACAGCGCCTGAAAAATCACCAGCCCAACCAAATAATAGGGCAAGGCCCCACCGGGCTGGCGCTGGCCCTGCCGCTGTAGATACGCTTGCGCACAGGCCAGGTAGGCGATTATCAAGCCCACAAAAGCGGCCAGATAGCGATGCAGGATCTCCTTCCAGGCTTTTGCCGACTCGAGCGGGCGGTCGTATTGCTCGCCTAGGCTATCGATCAGGGTGGCATCCTGCGGCAAAATCCAATGGCCGTAGCAGGCGGGCCAATCGGGGCAGGACAAGCCGGCATTGGACAGGCGCACATAGGCACCGAGCACCAGCAGCGCCAGTACCACCAGCACACTCAAGCCATAGGCCCGTTGTAATTTCACTTGTAACTGCATCAACCAATACGCGAAATGCGCAACAATTTCTTAATATCCTTCAGCACGTCGCCCGGGTCGAGTGAAGCGGAAAACCGCAACACGAGATTACCCTGGGTATCAATGAAATAAAAGCTATCGGGTGCCGGTGCGAGTGCGCCCGTGGCAGCGGTGATCTGCTCATCTAATCGAGCGGCGGCGGATGCCGAGGCAGACAAGACCAACAATTTGGGGCCGTATGGACTGGCGACCGCAGCGGCCATACCGGTTTCACCCTGGTCGTAGTCGATCGCGATGGGGCGCACCCTGTGCATATCCTTGTTCAGCGCGATGTGGATTTGATGCATGTGGTATAGGTTGCGCTGGCAGGTCTCCTCGCAGGGGCTGCCACTTGGATAGACCAACAACCACTGACCGGCAAAATCTTGCAAGCGCACCGGCTCCCCCTCGGGGCCCTGCAACTCGGGCGACAAGTCCAGGGCGACCACCGGCTCGACTAGCTCGCCATAGCTCGATACGCCCACCCAATCAATCATAAATTGATAGCGGTAAATCAGGAGTGCCAAGAGTACCGGCACAATAAACAGTGCGACCAGCACAACCAGGATGCGCCGGCTTTTGCGCCGAGCCGCCAGGTCAATAGGAGGCTGTGCAGCCGTCATGCGCCGGCACCCGCACGCGATCGCTTAACTAAAAAATACAGCATGTAAACCAGACTCAGTAGTGCCAATGAAAACCATTGTAGTGCATAGGAATAATTGCGCTCAGGGCCGGAGCCGACCACCTGCCAGTTGTAGGTTTCCACCCAAGGCGAGGGGGGGTCGACATAGACAACAGCCTGCATGAGATGGAGCGCCAACAACTGCTCAATAGCGGAATAATCGTAATATTGTATGCGAACTGGCCAGTTTTCGATATGTGGATCGAACACATCGGCCGCCGAGTGGGTATTCGATGGCAGCGCCAGGGTGCCGGTTATCGAGATGCTGGCAGGCTCGGGCGTCACCGTGGCGATGGGCGGTAGCTGATCGCGCAATCGCATGCCAGCGACAAAGCCACGGTTGAGCAAGATCGCCACATCGCCCGACAACACACAGGGCATTAGCAACTCGTAACCCACCACGCCTGCGTGCACGCGGTTATCGAGCAACAGTTGTCGATCCTGCAGGGGGCGGCAGCTGATCGCGACGGGTTGCAGATGCAGCTGTTGCACATCGGCGTTGGGCTGCAACACCACAGCCGGCCCATCGGATGCTTGGTGCAGCGCCAGCAGATCGCTTTTTTCGAGCGCGCGCTGCCACTGCCAAACGCCCAACATGCAGAACAACAGTAAAAATGGCAGGGGCCACAATACACGCATTTCGTGTTTATACCATCAAACTATCATCGGAGAAGGCGGCTCGCTCGGGCGCTTTTCGGCTAAATTCAGTAACCCGGATCGTACATCATGGACTCGACATGCGCGCGCAAATCATCGGGGCGCGCGCCTTTGGCCAAGCCCTCGGCATAGGCAAACTCGGCCACGGCGGTGGCGATGTTGAGCGAGGTGCAGCGGATATCTTTAAATGCCGGGTAGACTGCACCGCGCGCCAAATCCGCCTCGGAGACGCAGTCGGCCAACACCTTGGCCACCTCGATAAAGAGCCGATCGGGGATGTGGTGCCCCTGACAGGCCAACATGCCCAGACCCACACCGGGGAAAATATAGGCATTGTTGCCCTGCCCGGGGTAGAAGGTGTGATCGTTGTAATGCACCGGTGCAAACGGGCTGCCACTGGCAAAAATCCCCCGCCCCGACGTCCATTGATACGCCTGCTCCGCCGTGCACTCGGCGCGCGAGGTCGGATTGGACAGGGCAAAAATAACCGGACGCTCTTTAATGGCCGCCATCGCCTCCACGATGGGCTGGGTGAAGGTGTTGGGCGTGCCGGTGGCACCGATTAAGATATCGGGTCGATGCTGCTCGATCGCCTCGATAAAACTCAAGTTCGGCATATCCTGGGCAAATGGCTGCACATGCCCGGCCAGCTCACCTAGCTCGGAGCGCACCAGCCCGGTGCGATTAAAGAACCACAGCCGCTGATAGGCCTCGGACTCGCTCAGGCCGTGCGCGATCAACGCCTGCACGATCAGCCCGCCGATGCCGGTGGCAGCGGAGCCTGCGCCTAAAAACAAAAACCGCATATCGACAAAGGGGGTGCCGGATAAGCGCCCCGCCGCATAGGCACCGGCTAACACCACCGCCGCCGTGCCCTGAATGTCATCGTTAAAACACAGGGTATTCTTGTAGTAGCGCCCGAGCAGGGCGTAGGCATTCTTGGCATTAAAATCTTCGAACTGAATCAGCACGCCGGGGAAGGCGTCCTTCGCCGCCTCGATAAACTCGTCCATCAACGACAGATAGCCCTCGCCGCGCAGACGCCGCTCGCGCAGCCCGAGGTAGATCGGGTCATCGAGCAACTCTTGGTTGTCTGTGCCCACATCAAACATCACCGGCAAGCACTGGCTCGGGTCGATGCCCGCGCAGGCGACGTAGAGGCTGAGCTTGCCAATGGGGATGCCCATGCCATTGGCGCCCAGATCGCCCAGCCCCAAAATGCGCTCGCCATCTGTCACCACAATAATGCGCACATCGCGATTGGGCCAGTTATCCAGTGACTTGCGAATCGCCCCGCGCTGCTTGGGCGAGACATAAAAGCCGCGCTCTCGGCAGTAAATGCTGGCAAATTGCTTACAGGCTTGGCCCACGGTCGGGGTGTAGATCAGCGGCATAATCTCTTGGAAATTATTGATCACCAGGCGATAGAACAGCTGCTCGTTGCGATCTTGCAAATCGGCCAGATAGATATATTTATCTATGTCGCGATCCTTGCCGCGCAGGGATGCCAGCGCGCGCTCGATCTGTGCCTGCATGTTCTCGACATGCGCCGGCAGCAGGCCGGTCAGGCCATAGTGCTCGCGCTCGGCCTCGCTAAACGCGGTCGATTTATTCAGTGCGCTAGAGCGCAACAAAGACATGCCATCGATAGGCTGTGTGGGTTTGGAAGACATATTTACGCTCGGGATGATCGAACAGTCAGATTATACTGAATCCTACACAATACGCGTGCCAGCTGCAAAGGCATTAGAGTATCTGGCCGTGCATTTGATCGGTGGTCGGGTCGAGTAGATACAGGTAGCGCTTGGCGATAATTGCCGGCTCGGCGAGCGCACGCGCATCCTCGGCCGGATAGGCGCGGTAGCGCAGCGGTGTGCGCATAGGCGGTGGCAGTACGCCGTTAATTGCCAAGCAGCGGCGGTTATCTGGCAGCAAATAGTGATCGTACTCATCTGCCAGTATTTGCATGGCACAGGTCAGGGCCGCCTTGCTAATGCCATAGGCACCCCAATAGGCCTGCGACTTGGCATCTAGGCTGAAGATCGCCGCGCTGGCAAGCTCGCTGGTGCGCGCACTCTCCAACAGTGCTGGGAGCGCGGCACGGGTGAGAAACATCGCCCCGCCCAGGTTGGTGGCGATACACGCCTGCCAGTCGCTCGGCTCACAGTGCAGCAATCCCCCCAGACGGCCAAGTGTTGCCGCACAATGCACCAGCGCATCCAAGCGGCCACAGGTGTCCACAATTTTTTCGATTAGGGTTGCGTGATCTTCGACCGATGCACCGGCGATATCCATCAG
>CAZROX010000009.1:0-23581 GCA_964601845.1 uncultured Halothiobacillaceae bacterium
GACCTGTTGTTGTGGGCGCGTGCTATAGCCGCCGAGCGTCGGTGGGATGTGGAGGTGTTTGAGCCGGATGCCTCGCCCCTGGCAATCCAAGGGCCCCATGCGGTGTCTGTGGTCGCCGCGCTGTTTGGGGATTGGGTCAAGCGCATGGGCTACTTTCATTTTCAAGCCACTGAGCTAGATGGCATCCCTTTGCTACTGGCGCGCTCTGGCTGGAGTAAGCAGGGTGGTTTCGAGCTCTATCTGCTGGATGAAACGCGCGGGCTCGAACTTTGGGAAAAAGTTTGGCGCGCAGGTGAGCCTTGGAATATTGGGGCGGGTACCCCAAACGCAACCGAGCGTATCGAGAGTGGGCTGCTGTCCTATGGCACAGATACCGATATGAACAGCAATCCGTTTGAGCTAGGTCTTACACGGTTCGTCGAGTTGGATATCGAGCCCGATTTTATTGGCAAGCAGGCACTCAAGGAGATCGCACTATCGGGGCCCCAGCGGGCGCTGACCGGTCTGTTGCTAGATGCGGATAAGCCGATGCCCTGTATTGAGCACAAGTGTCGGGTGTACAGCGATGATCGCGATATCGGCTATATTGCTGTCAACACCTACTCGCCGCGCCTTGGCAAAAACATTGGTATCGCATTGTTGCAGCGTGCGCTAGTCGATACCCAGGCACCCGTGATCGCAGCGCTACCGGATGGAAACTACCGATGCGAGCAGTGTGCATTGCCTTTTTGCCGTTAAACGCTGCGATGATGCGCGCTAGCCGATGCGAGGGCCGCGTCAATGATGTTACTATGGAGTGTCTTGAGCAGTTAGGAGTCGCATATGTCTAATAAAACGCATTATCTTCTTGATGAACAGGATTTACCGAAGGATTGGTATAACCTGACAGCTGATCTGCCATCCCCCATGTCGCCCCCGTTGCATCCGGGTACGCACAAGCCGATTACACCAGATGATTTGACGGCACTGTTCCCAATGGAGCTGATCTTGCAAGAGGTGACGCAGGAGCGCTATGTGCCAATCCCAGAGCCTGTGTTGGATGTATATCGGCTGTGGCGGCCGACGCCCTTAATACGGGCGCGCCAGCTGGAGCGCGATCTGGGTACACCGGCAAAAATATACTATAAGTACGAGGGGGTCAGCCCATCGGGTAGCCACAAGCCAAACACGGCGATTCCTCAGGCGTTTTACAATAAAAACTCGGGTATCGACAAGCTGACGACAGAGACGGGTGCGGGCCAGTGGGGTTCCTCCTTGGCGTTTGCCTGTGCACATTTTGGTCTCGAATTGGATGTATTCATGGTGAAGGCGAGCTTGCAGCACAAGCCGTATCGCCAGGCTTTGATGCAGACCTATGGGGCGCGCTGCTTGGGCAGCCCCTCCGAGGAGACCGATTCTGGCCGGGCAATTTTGGCGCAGCAACCGGACTCGCCCGGCAGTTTGGGTATTGCCATTTCTGAGGCAGTTGAAGTGGCTATGCGCAGCGATGACACAAACTACGCCCTAGGCAGTGTGCTCAATCATGTGATGCTGCATCAGTCTGTGATAGGCATCGAGGCGATGGCGCAGATGGAAATGGCGGGCTACTGGCCGGATGTGGTGATTGCCTGCACGGGTGGGGGAAGCAATTTCTCTGGCCTAGCCAATCCGTTTTTAGGTAAACACCTGCGCGATGAGGCGGCCAAGATGCAGGTGATTGCGGTGGAGCCATCCGCCTGTCCCTCGTTAACCGCAGGCCACTACGCCTATGATTTTGGCGATACAGCACACCTGACGCCACTCGTTAAGATGCATACGCTCGGCTCCCAGTTTATCCCGCCCAGGATGCATGCCGGCGGATTGCGTTATCATGGGATGGCACCGATGGTCAGCCATCTGCATCATTCAAGTCTCATCGAGGCGCGTGCCTATGATCAGGTCGCTTGTTTTGCAGCGGGTGTTCAGTTTGCGCGTAGTGAGGGTATCGTCCCCGCACCGGAAGCCAACCATGCCATTAAGGCTGTCATCGACGAGGCATTAGCTTGTAAAGAAAACGATATTGGGCGGACTATTTTGTTTGGTCTATGCGGTCATGGCCATTTTGACATGCAGGCGTACAGCGATTATTTTAATAATACGCTGCAGGAAATAAAATTCTCTCAACAGGATTTATCCCTAGCGCTTGCCGGCATTCCAGCGGTGAACACCTAGCGCTTACAGATGGCAGCTCAGTATGTGTGTTATTGTTTTTGCGCAATGTGTGAGCGCAAAATTGTGGCATGGTGAGTCGGCAACACACAATTTTTTGAGATATTTTTGCTATGCAAGCGCTGATCGCTTTGGTTGGTCGATCCAATGTGGGTAAGTCCACGCTGTTCAATACGCTGACGCATCGGCGCGATGCGCTGGTGTGCGCATCGCCCGGTATGACACGCGACCTTCGATACGGGCGCGGTGTTGCCGGTGATCGCACCTATACCTTTGTCGATACAGGGGGCTTGGGTCATCTAGAGGATCAGTCACTGCAGCGCTGGGTCGAACAACAATCGTTACAAGCTGTGCGGGATGCCGCGGTCGTTTTATTCATAGTGGATGCACGCAGCGGGCTGACGGTGCAAGATGAGACGCTGGCAGCTAGCATGCGACCTTTGAATGACAATCTGTTGGTTATCATCAATAAATCCGATGGCGCCGATTTTGAGAGTGTGCGATCGGATTGTTTTAAGCTCGGTTATGGCCAGCCGTTGGTGATATCTGCACTACGCCGCCGTGGTATTAAGCAAATGATGCAGGCGGTATCCGAGCGTATGCCCGCACCATCCAATCGCGCCCTGATAGATGCAGCGCCGAGGGTGGCGTTTATTGGGCGGCCAAACGTAGGCAAGTCGACGCTGATTAATAATTTAATCGGTGCGGAGCGCGTGCTCGCCAGCGCAACCCCTGGCACAACGCGCGATAGCATCGATGTCGATTTTAGCCACCGCGGTGTCCAGTACACCCTAACGGATACAGCTGGCATGCGCCGGCGCAGCAAAATTGATAACTCACCAGAGAAGTTGAGCGTTTCCCAGACGCTGCAGGTGATTAAGGGCGCGGGGGTTGTCGTGCTGCTGGTCGATGCAGAGATGGGCATAGTCGAGCAGGATGTCCGCCTGTTGGGGCTGGTGCTCAGCATTGGCTGCTCGCTGATCGTGGCTGTGAACAAATGTGATCTGCTATCGGATCGGGCCCGCAAAGTGCTGGAGGATGATTTACAACGGCGTCTTGTTTTCGCATCGTTTGTTAAGGTGCACTATATTTGTGCGATTAAGCAACGTGGTATCGATGGTTTGATGCGCTCTGTGCAGAGCGTGTATCAGGAGGCGCGCATGAAGCTCTCGACACCAGAGCTGACACGCATGCTGCAGTATGCCGTGCATAAAAATCCGCCGCCAATTGTAGATGGTAGACGGGTGAAACCGCGCTACGCCCATCAGGGTGGCAGTGCACCCCCGACTATTGTGATTCACGGTCGGCGGGTTGAAAAAATGCCGCAACACTATTGTACCTACCTCAAAAGTTTTTTTATTAAGGCCTTGGGGATTCAGGGTACACCATTGCGCTTGGTGTTCCAATCCTCGCCTGATTTTCTTGAGTTTAAGCGTGGTGTAAAAAAGCCTGCGGGCCCACGCTCCGCGCAAACGATATAATTAACTGTGCATCAGATGCAGCGGCGCTTCTGCCATGCGAGATGCCTCCCGCCATTCATTTTTTAGGATACACCTAGTGCAAAAAAATATTAGAAACTTTTGCATTATTGCGCATATCGATCACGGCAAATCGACGCTTGCCGATCGGTTTATTCAAATGTGTGGCCATTTATCCTCGCATGAAAAGCAGAGCATGGAGAAGCAGATGCTCGACTCAATGGATCTTGAGCGCGAGCGGGGCATTACCATCAAGGCGCAGTGTGTCACCTTGCAATATCAGGCATCCGATGGCATTAGCTATCAGTTTAATCTAATAGACACACCCGGGCATGTGGACTTTGCCTATGAGGTGTCGCGCTCACTGGCCGCCTGCGAGGGGGCGCTGTTGTTAGTCGATGCATCTCAAGGGGTCGAGGCCCAGAGTGTGGCCAATAGCTATACGGCAATTGCACAGGGGCTAGAGGTGGTACCCGTGCTAAACAAAATTGACCTGCCTGCAGCAGACCCTAGTCGTGTCGCCAAGGATATCAATGCCATCATCGGCATCGATGCCGATGATGCGATCCACACCAGTGCTAAAACCGGTGTTGGGGTGGATTTATTATTAGAGCGTATCGTGACACAGATTCCACCACCGGTAGGCGATGAAGACGCGCCCTTACAGGCGCTGGTAGTCGACTCATGGTTCGATAACTTTTTGGGTGTGATTATGCTGGTGCGTATCGTCAATGGTGTGCTTTCCGAGCAAGATAAAATTCAATTTATGAACTCGGGCAATGTGTTTCGCATCGATGGTGTTGGTGTGTTTACGCCAAAACGGGTTAAGAGACCACAGCTGCTCACAGGAGAGGTGGGCTATGTTATCGCGGGTGCCAAAGATATTGATGCCGCGCGGGTGGGCGATACGATTACCTTGGCACAGTACCCGGCAGCGAGCAGCTTGCCCGGATTTTCCGAAGTGCAACCGCGTGTGTTTGCCGGATTATTTCCCGCCAATACCGACGATTATCCACATTTTCGTGACAGCCTGTCCAAGTTGCGCCTCAACGATGCCGCGTTGCATTTTGAGCCGGAGTCCTCGCAAGCGCTCGGCTTTGGTTTTCGCTGCGGCTTTTTAGGTATGTTGCATATGGAGGTGATACAAGAGCGGCTAGAGCGTGAATACGGCTTGAATTTAATCACCACCGCACCGACTGTTATCCATGAGTTGCTGTTAACCAATGGGGAGGTGACCTACATCTATAATCCGATGCAGCTGCCGCCCACTAATCAAATTGCCGAGATTCGTGAACCCATTATCAAAACGGATATTTTAGTACCCGAAAAATACATCAGCGATATATATAGCCTGTGTTTTGAAAAACGGGGAGTGCAAAAGCGTGTGCAGTATCTCGGCACACAGGTGTCACTCAGTTACGAGTTACCCCTGAGCGAAGTGGTCATTGATTTTTTTGATCGCCTTAAATCGTGTAGTCGGGGCTATGCATCATTCGACTACAGTTTTGCATTTTATAGAAGCGCCAATCTTGTCAGATTAGACATACTGATTAATCACGATCGCGTGGATGCCCTCTCACTGATGGTTAACAAGGAGAATAGTCAGAGGCTGGGCAGAAATTTGGTTGAACGGATACAGGAGTATATTCCCCGCCAGATGTTTGAGGTTGCTATTCAAGCGGCCATCGGTTCTACTATTATTGCGCGCGCCTCCGTCAAAGCTTTGCGTAAGAACGTCACCGCCAAGTGCTATGGCGGCGATATCACACGCAAGCGAAAGTTGATTGAAAAACAAAAAGCGGGCAAAAAGCGCATGAAGAAAATTGGCAAGATTGATATTCCACAGGAGGCATTTCTGGCCATCCTGAGCATTAAGCACTGATCTACCTATGAATATAGAAGTAATATTGACACTATTGGTTGTCTGTCTGGGTGTGCTCTGGGTGGCACATGCCAAGTTGCTGGCACTGTTAAATAGCGCGCCAGTTGCACAGAGTGCAAATCCTGTTCTACGCTCTACACGATCATCTTTGGTGTTCTTAGTGGAGCAGGCCAGGATGCTATTCCCTGTGTTGCTGTTGGTGTTTTTTGTACGTTCATTTGTCGTTGAGCCGTTTCGTATACCATCTGGCTCCATGTTTCCTAGCCTGCATATCGGCGATTTTATTTTAGTTAGCAAGTTCGCCTACGATGTTCGATTGCCCGTTGCGCGTGTCAAGCTCTTGAGCACAGGCGCACCCAAGAGAGGAGATGTGGTCGTCTTTAAAAACCCAATTGATACCCGTATTACCTATATCAAGCGGGTTATTGGATTGCCGGGTGATGAGGTGGTCTATACCAAAAATAAACGGTTAATTATCAATGGGGAAGCGGTTCATTATGAGCACTTGGCACCGATATCATCCGAGCCTGGTGCCACGCTACTAGGTGAGAAGTTGGCCGATAAAGAGTATGCTATACTCGTTGAAAATGGGTTTAATAGGGGCAGTGCGCTCAATCGGTTTACTGTACCAGAGAAACACTATTTTGTAATGGGTGATAATCGCGATAACAGCAGTGATAGCCGTGTATGGGGCTACCTGCCAGAGGAGCATATTGTTGGTAAGGCATTTTTCATTTGGTTTAATCTTCGCATCGACTGGTCGCGAATAGGGCGGCGTATTTAGTGTTTGCTGCACGCGCTTTAGATCATACTGAGTCAGGGTGGTTTACTTTATGAATCAATCTAAACAAAAAGGATACTTACTGCTTTTATGGGGGCTGGCATCTGGGTTAGTGGCGCTCTATGTTCTTATCAGTTGCCTACCCGTTGTCTCGCATTACTGGACGGTACGTGGCATCGTATCCGATGCGCGTGATGAGGCGGATAAACCCGGTACGACACGTTACGACTTACAGCGTGTCATAGTTAGGGGTGTGAAAGAGAGCGAGCTGGATATCGATCCACTTAAGTCGATAAAAGTCATTTATGATTCTACGAATGACGATGTAATATTCAATGTCCAATACACCGATAAGGTCCGTATTCTACCGGGTGTTGAGATTACATTTTTATTTGATAAGGAATTATAGCTTCTGAGCTTTAGTTTTTTGCGACGATTGCTGTAGTATGGCAAATCAACTCAGCCTTTTAATGAGTCAATTAGGCTATCAATTTAAAAATATTGACCTATTACAACTTGCGCTGACCCATCACAGCTTTGGGCCATTAAATAATGAGCGTCTTGAGTTTCTTGGAGACAGCGCATTAAATCTTGTTATCTCCCAAGAATTATATAATTTGAAGCCTCATCTGGATGAAGGGGATTTGAGTCGTATCAGGGCAAGTTTTGTCTGTGGTGAGACACTGATAGAAATTGCACTGACATTAGCGCCTATCCAAAAATGTATTACTTTTGGACAATCCGCACTGGGTAGCGGGGGCAGTGATTTTAAAACTGTTTTGGCGGATGTGTTGGAGGCAATTTTGGGGGCAGTGTATATCGACGGTGGCTTTTTTGCTTGCCGTGATCTGATAAAGCGTCTCTACAGAGAACGTTTGCTCGATATTCCAGATGCGCAGTCATTAAAAGATGCAAAAACATTATTACAGGAGTACGTACAAGGCCAGGGCGTCGATTTGCCTATTTACACATTGGTTGCAACACAGGGTAAGCCGCATCAACAAATTTTTAGAGTCTCGTGTAAGCTGAGCAGTCATGCCATTGAAATGATGGCAGAGTGCTCAAGCAAGCGTCGTGCAGAGCAAAAAGCGGCAAGGTTGGTACTGGAGAAGTTGTATTAAATTTATGCGTTGTGGTCAGATTGCATTAGTTGGGCGCCCAAATGTTGGGAAATCTACATTGCTCAATGCAATTGTTGGCGAGCAAATTAGTATTGCCACCCACAAAGCTCAGACAACACGTGATGTCATTATTGGGGTGTACTCCGAGCAGGATGTGCAGATGGTTTTTCTAGATACACCCGGTATATTTAAGGATAAAAGCTACAAATACAATAAAAATCTTAATCGTATTGCCAAGCAAGCAATGAGCGGTGTCGACCTGATTATACATATCGTACAGGCCGATCAGTGGAATAGTGAAGATCAATTTTTACTAGATTTGATACGTGACATAGGAAAAGTTTATTTTAATGTCATTAATAAAATTGATCTGTTAAAAGATAAAAATAAATTGCTCCCTCAAATTGAAAATTTAACGCATCGGGGGCATGTAACGGAGATAGTGCCAGTCTGTGCATTTGTTGAATCAGATATTATGCAATTAAAAAATATTATCTCCAAGTACATGCCACAGCGAGATTTTCTATTTAGCCCAGAAGAAAAAACACCGATGACTAAAGAATTTCTTGTGTCAGAAATCATCAGAGAGCAGTTGTTTTTGCAATTGAATGAAGAGTTGCCCTATGCATTAACCGTAAAAATAAAGGATATGCTCATTAAAAATAATATCTGTTACATTCATGCAAATATTCTGGTGCAACGCAAGAGCCAGCGTCGTATTGTTATTGGCAAAATGGGCACTTTAATTAAAAAGATTGGGTCTGCTGCACGCCATAGAATCCAAAGTGTTTTTTCTGAAAAAGTATATTTGAATCTTTTGGTCACTGAAAAAGATAATTGATTGGCATGCAAAAAGTTTTTTTGGAGCCAAGTTATATTCTATACAAAAAACAGTATAGAAATTCCAGTATATTGCTGTACGCTTTAACGCAACAATATGGTCTCATCTCGCTGGTTGCACCTGCGGCACGTCGGAGTAAAGGCTTATCATTGCAGCTGCAGGAGTTTAATCATCTGCTACTGTCTTGGTCTGGCAAAGGTGACTTGTTTACACTAACACATGCAGAAGAGAGCAGAGACATAGAGGGAATCGACACGTTGCTTAGCGGCAAAAAACTATTATGTGGTTACTATATTAATGAGCTCATGTGGCGATTTCTACAAGGGCGGGATTCATCTTGTGATGATCTGTTTCAAATATACCAACAAACTATCTTAGCGCTCAAACAGATACAGAACTCTATAGAACCTATCTTGCGCCGCTATGAATTACAACTGTTGCGTGTGCTGGGGTATGAACCGACGCTGAACGTGGAGATACATGCCAATTGCCCTGTTATCTATAATCAGCAGTATCGGTATCTGGCTAAAAGTGGCGCTGTGCAGGCAAGCAGAAAAGTCGTGCAGGATGAAGGTGTATTGCTTTCTGGCAGCACGCTCTTGGCGTTGCATGAACTGGATTTTTCCGATGACTTAACCATCAGAGAATCTAAGTTGCTGCTACGTTATTTAATAGATTACTTTTTAGATGGTAAAAAAATTTACAGTCGTGAATTTATCGCTGCCTATCGGAACAACCCCCCTTGCACTAGTGCTGCCCTTTAGTTGCGTACATCTGGCCAATTGATGAGTTGACAGCGATTATTCAGGGCGCTGATTAGTGTTGCCTCTGTGTGCCAATCACTCATAACCCATCGTGTGCCGGCATGTTGCTGCAATTTAAAAGTATGTTTTCCTGGTCGGTGAGTGTGGCCATGAATAATCTGTTGTATATTATTTTTTTGCAATACATCTTCTAAGGTTATTTGGTTGATGTTGATTATTTCAATTGATTTTTTGGCAGTTTCCTTACGGCTGATGCTGCGTGCATGGTTGGCTATTGCCAGCCGCTCTTCTATTGTTTTGTTGAGAAATTCAGCTTGCCATTTTTCAGAGCGGACAAGGGTGCGAAATTGTTGATACGCGATATCATCGGTACAGAGGGTATCGCCATGCATGATCATGGTAGGGACACCCAATACATCGATAATGCGGCTATCTTGCTTGATGTAATGCACACCATAGTGTTGCATAAATTGTTCTGATATTAAAAAATCACGATTGCCTGGCAAGAAAGTGACATCGATTTTGTTGGCAAGCGCTCCCAAAGAGTCGAAGAAAGATAACAACTGAGGTGGGCAATAATCATCCCCGATCCAAAACTCAACTAGATCACCTAGTATATAGAGCGCATCATACTTGTCTGCACACCATTGTAAGAGATCAATTGCCAGCTCAATTGGCTGAGGTTTGTTTGCATCGAGGTGCAAATCAGAAATAAACAGTATATTCATACTAGATTATTGATCAATGCAATGCCTCGATGGCACATGGCATGGTTGGTTAGGATGCGGTTTTGCGCGATATCGTTTTGATGATAATGGGTTCTGCGGGTACATCGGCGTGTCCGCCATGTCTTTTTGTTTGAGCGTTCGATATCTCATCCACTACATCTTGTCCGGCAATGACTTTGCCAAAAACAGCATAGCCCCAGCCTCGGGCATCGGGTGCGCTGTGGTTAAGAAAATCATTATTCTTGGTGTTGATGAAAAATTGAGCAGTTGCTGAATGGGGATCACTGGTTCGCGCCATAGCAATGGTATAGCGATCATTGGGCAACTGATTGTCTGCCTCATTTTTAATGGGTGCCCGTGTTGTTTGTTCCCTCATTTTGTCATTAAATCCGCCACCTTGAATCATGAAGTTGTCGATGACACGATGAAAAATTGTCCCATCGTAAAAGCCATCATCCACATACTGCAAAAAGTTTTGTACAGTAGCCGGTGCTTTTTCAGCATCTAACTCAAGGGTGATATTGCCTAAACTCGTCTCCATTACAACTTGCTCTGTCTGGTTGCTCATGGCGAAAGTGGTGCCTCCTATGGCGATAAATAAGCACACAGCTAAGGCTTGAAAACTAATTGCTTGTATCATAAGTATTCATCTCTGCAGTGTTATGTGGTTCTGTATTCTACGATAATCTGAAATGGAAAAGCTATTATTTGTCATCATAATCGTCTTGCAATGCTTTAATGTTGCCAATCAATCAGCCATTATGATCGGCGGTCAGCTATAATTTTTAGTCTATCAACTGGTATCTCACAGGATGCCTGTGAGGGATGCAACCGAGGCCACAGTGTTAAAAATATACAATACCCTGACGCGCACCAAAGACAACTTTGTTCCCATCGATCAAAAAGATGTGCGCATGTATGTATGCGGTATGACGGTGTATGATTTGTGTCATATCGGACACGCACGCGTGCTGGTGTTCTTTGATGTCGTTTACCGTTATCTGCAGGCACTGGGATACCCGGTAACCTATGTGCGCAATATCACAGATATAGACGATAAAATTCTACAGCGTGCATCGGAGCGTGCTGAGCCTTGGCAGGCGTTAACTCAGCGTTTCACCAATGCCATGCATCGTGTGTGTCATCTACTTAGCATCTTGCCCCCAACTTACGAGCCGCGCGCGACAGAAACAATACCAGAGATCATCGCCATGATCGCCACTTTAATCGAAAAAGGCCATGCCTATGTTGGCGATAATGGTGATGTGTACTACAGTGTCGATAGTTTTCCAAACTATGGTGCGCTATCTGGCAATGATGTCACCGAGTTGCGTGCAGGGGAGCGTGTTGAGATAGACCAGCATAAAAAAGACCCAATTGATTTTGTGCTGTGGAAATCGGCAAAATTGGGTGAGCCCAGTTGGCCATCGCCTTGGGGGGCAGGCCGCCCTGGGTGGCATATCGAATGCTCAGCGATGTCGATTAAGTATCTTGGCGAGCATTTTGATGTACACGGCGGTGGCAAAGACTTGCAATTTCCGCATCACGAATGTGAAATTGCACAGAGCGTGGCAGCAACGGGGCAGCCGTTTGTCAACTATTGGCTACACAATGGATTTGTCCGTATAGATGATGAGAAAATGTCCAAATCTCTGGGTAATTTTCTGACATTGGATGATGTGTTAAAAGATTATCACGGTGAGGTGGTGCGTCAGTTTATTTTATCTAGCCACTACCGCAGTCCGCTGAACTTTAGTGTTGCTCAGCTCGATAGCGCCAATGTTTCGATTACACGTCTTTATAGTGCGTTGGCCAGTGCAGATCCAGCATCTTTGGCAGATAGTGAGCTGATTGACACCACCTATCGCGACAAGTTTTTTGCCGTCATGAACGATGATTTTAATACACCACAAGCAATGGCTATCCTGTTTGCCATCGCCAAAGAGATCAACTCACTTGATAAGCATGTAGCGCGTGTGCAGTTGCTATCTGCCACATTAAAAACACTGGGTGGGTATCTGGGGCTATTGCAGTGTGACCCTAAAGATTGGTTGCAAGCATCGGATAACGATATGCTAGATGTGGTGCTGATCGAACAATTAATTGCAGAGCGCACACAGGCACGCGAAGCGGGTGCATGGGAAAAAAGTGATGCCATCCGCGACCAGTTAAAGTCGATGGGGGTGGTACTGGAAGACCATGCAACGGGTACCAGTTGGCGCAAGGCATAAGCAATTGCTTTATCGGTGGGTTGGTTGCATACTCTGCGCTGACAGGTCGTATTGGTGTTATGTGAGGTCGCAAAATAACTCGTGTCAGACATATCTCATGGCTTGACTGAAGAGCAGGCGCAGCAGTTCGATCGCGACGGATTTATTATCGTGCGGCAGCTGGGCTCACGCGCTGAGTGCAGCGCGCTTTTGCAAGCCGTACACTTTGCACTTGATCCGCCTCTGGGGCCTTTAGAGTACGAGTCCGAGGTGGCCTATCCGGGCGCCCCAACAGACATGGAATCCGAGGGGGGACGCACGCCCAGAAGGCTGTTGTGTGCCTACTCTCGCGATCGTGCTTTTCGTGATTGGGCGCATCATCCGTCTTTAACCAAGATGATCTCCGGGCTGTTGGCAGGTGCTGAGTTAGAGTTGACTCAGAACCACCACAATTGTGTGATGACCAAGCACCCTAAGTTTAGCAGTGAGACCCAGTGGCATCGCGATATACGCTACTGGTCTTACGATCAACCCCATGTCATCACGGCTTGGTTGGCGTTGGGATTAGAGAATAACCAGTGTGGCGGCATGATGCTGATACCTGGGAGCCATCGCATGGACATCGACCGCGGACGTTTCGACGCCTCTTTGTTTTTGCGCCCCGAGCTACCGGAGAATGTCGGCTTGATCGAGGGGGCTGTACAGGCCGAGTTGCATTCTGGCGATGTACTCTTGTTTCACAGTAACACATTGCATTCCGCCGGAATAAACCGCACGGATTATGTTAAGATTTCACTTGTATTTAGTTACCATGCTAAGGATAACAGACCCATTGCTGCCACACGCTCTTCTCACTACCCTGAGGTGGTTATCCGTTAGTGTGCTTTTGTTTCTTGGTCGCCATACTGCCAGTGTAGCCAGACATGTTTCCGTGTAAGTGGACCCCCAAAATACTGCGTGCTGCCGCGCTTTTCTGCATAGTATCGTCTCAATCTGCTTGGGCAGATATCTATCACTGGATTGATCCGGCAACAGGCCAGTTGAATATATCCAATACAGCGCCGGAGGGTGGCGCCGTCAATCCTCAAGTGTTTAAGTCCGAGGAGCGTGATGATGTAGATAAGCCTTCATCTGCTGCCTCGCCATCTGATGACCCAAACGGTAATAATCTGCCAGTTGTCGTGATAAAAAAACAGCAGCGCAATAGGATAGAAAATCAGCAAAGCAGTACAAAAAAGGCACCGTCGAATCAGCGTGTTAAGATTCAACCCTTGCCCAACAGCAAGGGTGCGCTCGGGAAAAAAGCCATCCCCACTGATCAGGAAATTATTAAAATCAATTTATGCAGTACACTGCGAGACAGGATTAAGCAGCTCGATTTGAGGCTTTCAACCGATTTGAGTGATAATGAAATGGATAAAACCATTATCAAATTACAAAGGTATGCAAGACATTTGAAAAAGAACTGTAAACATTACTAGAATTTATTTGTAAAAATTATGTCAAAAGAAGACCATATTGATTTAAATGGCAAGGTTATCGATACCCTGCCCAATACAACTTTTCGTGTGGAGTTGGACAATGGCCATATCGTGACTGCACACTTATCTGGCAAGATGCGAAAAAATTCTATTCGTATTCTTACCGGTGATTCGGTGATTGTGCAACTGACACCCTATGACTTGACCAAGGGTAGAATTGTCTATCGCTCTAACTAGCGGTTGGTGCGATCTTAAACGCTAAGGATTCTGTCGAGTCCTTAGATGCGCTGATTTCAACATGGCCACCCTTGACGAGCTTGCCAAAAAGAATTTCATCTGCTAGCGGTTGCTTGATCGCTTTATCTATCAGACCTGCAATCGGTCGCCCACCTGTCTTTTCATCAAACCCATTTTCAGCTAGCCAGTCTCTGGCATCTTGAGTCACGGTGATATTGATATTTTTTGGCTCTAATTGCCCCTCTAACTCAAGAATAAACTTATTCACAACATGGGTAATTGTCTGTCTGTCCAGTGAGTTGAATTGAATAATGCTATCTAGTCGATTAATGAACTCTGGCGTGAAGGTTTTTTTAATTTCCTGCATCATATCGCTGGCATGATTTTGTTGGGTAAAGCCGATGCTGCGTTTTTGTATGGCCTCGGCACCCGCGTTGGTTGTCATAATTAAAATAACATTTCTAAAGTCGATTTTGCGGCCATTGGCATCTGTCAGGGTGCCGTAGTCCATCACCTGTAGCAACAGGTTGTACACATCAGTGTGTGCTTTTTCTATCTCATCGAGCAGAAGAACACAGTGTGGATGCTTGTGAATGGCCTCGGTTAATAAGCCGCCCTGATCGTAGCCAACATAACCCGGTGGTGCCCCGATGAGTCTGGAGACGGTGTGTCGCTCCATGTACTCAGACATATCAAAACGATTGAGCTGCACGTTCAGGGTACTGGCCAGCTGGCGTGCGACCTCGGTTTTGCCAACGCCAGTGGGCCCGGCAAAGATAAAAGAGCCGATGGTACGATGTGTTTGGCGCAGCCCAGAGCGTGCCAGCTTAATCGAGGAGGTCAGCTGGGCTATGGCGTGATCTTGACCAAATACCAGCACTTTTAGCTCACGATCGAGCGTCTTTAAAGACTTCACCTCATTCTTTGAGATATTTTTAGGGGGGATGCGCGCAATCTTGCCGATTATATGCTCAATTTCAGTGACGCCGACTGTCTGTTTTCTCTGAGATTTTGGCAGTAAGTTTTGCTGAGCGCCCGCCTCGTCGATGACATCGATCGCCGTATCGGGTAAAAAACGATCATTGAGATAACGGTGCGCCAGTGTCACAGCACTGTGCAGGGCATTTTTTGTATAGCGCACCTTGTGAAACGCCTCGTATTGCGGCTTGATGCCCTGCAAGATTTTTATTGCATCGGCTGGGCTGGGCTCTGGAATATCAATTTTTTGAAAGCGTCTTGAGAGCGCGCGGTCTTTTTCAAAGATGCCACGGTACTCTTGATAGGTGGTGGAGCCGATGCAGGTCAGCTCGCCCGATGCGAGCATCGGCTTGATAATGTTGGATGCATCCAGCGCGCCATTGGATACGTGACCTGCGCCGACGATGGTGTGGATTTCGTCGATAAATAATATCGCTTTTGTCTCTTTTTGCAGTTGTTTTAATAGGGTATTGATGCGCTTTTCAAATTCCCCACGGTATTTGGTGCCCGCAATCATTGCGCCGAGATCGAGGCTGTAGATGGTGGCATCGAGCAGTGGCTCTGGCACTTGCTTTTGCACAATGCGCAGGGCCAAGCCCTCCACGATGGAGGTTTTACCAACACCCGCCTCGCCCACGAGTAGGGGATTGCTCTTGCGGCGTCTACAGATGGTCTGCAGTATTTGGGCGAGCTCTTGCTGGCGTCCAATTAATGGGTCAATTTTATTATCGGCGGCCTTGGCGTTGAGATTAGTCGCATATTTAATGGTGGATTGATCGGCAGATGCCTCCTTATCGGCAGTGGAGTCATCGCGTTGTTCATCTGGATTTTCGAATATCTGCGGATTATCCGATGCGCTGTCCATTTCGTGGGAGATGTATCGGACAACATCCAGCCGTGTCACATCTCGCTTGGCAAATAGATAGACGCTGTGGGAGTCGCGTTCGCCAAAGATGGAGACCAGCGTATTAAGACAGCTAATTTCCGTCTTGCCAGATGATTGAACGTGCATCATGGCACGCTGTAGCACGCGTTGAAAACCGTTGGTCGGTTGGATGGAAAGCTCTTGCGACTCTTCAAGCTTAGGCGTATGGGTGAAAATGCAGGTAGTGAGATCTTGTCGCAGGGCTTCGATATCGAGATCGAATTTTTTTAATAGCCACTGCACCTCTTCATCTTGCATGAGTGCAAGCGTCAGCTGCTCAACTGTGACATATTCAAATCTATTTTCTTCTGCCGTCTCAAAAGCCTGTTTAATAATTGTGTTGAGCGATTTACTGAGCATGGCGGTTATGCCTCTTCTAACTCGCACAAAAGGGGATGCTGGTGGGACTGTGTCAATTGATTGACCTGTGCAATCTTGGTCTCGGCGATATCTTTGGTGTAGATACCACAGGTGCCGCGCCCCTCTGTGTGCACCTTAAGCATGATCTGCTGTGCCTGCTGACCGGATAGATGAAAAACATGCTCTAACACCTGTACCACGAACTCCATTGGGGTGTAATCGTCATTGACTAGTACAACCTTGTACAGCTCAGGTTCTTTTACACTAACATGCGATTGCGTGAGCAAATCGCTGTAGTTAGATGAATCGAACTCTGTACTCACGCGCGCTTTCCTTTAAATGGTATGCCACACTCACTCACTTGGCCTGTGTTGAGTATTAATCAATACACTACCGAGCAGCATTGTGATTGGGTAACAGGCCATTTTACTTGCGTACAATATAGTATATCTGGCGCTCGATGGAAGCTATTTTACCTACAGGTAATCTCGCATTGCACGATCTACGGCATCTAGATCGCTCCCCACGGTAATCACTGAGTGATCCTGTACAACGGAGGGGTCCTTCAGGCCGTGGCCTGTCAGGGTGCAGACGATGCAACTCTCTGGCGGTATCTTGCCGCTACGCAACCCAGCTAGCGCGCCAGCAACCGACACAGCCGAGGCCGGCTCACAAAAAATCCCCGTTGCACTCGCCAGCTTTTTTTGCATGGCAATGATTTGCTGATCGTCGAACTCGCCAAACCAGCCAGAGGAGTGCTCGACTGCATCCACGGCCTTTTGCCAGCTCTGTGGGTTGCCAATTCGAATGGCGGTCGCCAAGGTTTCGGGATGGTCCAGCGGATGGCCGCGCAAAAATGGTGCGGCACCTGCGGCCTGAAATCCGAGCATGTGTGGTAGCTTGAGATCGGGGTAGTGCTGTTGGTATTCGGTGTATCCCATCCAATAGGCGCTGATGTTGCCCGCATTGCCAACCGGCAGACAGTGGTAGTCCGGTGCTTGCCCCAAGGCTTCAATCGTTTCAAAAGCGGCGGTTTTTTGCCCTTGTAAGCGAAAAGGATTAACCGAGTTGACCAGGCCGATCGGCTCGCGCTGGGCGATTTGTTTGACCATTTGCATGCCACTGTCAAAATTGCCTGTTATTTGCATCACGATGGCATTGTGCATAATGGCTTGCGATAGCTTGCCCACAGCAATCTGCCCCTCTGGAATGATGACAAACACCCGCATACCCGCGTGCGCGCCATAGGCTGCCGCAGAGGCCGAAGTATTACCGGTGGATGCGCAGACGATCGCTTTAAATCCCGCTTGGCATGCCTTGCTAATCGCCATGGTCATGCCACGATCTTTAAAGGAGCCAGTCGGGTTCATGCCCTCCACTTTGGCATACAAGCGCGCATCTATCCCCAGCTCTTGGGTTAGGGCAGCGAGCGACACCAGCGGGGTATTGCCCTCGCCCAGACTGATAATCGGTGTGTCCTGATCGACCGGCAAATAATCTCGATAGCGTGTAATCAGTGCCTCTGAGCCGCTTGTTGGTAGGGTGTTATTCATATCAGCTGACATTGGCGATGGCAAACCACTTCGGTGGTTGGGTCAAATCATCTACTTGGGCCAATGCATCACATACTTGCTGTATTTTTGCATGCTCGATCCGCTCGGTAACCATGGCAATCGTATCGCCAAGGGTCTGTTGCGTTTTAATCGCGATGCCCGCATGGGTCAAAATCTTGTGGATATGATCACCCAATGGCTGTTGTGCTGTCGATAGCTGTAGGCAGTATTGTGAGATCGTATCCTGTAGCGGGATGATGGGCAAAGCTTCGATAGACTCGGCCAAAAACCCCGTGGCAGGTATCACCGGTGCATCACCTGAACTACGCGCGCGGGCGATGTCGATGATATCGGCGACGACCGCAGAGGCAGTGGGCAGGGCACCTGCGCCAGCTGCTGTGCACAGAAGATCGCCCAAGGTGTCGGTGTGCACCCACACTGCATTCATGGCATCGTGTGTGTTGGCCAGTACATGGTGTTTTTCAATAAATGCGGGGTATACACGCATCTCTAGGCCCGCATCAACGCGCTGTGCAATTGCGATCTGCTTGATGCGATAGCCGAGTGCATCGGCGATATCAATATCCGCTAGTGTGATGTCGCGAATACTCTGGGTGCTAACAGCGTCTGGATTTAATGGCACGCCAAAAGCTAAAGCGGCCAAGATAGATAATTTTTGTGCACTGTCGATGCCATCGACATCGGCGGCGGGGTTCGCCTCTGCATAGCCACGCTCTTGGCTCAGCGTCAGAGCCGATTGGAAGGTCATACGATGCGACTGCATATTGGACAGGATATAGTTGCAGGTGCCATTAATGATGCCGCCCAGAGCGCTTACACGATTGGCCGTTAGGGCCTCGCGTAAGATTTTAATAATCGGTGTGCCGCCTGCCACCGAGGCCTCAAAGGCAATCGTGCCGCCTGTCTCTTGCACGCGGGCAAAGATTTCTGTGCCGCAGTTGGCCAGCAGCGCTTTGTTGGCCGTTACCACAGGCTTGCCGGCAGAGATGGCCTGGAGCAGGTGTTGGCGGGCTGGCTCTAGGCCGCCCATCACTTCTACGATGCAGTCGATCGTATCATCGTCGATCAAGGCCGATGCATCTGCGCTCACGCGAATGGGCGCGCTGAGTTTCGGCGCCAGTTGATCGACATATTGCTGCGCGCGCTGAACATCGCGCACCACAACCTGCGTCACTGTGAATTGGTAGCCACTCTTGCGGGCAATCTCATCGCGATTGCGCACCAGGGTTTCTATGACGCCACGACCGACAGTGCCCAAGCCGAGCAGGCCTAATTTATAGTGCTTCACAGCAGACGAGTTCCATCGCAGTTGAGGAGAGAGTTAATGGGTGTGCCCCAAGGGCACCAGCGCCACAATTAGTGTGAGAGTATTTGGTTAAGAAAGAGTTTGGTTCTATCATGCTGGGGATTGTTGAAAAACTCATGCGGATTTTCGCTCTCAATAATTTGCCCTTCATCCATAAAGATGACGCTATCTGCCACAGTTTTGGCAAAACCCATCTCGTGGGTCACACAAATCATGGTCATGCCATCTTCGGCCAGTGTCACCATGACATCCAATACCTCTTTAATCATCTCTGGATCTAGGGCAGAGGTTGGCTCATCAAACAGCATCACTTTAGGCCCCATACACAAAGAGCGGGCGATCGCGACGCGCTGCTGCTGCCCACCCGATAGCTGACCTGGAAACTTATTGGCCTGCTCGGGTATTTTGACACGTTCAAGATACGAGTGCGCAATATCATGTGCCTCTTTTTGTGACATTTTCTTCACCCAGATCGGTGCCAGCGCACAGTTTTGCAGCACAGTGAGGTGGGGGAATAAGTTAAATTGTTGGAACACCATGCCGACCTCGCGTCGAATGGCGTCGATATTCTTCAAATTGTGTGTGAGCTCCACATCGTTGACAATAATCTTGCCCTGTTGGTGCTCCTCTAGGCGATTAATGCAACGGATTAGGGTGGACTTGCCGGAGCCAGATGGCCCGCAGATAACGATGCGCTCGCCACGCTTGACAGACAGATTGATGTTGCGCAGCACATGAAAGCTGCCATACCACTTGTGCACGTCTTCCATGTAAATAATGGGCTTGTCGGCACCGTCACCGGCATCACTCATCGGCGCGCTTTTTTCTTTCGCTTTTTTTTGTGTCATGGGTTTAGCTCCGAGTTGCGGTGTTGTTATAGCCTGTATTAAATTTCTTTTCGAGATAGAGCGAGTAGCGGGACATGCTAAAGCAGGAGATAAAGAAAAACAGGGCAATGAATAGATAGGTTTCGCTCGATAGACCCTGCCACTTGGTATCCGATAGCATCGCCATACCCACACCCAGCAGGTCATTCATTGCAATGACAACCACCAAGGTCGTGTCCTTGTACAGGGCGATAAAGCTATTGACGATACCCGGGATCGAAATTTTTAAAGCTTGGGGTAACACGATAAAGCGCATCGATTGCCAGTAGTTCAAGCCCATGGAGTCAGCTGCCTCAATCTGCCCTTTGGGAATGGCCTGCAAACCACCGCGAATCACCTCCGCTAAATAGGCCGCAGAAAAGAGGGTCACCATAATTAGTACGCGCAGCAGCAGGTCAAAGTTTGTGCCGGGGGGCAAAAAATAATTCAACATGACCGATGCGACAAATAGCAGGGTAATGAGCGGCACCCCGCGAATAAACTCGATGAATGTGGTGCAGATTGCCCGAATGGTTATCAGGTCGGAGTTGCGCCCCAGTGCGAGCAGGATGCCCAGTGGCAGAGAGAACAAAATACCGGTTACCCCAATAATCAGGGTGAGTGTAAAGCCGCCCAGATCGCGTGTTTCTGTCTGGGGCAATATCCAAGGGTCGCCCAGAATCAGCCAGAGCATAACCAGGGGGGAGGCGAGTGAAAAGTACAGCAGTTGTTTTCTATAGGGGGCGTTGTCAAACAGGATGGGCCAGAGCGCCAGCAACAGCGCCACAAAGGCTAAATTCAGTCGCCAGCGCTGGCCCTCTGGATACTGCCAATACAAAAACTGCATGATGCGATGCTCTATAAATCCCCAGCAGGCACCGGTGTCGGAGGCTTGGTAGCAAGCGTCGCGCGAATCGGCGGTAAAGTTAGCATCGAACAGCATCCATGTCAGCATCGGTGGTACGACAAGATACAGGCCATAGGCTGCGAACAGCGTCAGCAGGGTATTGGGCAGGGATGAAAACAAATTTTGACGCGCCCAGCCAATGACACCAGAGTCGCTGATCGGTGGTGGCAGGCTCGGATGTGAGCCGGGGCTATAGTCTTTCTGTGTCATTTAGCGTTCAACCAATTTTGTGCGATTGTTATACCAGTTCATGATGGATGAAATGATAAGAGATAGCGCCAGATAAATGAGCAGCACAATCGTCATACATTCCAGCGCTCTGCCGGTTTGATTGAGTGAAATCCCCCCCATGGTGGCGACGATATCCATATAGCCAATCGCGATTGCCAGAGATGAGTTTTTAGTCAGATTCAAGAACTGATTAGACAGGGGCGGGATGATGACGCGCAACGCCTGCGGTATGACAATGAGTCTGAGTGTTGAGTTAGGCCGCATACCCAGCGCGTAGGCGGCTTCGGTCTGCCCGCGCGATACCGCCTGAATGCCGGATCTCACAATCTCGGCAATAAATGCAGCCGTGTACATAGACAGCGCCAGTGTCAGCGAAACAAACTCTGGGCGCACGACCACCCCACCTTGGAAGTTGAACCCCTTCAATGCCGGTATCTCCCAGACAATGGGTTGGCCCGCAATCAGATAGCACACGGTCGGCAGGCCGATTATCAGCCCCAGACTCACCAAAAATACAGGGGAGGTCTGGCCCGTTTGAATTTGTATTCTTTTCGCCCGGCGTTTGTATAGGTATGCAAGCACAATCGCCACAATCAGTGAGATAAACACCACCCAAAACAGTGGCCCCGGCTCAGGTTTTGGCATATAGAAACCACGGTTCATTAAGAAGAGGGTTTCTCCAAGGGATAGGGCATTACGCGGATTGGGCAACGCGTGAATGATGATGCCGTGAATAAATAGTATGTGTAACAACACGGGTACATTGCGCATGTACTCGATATAACAGTAGGCCATCCGATCGACGAGCCAGTTGTTTGACAGGCGCAACACGCCTAATACGAACCCCAAGATTGTGGCAATGATAATGCCAAAAAAAGCGACCAGCAGGGTGTTGAGAAGGCCGACTAGGCCCGCTCGCCAGTGGGGGCTTTGAGAGGTGTAGCTGATCAGTGTCTGATTGATATCGTAGTTGGCATTTTCGTACAGGAAGCTAAAGTTGTAGTCCTGTCCGTTGGCCTCAAGTTTCAAAATTGCATTATGTGCAAAGAAATACACGAGCAAAAACAACACGGAGATAGCCATCAATTGCACTAAAACGCCGCGTACGCGTTCGTTGTACCAAAGCTGTGATAGCGATCGAGAGGAGAGAGTAGTCATAAACTTAGGCTGCTGTGATTAGCGATAGCCTGCATGTCAGCCAAGCTGTAGGTATTAGCACAAGTCGCAAGAGCTGAGGCACGTGTACAACGGCGCCCCAGCCCTTACTAAAACCACAATTAAGTGGCTGTACTACCTGATGGGATAGGCGTACATCAAACCACCGTCTTTCCATTGTGCATTGAGACCACGCTCAATACCCAGTGGGGTGGCTCTGCCTAGATTGCGCGCAAAGATCTCACCGTAGTTGCCCACAGAGGCGATCGCACGTACTGCCCATCTTTTGTCTAGACCGATCATGTTGCCGAAGTTGCCCTCGGTACCCACTATGCGGTTGATCGATGGGTTGTCGCCAGCCTGTCTGGCCATGCGTCGGACATTGCGTCGGTTGATCCCGAACTCTTCTGCGGCAATTAATACATTGAGTACAGAGCGGGTGATATCGGCCCATTTGTCGTCGCCTTGGCGCACTGCAGGTCCCAGTGGCTCCTTGGAGATGATCTCTGGCAACACAACGCTATCGTTGGGTCTTCTCAGAGAGGCGCGGGTGGCAGACAAGCCAGAGGCATCTGTGGTGTAGGCATCACAGCGATTGGCCTCGTACAGCTTTTTCGCTTCTTCGTTGGTTTCAATCGGTACTGGCTCGTAGTCGATTTTGTTACGGCGGAAGTAGTCCGACAGGTTCAGCTCGGTGGTGGTACCGGTCTGAACGCAAATCGATGCGCCATCTAGTTCCTTAGCCGATCTCACACCGAGTGACTTCTTGACCAAAAAGCCCTGGCCATCGTAGTAGTTCACGCCGAGGAAAGTGAGCTTGATATCGGCATCACGGCTCATGGTAATAGTGGTGTTGCGATACAGCACATCACCCTCACCAGAGTTCAGCAGGGTAAAGCGCGTTTTGCCGGTGGATTGAATGAAATTGACTTTATTGGCGCTGCCAAGGACAGCAGCTGCGGTTGCGCGACAGAAGTCGACATCGAACCCTTGCCATCGGCCATTGTCATCTGGCGCTGCAAAGCCTGCCAGGCCTGTTGTGACGATACAGTTGAGTTTGCCCCGTTTTTGGACATCTCTGAGGGTGTCTGCGTACGCACTGCCCGTCAGTAGAAAAACAGCAGAAAGCGACGCGCCGATTAAGCTTTTGTATTTCATCATTGCCAAAATACCCTTTATCAAAACAAAACAAAAACTGCTCAGAAACGCAGTTAACTGCAATAGCAAAGGGGCAAAAGCACCCGTGCAAAGCAGAAATCAGCGTGTCCTTACAGCACCTGAGCCCGAGTCTATCACCGCCAGCTATTGGCTGTAAAGCGCCGGCATGCCCTGTATAGGGTGGGATGTGGGGGTGTAAATCTGGATATATCGGGCTGGTTTGTGCCTGATAGGTGTGGTCTGATTGGGTGTTAGATAGCGGGTTTAAGTGCACTTCGAGCTAGCTACGACAGGTCGTATCGAGCGATGTATAGGCCATCACCAGTACGCCAAAATACCCCCAGTGCTGGATGTAGCGATGGACAGGCTGGATGTAGCGATGGACAGGCTGGATGTGGCGATGGACAGGCT
>CAZROX010000010.1:0-21112 GCA_964601845.1 uncultured Halothiobacillaceae bacterium
TGGACACAACCAACAGCAGCAGGAAACCCCGCTGTCAGTCATTACCTGCTGACAGAGAATACAGATGGTTCCAGCGGCTTTAACACGGTTGCTACCATTGGTGCAGCGAGCAGAACCTATTCACTGGAGGTGCCGTTATATTCTCGGACTAATGCGCAATACAGGTTGTCTGCGTGCAATGCACTTGATGAGTGCAGCGAAGACTCAAATCAGGTGGAGATCAGTGGTAACCTGGCCGATGCGGTGGGCTACTTTAAGGCCAGTAATGCCGATGGTAACGATGCTTTTGGTCAATCTGTTGCGATCAGTGCAGATGGCACAACCTTGGCAGTCGGTGCTTGGGAAGAGGATAGTGTCTCGGGTTCTCCAGATGGCAACGCGTCATCGAATTCTGGTGCTGTTTATGTATTTGAAAAAACCTCGGGCAGTTGGAGTCAGACAGATATCCTCAAGGCGAGTAATGCCGGGGCAAATGATGCTTTTGGTGAAGCAATCTCTCTGAGTGACAATGGCAGTGTGTTGCTAGTGGCTGCTGAGTCTGAGGATAGCAATACAACGGGCATCTATGGTGAGGAGGACAATAATTCTGCTGAAAAATCTGGTGCGGTATACGTGTTTCAAAAGAATGGGAGCGGTGATTGGATCCAAAATGCCTATGTTAAAGCGAGCAATACCGAGGCAAATGATGATTTTGGGCTGCGGGCAATCGCTATAAGCGGTGATGGCAATACATTTGCTGTGGGGGCACCAGCGGAGGACTCCAATGCTACCGGCATCGCTGGTGATCAGGCCAATAATTCTGCTGAAAACTCTGGTGCGGCGTATATATTTGCAAGAGCCACCGCATCAGGTACTTGGGCGCAGACTGCTTATGTCAAGGCCGACAATAACGGGGCGGGTGATCAGTTCGGCGCGTCTGTGAGCCTAAATCGCGATGGTACTGTGCTAGCAGTGGGCGCGACAGTGGAGGAGAACTCTGAAGGTGCGGTATACCTGTTTGAGAAGGCTGCGGACACTTGGAGCCAGACCGAGTATCTCAAGGCCGATGATGCGGCTAGCAATGATAGATTCGGTGTGTGGGTTAACCTGAGTGCTGATGGTAATACTTTGGCAGTGAGTGCGCCTGAAGAGAGTGATTCAGGAGATAGGTCAGGGGCGGTGTATCTGTTTGATAGAGCTGGTGCAGATTGGACACAGACTATCAGGCTCAAAGCTAGTAACCCTAGTGCAGGTGATGGTTTTGGCCAGCGGCTGTCCCTGAGTGCGGATGGTGCTGTTTTAGCGGCGGGCGCGCGGCGTGAGGATAGTGATGCCACTGGTATCCGTCGTAATGCGTCCAATGATGATTCGTCAGGAGACTCAGGTGCGGTGTATGTGTTTACAAAGAGCGATACCGCCGGTTGGGCCCAGAGCGCTTATGTCAAGGCCAGCAACACCACTGCCGGTGATAACTTTGGCGCTTTTTTAAGCCTCACTGAAGATGGCAGTACTTTAGCGGTGGGTGCTATTGGTGAAGGTAGTGATGCAACTAGCATCAATGGCGATCAGGACAACAATACTAGCGTTGGTTCCGGCGCAGTCTATCTGTACTAATTAATCACCTAGCGTTTTAGCGGATTTTATAAGAGCGTGCCGCTCGATAGGGTCGGTGTACCGACCCTGTTGGGTGTGTAACCGATAGTGAATTGCTTGGCTGCCCCAGTAGCCGTAGCCGTGTCGGCCTAAGTGGCACAGGGATCGAACAGCGTTGCGTGCGGGGTTTTACCCGGATTGGTGGTGATTGAATCTTGTTTCCTCTAGGGGAAAACCCTAGAATAGACCCTCGCCTCGGTTGAGGCATCTTTATTTTTTGGAGGTAGGCTGTGTCTCGTGTCTGTCAAGTTACGGGCAAGCGCTCGATGAGTGGCAATAACGTATCCCACGCGAACAACAGAACGCGTCGGAAGTTTGTGCCTAATTTGCATGTGCACCGTTTTTGGGTCGAGAGTCAAAAGCGGTTTGTTAAACTCAGGCTCAGCAGTGCGGCTATGCGCACCATCGACAAAAAAGGCATCGAGGCGGTCTTGGCCGAACTCGATGGCAAACACTCACCTAGCCGTTAGACTTTGGGTATAGAACACCATGCGCGATAAGATAAAGCTCGTCTCCAGTGCTGGCACTGGCCACTATTACACCACGACCAAAAACAAACGCACCAAGCCCGAGAAAATAGAGCTGAAAAAGTTCGACCCCAAGGCGCGTGCGCATGTGATCTACCGCGAGGCAAAAATTAAGTAGACTCGTCGATCGGGTCTGGGGCGCGGGTAAAGCTAATGGTTACCTGTAGCCCGGGGTTGTTGTCCGCCAGACTCAATTTTGCCTGGTGATGCCTACAGATCGCCTGTACCAAACTCAACCCAAGCCCACTGCCCAAGGTGTTGCGCTCACCCTCTAGACGCGTAAAGGGCTTGAGTATCCATTCTTTTTGTTCATCTGGCACGCCCGTGCCATCGTCTGTAACCGTAATGCTAATGTACGGGTCGCTCTGGTGCGTGAACAGTCGAATATGCTTGCCGCCGTATTTGAGTGCGTTGTCTAGTAGATTGGTGATCGCCTGCGCGAGCAGGTGATAATTGGCGTGGATGGTGCCCACATCTGTGGCATCGGCATCCAGTTGTATGCCGCTCTCCTCTGCTAGCGGCACGTAAAGCTCGGCCAGATCTTGCACGATATCTGCCAGTTTAAAGTGTTGCCACTGGCCCCGCTCGGTGATCGCCTCAATTTTTGCAATACTCAGCAGGGCGTTGAACGTATTGATTACGCTATCGGCATCGTCTATCGCCTCGCGCATCGCAATGTGACACGCCTGCTCGCCGCGATTGTCTATCAGCGTAACCTCTAGCCGATTGCGTAGCCGATTCAGTGGGCTGCGCAGGTCGTGCGCAATATTATTGGTGACCTGTTGCATGGCTTGCATCAGCTGGGCGATACGATCGAGCATCGCGTTCACCTGCTCCGATAGACTGTGAAACTCGTCGCGTCGGAGACCGGTCGGCACGCGCTGATTGAGATCCCCCCCCATAATCTCGGCGATACTGCTGTTGATGGTATGAATACGGCGCGTCACAGCGTAGCCTGCGAGCACCCCACTGATGAGCGCCAGCGCCAGGGTGATCAGCGAGACGAACACCACACGCGCAAAAGTATGATCCAACAGCGCTTGCTCGTCTGTTATATCGTGCCCAACTAGGAGTACCAAGCCGTTTTTAAACTGTGTTTTTGCTAGGCGCACCCTGCGATCGGCCTGCGCGCTATCCTCGGGTAGCTCGATCACATCTGACAGATCCACCGTTGTGTGGGTGCGGATGCTTTGGAGCCGATCGGGCCACAGGCGCGTCGGATCTTCTAAGATCGCCTGATTGGCTTGAAATAAATAGTAGAACCGCCCGTAGCGATCAATGGCACTGCGTTGATTGAGCGCATGCAACAGGTCTTTTGGGTCACCCGATTCGTGTAGATTGATCAGCACGTCTGTCTCTAGGCGCAATCTGCTATCGATTTGCGATTCGATTTGATGCTGGGTCGATAGGTAGATGTAGGCCAGGGCAACGGCCATCAACAAGCTAAAGAGTGTGGCATAGCCCAGCGCAAGCTGCAGCGCTGTGGTGCGTATCAGACTAAACCTGCCACCTTTGGATGCTTTGGCAACAGGTGCCATGGTGAACAGGCAGCTCGCTTACAGGGTGTCGGGTGGGTCTAGGCGATAGCCCTCGCCACGCACCGTAATCAGCATGGAGTGTTCAAATCCCTTGTCGATCTTGGAGCGCAAGCGACTGATCTGCACATCGATGACATTGGTCTGCGGGTTAAAGTGGTAGTCCCACACATTTTCTAACAGCATTGTGCGTGTGACGATTTGCCCCACATGGCGCATCATGTATTCGAGCAAGCGAAATTCGCGTGGCTGGAGTCGGATGGCCTCGCCGCCGCGGCGGACCTTGTGGGTTACGCGGTTGAGGGTGAGATCGCCCACATGAATTTCAGCGGCGCTGTACTGGGGCGTGTTGCGCCTCGCCAAAGCCGACACGCGGGCGATTAACTCATTTAGCTCGTAGGGCTTGGTTAGGTAGTCGTCGCTGCCCCTCTTTAAACCCTCGACCTTGGCATCGACCCCATCGAGTGCGCTGAGCACCAGCGCCGGTGTGGTATCGCCCCGATCCCGCAGCGCCTGAATAATGGACAGGCCATCTCGATTGGGCAACATGCGATCGACTATCAACACATCGTAAGCATACTCGAGCGCAGCGCGCAGGCCACTGTCGCCATCAAAGGCGCAGTCGACCGTGTGCCCGTGCTGCTTTAGCCCGCGGGAGAGATAATGTGACGCTTCGCGATCGTCTTCGATTACTAACAGTTTCATGCGGTAAATCATACTTGTTTCTGGCCGCCCAATACGGCATTTTTTGCCAAGGCAACCAATTTGTAATTTTTTGGTCAAAGATGCACGCTATGATGCGTTATTCGAGAGGTGAGTGTGTTTGACAGCGATAGATCAATATTATTATGTGGAGTGGGAAGAATGACAAGTTTTGCTAAGTGTCGATTGAGTACCGTGCAGGGTTTTGGTGCGGTGTTGTTTTGTGTGGGATTATTATTTGCGTCCGAGCGGGCTGCGGCGATAATCGATTACGCCGATTTGGCTGAGGAGAACAGCAAGGCTGTGGTCAGCATCTCTGCGGTGAGCTATGGCCAACCCAGTGTGCAGGATATACCCGAGCACATGAAAGAGTTTTTAAACCGCTTCTTCGGCCATCAGTTTCCGCAGCAAGAGGAGGACCACCAGCGGGGGGTACGCGTTGGCTCCGGGTTTATCATCGATAAAAAAGGCCACATCATTACCAATGCCCATGTGGTTGAGAACACAGATCGGATCGTGGTTAAGCTGTCCGATGATCGCACGGTCGAGGCAGAGCTGATGGGGTTGGATGAGCGATCCGATGTCGCGCTGCTGAAAATCGAGGAGAAAAATCTGCATCACGTTAAGCTCGGCAACTCTAAAAAGACCCGCGTTGGCGAGCCTGTTATGGCCATTGGCGGCCCCTACGGATTTGACTACTCGGTGACACAGGGGGTGGTCAGTGCAAAGGGGCGCGTACTGCGCGGCCTGCATTACACCCCGTTTTTGCAGACGGATGCCGTGCTGAATGTGGGCAGCTCCGGTGGCCCGCTGTTTAATATCAGAGGCGAGGTTATTGGGGTCAATACACGGGCTTACACCAGTCAGACCGGCGGGTTTTTGGGTATCTCCTTTGCTATTCCCATCAATCTTGTGAAGAAGATTGTCGCTCAGATAGAGGAAAACGGCCTAGTGCAATACGGATACTTGGGCATCCATGTGCAGGATTTAACGCATGAGCTGGCCAAGTCTTTTGATATGGTGTCGCCGCGTGGCGCCCTGGTCACCGAGGTGATCGACGATACCCCAGCTGACAAGGCGGGGCTGAAGACAGGCGATGTCGTGCTCAGAATTGACGGCGATCCGGTTGAGGATGTGTCGGATTTGTTGGTCACCATCGGCAGTACCCCCCCCGAGACAAAAGTCAAACTGAGCATTTTGCGCAAGGGCAAGGTCATACAGCGTACCGCGCGCTTGGATGCGTTAGACGAGGCAGAATCGGGGTCCGGTGCATCTAAGAAGAGCCGCACGGCGAGCGCACTGCTCGGCTTGGAGGTCGCCAATCTTTCTAAAGATGATCTGGAGAAATTGGAGATCGATAATGGTGTGCGTATCACCAAGGTCGAGGATGGCGGCGTCGGCTCCATCAGCGATCTGCGTAGAGGCGATGTCGTGATTCGCTTCAACGATAGCAAGGTCGATTCTGTGCGCGGGTTTTCTAAGATGATCGAGCGGGCGCCACGCGACGTGCCGATACAGGTGCTGCTGCTGCGCAATCGGTCGCTCTTTTTCACCACCATCACGATACCCTAGGGTATCGTGAGCGCCCTGCCGATCGGCTCTTAGTCTTAAGGCAGTAGGTCGAGCTGATCGAGTGCCTGATCTATAGCGCGCTTGGTCGGCGCGCTGAGGGGCACCACTGGAATGCGGCAATCTGGCTTGCACCGCCCGATGCGCGAGACGGCGTATTTGATGCCAGCTGGGCTAGGCTCTGTAAAGAGCGCATCGTGCAGCGGCATCAGGCGATCTTGAATCGCTCGGGCTTGCACAAAATCACCCTCGGTGCAGGCGCGCTGCATCTGCGCGCAGAGCGCCGGGGCGACATTAGCCGTTACCGAGATACAACCATCGCCGCCGGCTGCGTTGTAGGCAACCGCGGTCGCATCCTCCCCCGAGAGCCAACAAAATTCTTGCCGATCAATTTTCTGGCGCTCGCGAGCAGGGCGCGCCAGATCGCAGGTGGCATCCTTAACGCCAATGATGTGGGGCAGTTGCGCCAGCTTGGCCATGGTATCCACCTGTACATCGACCACCGCGCGCGGCGGGATGTTGTAGACCACGATCGGCAATTGGCAGTGATCGTGCAGCTGTTTGAAATGCGCGTATAGACCTTTTTGTGCCGGTCGATTGTAGTAGCCTGCGACATGGAGCACACCGGTGGCCCCCAGCGCTTTTGCTTGCAGGCTGTATTCGATCGCCTCTTGCGGGTTGTTGGAGCCGGCACCGGCCAAGATGGGGACGCGCCCTTTGGCCGCCTCGATAACAATTTGTATCACACGTTTGTGCTCGGCATCGGCAGATAGCGTGGGCGACTCGCCGGTGGTGCCGGCGGGCACCAGCCCATCGGTGCCCTGCTGTATGTGCCACTCGGTCAGGGCGGCGAGTGCATCCTCGTCGATGCGGTTGTTAGAAAAGGGTGTCACGATGGCTACTAGCGAGCCTGAGAATAGTTTGTTCACCTAGGTTGCCTCTCAGCATAGTGTGGCGCGTGGATGTTACACGGGTACATTTTGCTGCAAGATCAACTCAAGAATCAACTTACTGCCAAAGTAACCGACGATCAGACAGCTCAATCCTAGCAGCATCCAGTTGCGCGCTCGGGTGCCGCGCCAGCCCCAGCGCGCGCGCCCAAACAGCAAGATGCCAAATATCAGCCAGGCGATGACCGATAGGGCCACGCTGTGCATCAGGCGCTGCTCTGTTAGAGAGCCGATAAAAAATAGCCCGCTGAGCAGGGAGCCGCTCAGGAGCACAAAGCCAATGCCGATCATCTGAAACAGCAATCGCTCCATTTGGTCGATGGGGGGCAGGCTGGCGTGTAGGGCCGATTGGCGCAGTTGGCGTAGGTAGCGGCTCTGTATATCCAGCAGCAGCGCTTGGGCTGTGGCCAGTATTAGGATGGCGTAGGCGATCATAGAAATGGCGATGTGCCAGCCCAGTGCGCCCATGGGCACCTGGTGTTCACTGGGTAGCCAGCAGCCAGCTAGGGCGGTTAGGCCGCACAGGGGCAACAAAATATAGCCGGGCACCTCGGCCGGTTGAAACATGTCCAACGCCATCAGCAGCAATGCAACTAGCAGCCCCACCGATGAGAGGGCGACAAAAAAACCAAAATTGAGTTCATCGCTGTTGGTGAGCACGAGCCAAACCGAGACCGCATGGAACATCAGTGCGGCGGCGGCGATAACCCGAAACACGCTAGAGCGGCCGGTTAGGTGTTTTTGGGTTGTACGATAAGCCACCCAAGCGGCCAGCGTGTACAAGCACAGTGCGAGTGCGCTGCTGATTTGGGCTTGGATGATCATGCCGCTCAATATAGCCGACTATGCCAGTGCTGTGCGAGTGCTGAATAGCGCCGCTGGTGTGTTTTAATACACGCTGGCATAGGTTGAGCGCTCATGGGCGCCAAGCCGATGCCAGCTGAGTGGGTGATGCCCCTTGGCGTGCGGTTTGTCTCGTGCGCCACTTGCGATCACGCATCTTGGCTAGATAGACTGAAACATGAAACGCAGACAATGGGATAACAACCTATGAACAGTACTTTTCTTCAAGCGGCAGCACAGAATTTTTTGGGCAAATCACCCAATTGGTACAAGCTGTGCATCCTGGGGTTTTTGCTGATTAATCCACCTTTGTTGTTGTTGCTGGGGCCTGTGACCTTGGGCTGGATTTTGCTGGCGCAGTTTATCTTTACCCTCGTCATGGCGCTCAAGTGTTACCCCTTGCAGCCAGGTGGGCTGCTGGTGCTGGAGGCCATCGCGCTCGGCATGGCCAGCCCGGGTGCGGTGTATCACGAGTTGGAAAATAACCTAGAGGTGCTGCTGCTGTTAATTTTTATGGTGGCCAGCGTCTACTTTATGCGCGAGTTGATCTCCTATGTGTTTACCGAAATTCTGGTGCGGGTGCGCAATAAGACGGTGCTATCTGTCATGTTTTGTTTTGGGGCGGCCTTTCTCTCTGCCCTGTTGGATGCGCTCACGGTCACCGCGATGCTGATCAGTATTTGTGCGGCATTTTATGGGGTGTACAACCGCTACGCGATCGAGTCCGGCACGGTGGATCAGACCCCAGAGCCGCAGGATCTCGTCCAGTTCAAGGCATTTTTGCGCAATCTGATTATGCACGGTGCCATAGGTACGGCGCTCGGCGGTGTCTGCACGCTGGTAGGGGAGCCACAAAACCTGTTTATTGCCACCAAGATGGGTTGGGATTTTGTCGAGTTTTTTGTCAAGATGGCGCCGGTCACCATGCCGGTGTTGGTGGCCGGTCTGTGCACCTGCGTGCTGCTAGAGCGCCTGCGCTGGTTTGGCTATGGCGCCCAGTTGCCCGAATCTGTGTATGTGCTGCTAAAAGCGCATGTGACCGAGCAGCGCAGCTCACGCTCGGAGCGCGAGCGGGTGGCGCTGATCGCGCAAGCGATCATCGGCGTTATTTTGGCCTTGGCGCTGGTGACCCATGTGGCGGCTATCGGGCTGATTGGCCTGTCGGTGATGGTGTTGCTCACCGCGTTTAACGGGGTGGTAGAGGAGCACAAGCTAGGCCACGCCTTTGAGGAGGCCCTGCCGTTTACCGCACTCTTGACCGTGTTTTTTGCGATGGTTGCCATCATTCACGCACAGAGCCTGTTCGACCCGATCGGCCACTACTTGCTGGCGCTGAAGGAATCCGTGCAGGTGCCGGTGTATTTTCTTGCGACCGGTGTGCTGTCGATGATCAGCGATAACGTGTTTGTCGCCACCGTGTATATGGAGGAGTTGTACAAGGTAAAAGATAACCTCTCGCTAGAACAGTTCGAGCACTTGGCCGTGGCGATTAACACCGGCACCAATCTGCCCAGTGTTGCCACCCCCAATGGTCAAGCGCCGTTCTTGTTTTTACTGACCTCGGCGCTGGCGCCCGTTATTCGGCTGTCTTACGGCACCATGGTGTGGATGGCACTGCCCTACACCATCGTGCTGATTAGCGTCGCGCTGCTGGCGTTTAAGTTTTTGCTGATCTAGCGCCTGCCCATTTAACCGCCGGTGCGCTCACCTGAGGGGCGAATGATTTTCCACACGCCCTCGGCGGTGGCCAGTAGACGATCCTCCACCATCAGCTCGCCTTGCACAAACACCAGTGAGCGCGTCTGGCGCTTGATCAGTGCGCGACCGAGTATGGTTTCACCGACGCGCGAGGCGCCCATCATATTGACGTTAAAGGCGATGGTGGCCGCCCCCGCGTCTATGGCGCGATGGGCCGCAGAGCCCATGCCCGCATCCAGCATCGACATCAGCCAGCCGCCGTGGGTGAAGCCAGCTGCGTTCATGTGATCAGCGCTCAGCTGCGCACGAAACTCGTAGTGCTGCGCGTCGATGGCCCGAAAGTCCAAGCCACCGTTGTGTAGGATAAAACCGATTTTTGAGATGTTTTCAAATGGATTGCTCATGGTTGATTGCCAGCTGCCTCAGGTTGACCGTACGAAATCTAAGGGGCAATTGTACACGCCTGTGTATTGCGAGAGAATAGATAGCTGAACAGGGTGCCCATATTTGTTATGCTCGCACGCTCGTGTGATGACAGGTTGTCAAGATGGTGATGGGTGCAGTTTGTGAGTGAGGGAAGTGAACTGGTGCCACAAGAGTACGACAGACAAAAAGTCATCTATTACACCCTGACCAGCGATGACTTGTATCGCTATTCCGCGCAAGACATTCTCATGTCGTGGCTCATGGATTTGGATGCCTCGGTCGACCCCAGATGCGCGGCGGCATCGCTACTGGAGTACTATACACAGTGCCCAGATGTCATAGATGGTGCGCAGCAACAAGCGGTGCTCGAGCTGTTGCGTCAGACCAGCACCTCGATCACTAAAAACAATCGGCGTGGTCAGGTATCCAAGCGCAAGCGCGCCGGTGCCAGAGCGCCTAGGGAGAACAGATGAGCGCCTATCGAGCGACACTCAACTTGCCTAAAACCGATTTCCCAATGCGGGCAAATCTGGCCAAGCGCGAGCCGGATATGCTGGCGCGTTGGGAGGCGATGGCGCTCTACAGCCGCATGCGCACCCGCGCAGCTGGCAGGGTGCGCTATGTGTTGCACGATGGGCCGCCCTATGCCAATGGCACCATCCATATCGGCCATGCGCTCAACAAGGTGCTAAAAGATATCATCGTCAAATCCAGACAGATGTCTGGCATGGATGCCCACTATCTGCCCGGCTGGGACTGCCACGGCTTGCCAATTGAAAATCAGGTCGAAAAAACGGTGGGGGCACCGGGGAGCGACATCAGCCCATCGGACTTTCGCCAACAGTGTCGCGACTATGCAGCGGCGCAGATCACAGACCAAATGGCCGATTTCAAGCGCTTGGGCATCTTGGGCGATTGGGATAACCCCTACAAGACGATGGACTACCAGAGCGAGGCCGACACGGTGCGCCTGCTGGCCAAGCTGGTCGCCAGTGGCCATGTGTATCGCGGCGTTCGGCCAGTCTACTGGAGCGTCGGCGCCCAATCTGCCATGGCCGAGGCGGAGATCGAATATCACGACAAGGAATCCTCTGCCCTAGATGTGCGATTTTTTGCCCAAGCGCCCGAGGCGTTGGGGGCTTTGTTTGGGGTGGCGGATATCACCCAAGCGTGCGTGGTGATCTGGACGACCACGCCCTGGACCCTACCGGCCAATCTGGCGGTGGCGGTGCACCCAGCGCTCGAGTACGCGCTGGTGCGCTGCCAGTTGAACGATCGCGAGGAGCACATGGTGCTCGCATCGGACCTGGTCGAGCCGGTCATGCAGCGCTACGGGGCACAACAGATAACGGTACTCGGGCGCTGCCTCGGCCAAGCGCTCGAACACAGCTTGTTGCAACATCCCTTTTACGATCGAGCGGCCAGCGTGGTGTTGGGCGACTATGTGAACCTTGAGCTGGGCACCGGTTGCGTGCACACCGCCCCCGATCACGGGCCGGATGATTTTGCCACCGCCAAGCGCTACGACCTGCCGCTGCTCGACCCGGTGGATGAGCGCGGCATCTTTCGCCCGCACATCGAACAGGTGGCAGGTCAGCATGTACAGGGGGTGGATGCGCGCATACGCGAGCTGCTGGAGGCCCAGGGTACGCTAGTGCATTGGGAGAAGCTGACCCACAGCTATCCGCACTGCTGGCGCACCAAGACACCGGCTATTTTTCGCGCCACCGCCCAGTGGTTTATTAGCATGGCGCACGATGAGCTACGCGCCAAGGCATTGCAGGCCATAGCGGGTGTCAACTGGATACCGGCATGGGGCGAGACCCGCATTAGCAATATGATTGCAGCCAGACCGGATTGGTGCATCTCGCGCCAGCGCTATTGGGGGGTGCCCATTCCATTCTTTGTGCAGACGGAGACCGGGCAACTGCACCCAGACACGCTCGATATTATGGAGCGCGCCGCCCAGTGCATCGAGCAAAAGGGCATTCAGGCGTGGTTTGATCTGTCGGCTGAGGAATTAATTGGCGCCGATCACGCGCACTATCAGAAGTCGCAGGATGTGCTGGATGTCTGGTTCGACTCCGGCACCACCTGGTTTCATGTCTTAGCTTGCCGCGAGGGGCAGCAGGAGCCGGCAGATTTGTATCTGGAGGGATCGGATCAACATCGCGGTTGGTTTCACTCCTCGCTGTTGACATCGGTTGCCGTGCAGGGGTGCGCCCCCTATCGCAGCGTGCTGACACACGGCTATGCGGTCGATGGCGCTGGGCGCAAGATGTCCAAATCCAAGGGCAATGTCGTGGTGCTGCAAAGCGTCACCAAAAATTTAGGGGCCGATATCGTGCGCCTTTGGGTGGCCTCGACAGACTACTCGAACGATGTCTCCGTCTCCGATGAGATTTTGCGCGGCGTCTCGGATGTGTATCGGCGCATTCGCAACACGGGGCGTTTTTTACTGGCCAACATGCAAGACTTCGACCCGCGCACCGATCTGGTGCCGACCGATCGCCTGCTGGCATTTGATCGCTGGATACTGCACCGCGCGCACGAGTTGCAAGCCTCCATCGCACAGGCCTATAGCGAGTACAATTTTCATCACGTCTGTCAGCAGGTGCATCATTTTTGCACCATCGACATGGGTGGGCTGTATTTGGATGTCATAAAAGATCGCCAGTACACCCTGCCCGCAGACAGCCTGGCCCGCCGCTCGGCCCAGAGCGCGGCATTTCACATCATGCACGCGCTGGTGCGCTGGATTGCACCGGTGCTCAGCTTTACCGCAGATGAGATGTGGCAGCACCTGCCACAGCACTCGGCAGACGACTCGGTCTTTTTGCAGACTTGGTACGATGCGCTGACCGAGTGGGACCCATCATCGCCGATTGATTTGGCCTGTTGGCAGCGCTTGATTCAGGTGCGTGCCGAGGTGCTGGAGACCATCGAGAGCCTGCGCGCCACCGGTGCGGTAGGCTCGTCGTTAGATGTCGAGGTCACCTTGCACTGTGCGCCCGATCTGTATCGGGATATCAGCCAGGTCGCCGATGAGCTGCGGTTCTTTCTGATCGTCTCCCAAGTGACGCTCGTGTGCGCACCCGAGGACGATGCCCGCTCAGCGCAGGGCGAGGGCGGGCTCTTGAGCGTAGACGCTGTGGCAAGCGAGCACGAAAAATGTGCGCGCTGCTGGCATAGATGCGCCGATATTGGTCTGTCGGCTGAGCACCCGACGCTATGTGGGCGCTGTATCGAGAATGTGTCTGGCGCAGGTGAGATGCGATATGTTTTTTAACCGCCAGTACAGCGCACCTGGAGGGGCAGCTTGATGGCTTGTCGCAGGATAGGGCAGTTGTACGCGATCAGCGTGGGCTTGGCGGCAATCGACCTGGTGTCCAAATTCTTGGCGGAGACCCATTTGACTTGGCACGAGTCTGTGCCCATCTTGGGTATGCTCAACTTTCGGTTGACCTACAATACCGGCATTGCCTTTAGTTTGTTTAGTGATGGCGGTGCAGTGGGCCTGTGGATTTTGCTGCTGGTCGGCTCGGCTATCAGCCTGTGGCTTGTGGTGTGGCTGTGGCAGATGCGCAACACCACATTTGGCATGTTGCATGTCGCTATCGTGTTGATTTTAGGCGGCGCGCTGGGCAATCTGATCGACCGGATGCTCACAGGCCACGTGACGGATTTTATTCAGTTTTACCACCCGAGCCTATTTGGCAGTGTGTGCTTGCCCGGGTTTAGTCAGATTGCCGGGCACTGTTATTGGCCGGTGTTTAACCTGGCGGATGTATATGTGAGCGTCGGCTTTTTATTGGTGCTCTACAGCTATTGCATCGCGCCCTCGGCGTGGAGGCGATCCACCTAATGAAAACCATCACCCTAGCCAATCCGCGCGGGTTCTGCGCTGGCGTCGATCGTGCGATTAGCATCGTAGAGCAGGCTTTGCAGATTTATGGCGCGCCGGTCTATGTGCGCCACGAAGTGGTGCACAATCGCTATGTGGTCGATCAACTGCGTGCGAAGGGCACGGTGTTTGTCGAGCAGTTGAGCGAGGTGCCCGATGGGGCGCTGGTTATTTTTAGTGCACACGGTGTGTCTCAGTCGGTGCAAGATCAGGCGCGCTCGCGATCGCTGAAGGTGCTGGATGCCACCTGCCCGCTGGTGCTCAAGGTGCATCTCGAGGTGATGCGCCACGCGCGCGATGGCCGCGATCTGATTGTAATCGGGCACGCAGGCCACCCGGAGGTAGAGGGCACGCTCGGGCGCTACGATGGCTCCCAGGGCGGGCAGGTGAAGCTGGTCGAATCACTCGAGGGTGCGCGATCTGTGCAGATGCGCAACCCCGATAACCTAGCTTATGTCACCCAAACCACGCTCTCGGTCGACGATACGCGCGAGCTGGTCGGCATTTTATCCGAGCGCTTTCCAAATATTGTCGGGCCTAAAAAAGCGGATATTTGCTACGCGACACAAAATCGTCAAGATGCCGTCAAGGACATGCTGGGGAAAATCGACCTGTTGTTAATCATCGGGGCACACAACAGCTCCAACACCAATCGCTTGTGCGAGCTTGGCCGACGGGCGCATCTAGAGACCTATTTAATCCGCACCGTACAGGACATCCAAACGAGCTGGATTGCAGACAAACAGCATATTGGCATCAGCGCCGGTGCCTCGGCACCCGAGGTGTTATTACAGGAGGTCGTGGCATTTTTGCGTGCTCGGGGGCATAATGAGATCGTGGAGTTGCCCGCACGCGTGCAGGAGACGATCACGTTCAGATTGCCCAAAGATTTGCTGGCTGTAGAGCCAAAAAGAGTGTGACACCCGTTTTGAGCATCACCGTCATTTTTTACTGTTGATTTTGCCCCATGGAAGATAAAGATTATTTGTTTAACCTGCTGGGCAGGTTGTCGCCCATCAACGAGATGAACGACTCCAAGTTGCGCTTGCTGTGCAACTCTGTGCGGGTCGCTCAGTTGCCTGCCAATCAGCGTTTGGATGCGGCAAAAGAGAATGGCCGGCTGGTGTACTGCATCGAGGGCGCGGTGAGCCTGATGGAGGGGCGCGAGGAAAAAGCCCAGGTGGCTGCGCACTCCAAGCGCGCTGCCAGCCCAATTTTTACCACGCGCTCCCAGTGGATTGTGACGAAAAGTGCGGCCTCCATTTTGCGTGTCGAGCGCAATCATCTCGACTTGCTCTTGCAGCAACAGCGCCTAGAGGCAGTGGGGGTGCAAACGGTCGATCTGTCCGAGGCAGAGGCACAGTTGCTGGACAAGCTGGCCCGTGTGAGTGAATCGGCTATCGAATATCCCGTGTGTGGCCTAGAGGAGATCTCGCGCAAAATCATCGGTTTTGCTCAGCAGCCGCCGGGGCATGTGGATGCCAACATACTCATAAAGGCGTTGCATCTAGACCCTGTCTTGATGGCGTACATGGGGCGGCATGTGAGCCGGGCAAAAAAACAGCAGGGCCCTCGTGATGAACAGGGCTACGACAGCCCGCATGAGATGTTGGAGATCCTGGGAGAGGAGCAAATAATCAGTGCGCTCGCCGCGATGGAAAACATGCCCATGCTCAGCGCCAGTAGTGGTGTTGCGGGTGCGCAGCTGGCAAACTTTTATAAAGGCAGCGCCCGCGTCGGTTCGCTGAGTTTTGTTTTTGCCCGCGATCTGTCCATGGACACCGATCGGGCGCGGCTGTATACGACCCTATCGGGCATCGGCGTGGCCTATGTGCTCTCTCATGTCGAAGATCAATTTGAGGATGTAGAGGCCTTGGTAAAAGCGGTGAATAAGCTCAAACGCATTTATGGCATCTGGTGCGCCAAATACTTTGCTCTCTCTAAGAATGCGTGCGATATCGTGTTCTTAGCCGATAGTTGGCAGGGGCATTCGACCCACAGCAATGCCGATTATTTAGATGTTGCCCTGGTGTCATCTGCGATTGCCGTGGGTACCGGTGCGCTCCTGATCTCGGATGCACCCTCCTTAAAGCAGTTGCCTGCGACACGAAAATTTATTGATCGGGGTGTGCAGATGGACAACCCCGACGTCTACGCTGTGGCCGCCATCAGTGAAGAGGCCCAGCTGATGCGGTGTCTCGAGGCGCTCTCCTCGGGCGCCATGCTTAGATAGCGAACTTCCCACCGACCGTAAGCTTGCATTCTCTGTTACAAATTTCTTGGTCGATTGGCCTGCTGTTGCTGTGTAGCTTGCAGCTGGCCGTTGCCGATCAGGCTCGCGAGTTGTTTGAGCGCAGCTCAGAGCAGGTGTTTCAAATTCGCGTCATCGACCGGGTGTCGGACAACAAAGCCTTTATCGGCTCTGGATTTCAGGTGCGCGATGATGGGGTAGTGGCAACGAATTACCACGTGGTTGCCCAGTACATCAAGCATCGCGAAAAATATCGCATCGAGCTGGTCGATCACGTAGGCGGCATCCATACGGCCGAGCTGCTCAACTTTGATATCGTGCAAGACTTGGCATTGCTGCAAGCGCAGGATCTGGGCGCAAGCCACTTGTCTTTCAATGCAAACGAGATTGATCACGGCGAAAACATCTACTCCATGGGCAATCCGCAGGACCTGGGCATTACCATCATCGAGGGTAATTACAACGGTCTGGTCGAGGGTGCGCGCCATCAAAAGTATTTGTTTTCCGGTGCGCTCAATAGCGGCATGAGCGGTGGCCCTGCGCTCAACGATCGCGGTGAAGTGATCGGCATCAATGTGTCTAAGCGTGGCGACAACCTGAGCTTTTTAGTGCCGGTCAGCCACCTGATTACCCTGTTAGAGGTATCCGAGCAAGCGCTGGACCCGGCCGATTATCGCGAGCAGGTGCGGCTGTATTTACAGCTCGATCAGGCGGCGTACTATCAGGCGCTCCAGCAAAAGGATTGGGCCGAGCGCAGCTTTGGCCCGTTTGTGCTGCCCGATCAGTTCGACTCGTCCCTGCGTTGCTGGGGGCACAGCTTGGAGCAGGGCAAGAAGCGCTATCAGGAGTCGCATAGACACTGCAACACGGAGGATAGAACCTACATTGAAGCGGGTTTTTTCACCGGTAGTATGTACTTTGACTACAGCCTAATCAGCAATGATGGCCTGACGGCGACCCAGTTCTATCATCTGCTCAGTGCGCAGGGTGGCATGCGCGGTTTTTCCAATAACCGCGACAAGGAGGATACCTCTAACCTGCAGTGTGCCACGCGCTTTATCCAACTGGGCGGCAGGGATTACAAATGGAAAGCCACCACTTGTATCAGAGAGTACCTAGATTATCGCGGCCTATACGATGCCGGTTTGGTTGCCGTGATGGTGGATGCCAGCGGCGATAAGCTCCAAGCATTTAAAATTCAACTCCATACCTACGGTATTGATCGGGCCAACATCGAAGGCATGCATCGCAAATTTCTCGAGATGGTAACGTGGGCCAAATAGTCCTACAGGTCGATGGGGTACTGCACAAGATCGCCCTGCCAGCGGGCGGTGCGGTGTCTGTGGGGCGCGCCTACAGCAACGATCTGACCATCGGCGATAGCTATATGGCCCCCGAGCAATTGCGCATCCGCGCATCGGATGAGGATGCGCTTCTGTTCAGCGTGGAAAACTTGGATGCGACCAATCCGATTTTTTTAAATCGCAAGCGGGTGGCCGATGCCAACTTTACGCTGAACTCGGGTGATCGCTTGAGCATTGGTCGATCGGGCATTGTCTTGTATGCCCCATCGCACCCGATCGAGCAGACCAAGCACTTCTCGTGGTTGGAGCGGCTACAACACTCCCCCTATTTCTGGCTGATCAGTATATTGTCTGTGCTGGTTCTCTACGTCGTGCTCTTGCGACGCGAGTACAGTTTGGTCTTTTCAGAGCCGGTTTGGGGGCAGTTGATTGTCAGGGCATTTGCGCCGATTGTGTTCACGGTTATCTGGGCATCTATCTGGTCGTTAATCGGCCGGTTTTTAAGAACCGACAGCCACTTTTTTACCCATCTTTTTCTTATGGCAGTCAGCTTGATATTGCTGTCTATGCTCGATGGGCTGCATACATTCTTCGATTATTTTTTCTCGAGTAATGTGCTTGGCTTGTTGGTGGGTGCGCTTAGCATCGCCGCTGTATTTGGGGTGATGCTCGGATTGCATCTGCTGCTCGTGATACAAAGTCCCAAGTCGCTGCGCTTTGGCTTGTGTACCAGTAGCACGGTGGTGGGGCTGGCACTGCTGGCACTGTACCTCTCGCAGGCGCAATATAGCAACACGCCCCATCACAGTCGCGTGATTAAGGCCCCGTGGGTGCCCACGCCCAAGGTGGTACAGGTGCCCACCTATATCGAGCGCTACGACAAGCTATTCGACCAGCTCGATAAACGCTAGCTGACCGATCAGGGCAGGATTCGCCGCGGCGATAATCGCGCCAAACTGGCGTTGGATTCTATCGAGCGCCAGCTGCGTCTCCCCCTCAAAGCGCAGCACCAAGCTCGGTGTGGTGTTGGAGGCGCGCACCAGACCCCAGCCATCGGCAAAATCGACCCGCACGCCATCGAGGCGGGTGATCTCACCCTCGGGAAAGTCCATCAGCTCGACAAAGCGGCGCATAAAGTCGCCAGACTGGCCCTCTTCGAGGGCGATATTTAACTCGGGGGTGGCGATCGTTGCTGGAATGGTCGCAAACAGCTGGGCGGCGCTGAGCGTTTGTGCACCGAGCACCTCGAGCAGGCGCACAGCGGCGTAGAGCCCATCGTCAAATCCGTACCAGTGCTCCTTGAAAAACAGATGCCCGCTCATTTCGCCGCCGAGCAGGGCGCCGGTCTGTTGCATTTGGCTTTTGACATAGGAGTGCCCGGTGCGACACATTTGTGGTGTGCCACCGGCTTCGGCGATCATCTTGGGCACGAGGCTAGAGCATTTGACATCGTACAAAATGCAGCTGCCCGGATGGCGCTTGAGTATGTCTTGTGCCAGCAGAATTAATTGTCGATCGGGCCAGAGAATCTCCCCACGGTTGTCGACCACGTTGAGCCGATCGCCATCGCCATCAAATGCCAGGCCGATGTCCAATTGTTGTCGCACCACCAGGTCGATCAGATCGCGCAGGTTTTCAGGTTGGCTTGGGTCTGGGTGATGGTTGGGGAAATTGCCATCGGGCGTACAGTACAGCTCGGATATTTGGCAGCCGAGCATGCGCATCAAATCGGATGCGATGACCGAGGCCGCGCCATTGCCGCAGTCGATCCCAACGCGTAGCGGGCGGGCCAGTTGATGCTTGGATAGGATGCGATCTAAATAGGCCAATCGGATGTCTTGTTGTGAGTAGCTCCCGCTCCCCGAATGCAACTTGCCCTGGCACAGGCGTTGGTAGATCTCGCCGACCTGATCCCCCAGCAGCGTGTGGCCATCGATGAGCATTTTTAGCCCATTGTACTGAGGCGGGTTGTGGCTGCCGGTTAGCATGGCGCCGGTACGGGTCTGTAGGTGATAGGTGGCAAAGTACAACATGGGCGTGGTGGTGGTGCCGATGTCGATCACATCGCAACCGCTGGCGAGTATGCCCGCATTCAGCGCCTCTAGCAGCACGGGGCCGGAGAGGCGCGTATCGCGGGCGGTGACAACCTGCGAGATACCTTGATCCAGACACATGCTGCCGAAGGCTTGGCCGATGGCCTGCACCACATCCGGTGTCAGCTCATCCTCGACCGAGCCGCGAATATCGTATGCGCGAAAAATATGCTGGGGTAGGTGCATCTGTTACCTCTAATTCAAAAATTGGGGATTCGTTAGGTTAAGTCGAACCAGTGGAGCCAAAGCCACCCTCGCCGCGCTCGCTGGCAGCGAAGGCAGATACCACGTTGAGCGGTGCTTGGGCGATGACGATGACCACCAGCTGTGCAATGCGCTCGCCGATGTCGATGGTGTAGGGTTGATCGGCGCGATTCCAGCACGGAATTTTCAACTCGCCCTGATAGTCCGAGTCGATCAAGCCGACCAGATTGCTCAACACCAGCCCGTGCTTATGCCCCAAGCCAGAGCGCGGCAGTATCAGGGCGGCGTGTTGCCGGTCGGCCAGATGGATGGCGATGCCGGTTGGAATCATCGCTGTTTTGTTGGCAGCTAGGCACAGGGGCGCGTCGATGCAGGCGCGCAGGTCGATGCCAGCTGCGCCGGCACTGGCATAGGATGGCAGCGGGATGCTATCGCCGAGGCGCGGGTCGAGCAGGACGCAGTCGATCTGCTTCATGCTGGCAGCGCCTTGGCGATCAGTTCGATCAGCTGGCGTGCGATCTGCGTTTTGGGTGCCCGTGCAAGCTTGACCCGATTCCCCTCGGCGGTGATCGTCAGCAGGGCATTGTCGTCGCTACCGAAGCATTCGCCCGGCACGCCGATGTGATTGGCGGCGATCATGTCGAGTTTTTTTGCCCGCAGTTTGGCCTGCGCATGTCGCTCTAGATCGTCGGTCTCTGCGGCGAAGCCGACGCAGTAGGGTCTGGGGGTGTGCTGGGAAACGGCATCGAGTATGTCCACCGTCGGCGTCAGTGCCAACTGCAACGGCATCGCATTTTTTTTAATTTTGTTGGACTGGGGCTCGGCGCAGGTGAAGTCCGCCACGGCGGCGACGGAGATAAAAATATCGGTCGTCTCCAGTTGCTGTAGCACGGCCTGGTGCATTTGCGTGGCGCTGATCACATCTATTCGCTGCACGCCTTGTGGGCTGGCGAGCGTCACCGGGCCTGTTACGAGCGTTGTGCTGGCACCGGCCTCGCGCGCGGCCTGGGCGATGGCAAAGCCCATCTTGCCCGAGCTGTGATTGGACAGATAGCGCACCGGGTCGATGGCCTCGCGCGTCGGGCCCGCCGTAATCAGCACGCGCTTGTTCTGCAACAATTTGGCCGTTGCCCCCCTGTAAGCGTCGACTAGGGCGCGGCATATTTGATCTGGCTCCAGCATGCGACCGAGGCCCTGATCGCCACAGGCCTGATCCCCCTCGGCCGGGCCCAGAATATGCGCCCCGCGCGCGCGCAAGAGCGCGATGTTGTGCTGTACAGCGGGGTGCGACCACATGCCGGCATTCATGGCCGGTGCCACCCACAGGGGAGCTTGGCTCGCCAGACACAGATCGCCCAATAGGCCAGGTGCCAAGCCACAGGCAAGGGTGGCGATGCTGTTGGCCGATGCAGGGGCAATCAGCAGCACATCGGCCCAGCGGGCCAGCTCGATATGCTGCATGGCCTGATCTTCA
>CAZROX010000011.1:0-19922 GCA_964601845.1 uncultured Halothiobacillaceae bacterium
TACATCCTCGCCTGGCATGTTCTTGGACAGATAATCTGATGCCCCGAGCCGAAAGGCTTTGCGGCAGTCTAACCAGTTGTCGTTAGCAGTAAGAATAATCACCACAGAGTTAATATTGCGTGCCTTTACCTCCTCCAATACCTCAAAGCCACCCATTCTGTTTTCGCCCAAACGCATGTCGGCAATAATGACATCAAACCAGCCGTTATCAAGCTTTTCAACGGCCTCTTTTGCATTGACTGCCAGTTCTGGAGACTGGCAACCATAATCTTCAATTAAGGCTACTTTCAACTCATCCCAATAGCGGGGGTTATCTTCCACCACAAGAACCTTCACATTGGACAAACTACCTATTGCTTCCATTATTGCCTCCAAAATATTCTCACTTTAGTAAATCGGATAAATATCAAAATGAAAAACCATCATCACAAACATGGTATTGATGATATTAAGGGTAACCGATTTACATAACCTACTACAAGTGGTATACCTATAAAAAAAATGCCAGAGTTGGCAGATCGGCCAGACCGGATGTTTGCTCTATTACAATTTCACTCTAGATAAGCGGACTGAGCGCGCCCATTAAAAGAGCGCTGAAATGTTTGGTACATCCACCAAACTAGCAGCGTATTTCTCCGCTACCATTGCAACCCCGTGACACCCACACCTAAAGCGACTTAACCAAAGCCTTAATATTAGCCGACAACAAAACCGCCTTGGTCTTGTTAAATTCCTCGTGGTTCTTTTCCACCACATCGAGGTCGTACAGGTAATTGACCATCAGCCCGCCCGCCTGCGCCATGCCTTTGGCCGACCGATCGCCGCCATAGTTGAGCTGCTCCAAAAAAGCGCCATTGCCAAGATGAAAGCGGGCGACTGGGTCGTTGGGCAGCGCATCGGGGCGGGTGGATTTTGTTAGGTACTCGAGGGCGGCGCGGGTAAAGGCAGGCTCCAAGCTGGCTGCTTTATCGGGCCAAAAGTGCTCATCGGCCTCGGCAAAGCTTGCGGCCAGCTCGGGTGCGGTGGTGTGCAGCCACTTCATCAACCCGGGCACGGGTGAGAGGGTGACAAAGCGCGACAGGTTGGGTAGCTCTTGGCGCAGCTGGCCTGCGACACGCTTGATGAGAAAGTTGCCAAAAGAAATACCGGCCAGACCATTTTGGCAGTTTGAAATCGAGTAAAAAACAGCGGTTGTGGCATGGGTTGCCATATCGGCATCGCGCTCCAGCGCCAGCACCTTGTCGATGCGTTGGGGAATAGCTATGGTGAGCGCCACCTCGACAAAAATCAGTGGCTCATCGGGCATGGCTGGGTGGAAAAAGGCAAAGCAGCGTCTGTCCTCGGGGGCGAGGCGTGCCCGCAGTGCATCCCACGATGTGATTTCATGCACCGCCTCGTAGGCGATAATCTTCTCCAAAATATTGGCGGGGGTCGACCAGTCGATGGGTTCTAGCACCAAAAAGCCTGGGTTGAACCAGTTGCGCAACAGCCGCACCATGCCGGCGTCTATGCGCTTGAATGATGGGTTGTTGCGCATCAAATTGCGGATGCGCTCGCGCAAGTGCACCAGCCTGACCGTGCCTTGGGCGGTGGCATTTAGCCGCCGAAACAACTCCATCCAACCGGGTTCTGCGATGTTGGCGATGGTCTCAAAATCATCATCTGATGGCGCGCTGGCATAGCGCAGCGCAGCGGCGGCCAGTGCCTCTGCATCTATGTCGTGTGCTTGCAACAGATCGTCCAGCAGGCTGGCCAGGGCTGCGTCATCCATGGACTCCATCAGGGTGAGCAGGTTTTCTGCATACACCAGCGAGGAGACCTCGCCCGTTGCCAAGAGCACCGCATTGACCGCTTTTGTTGGCTCCGAGCTTAGATCCGAGACATGCCGACGGCCAAAACTGATGGTGCCCATCAGATTGGAAAACATATCCTGCAACAATCGCATAGGTTAATTTCCGATTACAGTAAAAATTGTAGTCTGGGTTTAGCGCGCTTAATAATGATGATTCCTAGCTGTACTTTTATATGTCGGTGATCACCCAGCGCATCCAGCACTGCTTTTTTGGTGATTGACAGCACGGACTAGAGAGTGCCCCTAGGCGAGCGTCACCGTTTTTGCTAAGCCGCACCCATAAAGACCGACAAGGCTGGTAAGTATATGCCGTGATTTTCTCGGGTGGTGATTGCTGAAAACCCAGCGCCTCGCCTGCTCTATCTCGCAAGCAACTATCATGCGCGCGTATTATATCGCCGCAACACGCAGGGCTGCCTGCTCGTTGCGATCGGGGAGATTGTGTCTCAAGCTTTGGCGGTCAATATGGTCGGTGGACAATCGCTCATCGACCTGGCAAATCCACCTTCATTTCCTTGCCGCCGGTGCGATGCACGCTGTCGTGGCCGCGCACAATGACTGTTTTTACCCCATCGGGGATCGAGATGCGGCGAGAGCGGGTAAAGGGTTGCTCGTGCACATGGGGGTGAGCCAACACCCGCTTGCCATAGACTGTGCCATCTTTATCGAGTACTTCCCATGCATCGGCGTAGTGCTGCCAGCCGGTATCTGCGTGCTGGAGCGTCACAGAAAATAGAAAGTCATTGCCGGTGCCAGTCACCTCGACATCCACCACATCCACCTCCCCTGCCTGGGCAGCCGAGGCGCCCAAAAGCACTAGGGCCCATACCCCTAGCACCATCATGCCTATACGCATCTCAATACTCCATGGCCCGACAACTCAACCTGTGTATCAAACACAAGCAGGTAGGAAAAAGCAAGTAGCTGGCGATATTGGCTGTTCGCTTGAGCGGCGGCGTTTCAACACCTAAGCACTTTAATGACTTGCCATTTGCGCCACAAATTGTTACTTTTACGCAAGGTTGGTATAAATCTGCCAATTGAGCCTTTGTAAACCGATCACTCAGCCAAAATGATACTAAGGATGCTCACACGTTCTAATTGAGCGTTCATGGCATCATTTTACTTTTTGCATTACAGGGAACACAAAATATGCAGCCGATAACACCTCCTTTCACGCAGTTAAAGATCCACCAATCCATCAGTGGGTTCTACCAAGGCAACAGTGTTGCCATTGCACTGATCAGCAAAGGCATCATCGTGGCACTTGTGCTCTGGGCGCTGCTTTGGCCCGCCAATGCCAACGATATCCTGGGCAGCCTGAACTGGTCCCTGCTCGAGCGCTTCAACGTGTTCTACATCATCGCAGTTGGGATGTTTGCCTTCTTTTTGTTTATTGTGGCCGCCTTGCCGCAAACTGGCAGACGGGTGATGGGGCGAGCGGGTGAGGGGACCGAATTCTCAAACTTCTCTTGGTTCTCTATGATGTTTGGTGCGGGCTTAGGTGTCGGGCTGATGGTGTTCTCAACTGCCGAGCCGGTTGGTTTATGGTCATCGAATCCGCACATCCTCAGTGGCGAGGTCGCCGCTAACAGCGAGGAGGCCGTGAAGTCAGCCTATCGTTACACTTTCGCACACTATGGATTCCATGCTTGGGCAATTTACGTGGTAACCGGACTCTCACTGGCCTACTATGCCTATACGCGCAATATGCCGCTGACAATCCGCACCGCCCTAACGCCGCTATTTGGTCGTTTTATGAACGGATTTCTTGGCCATGTCGTCGATGTACTCGGCGTGGTTGCCACCATCTTGGGCGTGTCCGTCACCATCGGCTTTGGGGTATCCCAGTTTATTGACGGGATCTATGCCATCACGGGTATGGACTGGATCATGAACCTAACCGGCGACACGCCTAAGCCGAGCAGCGTTGGACTGATTGCTGGTCTGGTGATGATTATGGGCATGTCGATACTCTCAGCTGTTTCGGGCGTGGGGCGTGGGATTAAGTACCTATCCAACCTCAATCTGGTGCTATCGCTCATCCTGCTAGCAACTTTTGTGCTATTTGGCTCATTTTTGTTTGCCATGACCACCTATGCGACGGCACTGATCGACTACCTGATCCATTTTGTATCGCTCAGCTTCGGTGCTTATTCTCCCCAATCAGCTGCGGAGTTTGCCGCCAACCTACCCGCCGAAGCGGCACCCTACGCCGATGCAATGCGTGCCGGTGCAACCAATGCGTGGGGTTCATTTGACGGCTTCCGAGAAGGCCTTACCGGGCCAGCTGCGAGTCTGCCAGAGTCCGTGCTGCAATCTAGCTATGCAGCTGGCGAGCCTGGCCGTCAATTTGGCTGGCAGGCAGGTTGGACCACCTTCTACTGGGCTTGGTGGATTGCGTTCTCGCCGTTTGTCGGGCTGTTTTTGGCGCGCATCTCACGTGGGCGCTCCATACGCGAGTTCATCATCGGCTGTGTATTCGCACCCGCACTGGTGTGCTTTGCATGGATGACTGTACTGGGGGGAACGGCAATTGATCTGGAGCTAAGTGGTGTAGCGGATAACGCCATCATCGGGGCATCTAACTCAGCCAAGCTGTTTGTCACCTTGGGTATCATGCTCTCCAGCGACTTATTCTTGGGTCTCCTCACCATCATGTGCGTCGTGTTGGTGATGACATTCCTAGTCACATCGGCTGACTCTGGCATCTTGGTTATCAACACCATCATGTCCGGTGGGGAACAGAAGACGGGTATCAAGCATCGCATCGTCTGGGGTATCTTGCTGACACTTGTAATCGGTACCCTGCTGGTTGCCGGGCAAACCAACGGTAGTGCGGACCCCATGGAAGCGCTCAAGAGTGCCATGATTATCGGCGCCCTGCCCTTTACCATCGTGATGTGTCTGATGTGTGTCTCGCTAGGCAAAGCACTCTATCGCGATGGCCTGCGTGACAAATATAATGCGGCATCGGACAAATCGGCCAGCTAAAACCACCCAACCGGGCAGAGTCTGTTTCCTCTGCCCGGTTGACCTCTGGCCCGATCCTCGGCAGTGGCCGGCACACCAAAGAGCATTGGCGGCTATCTGTTAACCACCTCACAGCAATGACCTGAGGGCAAATCAAGCTAACTGGTCAGCTACGAATCGACACGCCTAAATTAGCCATCGTAAGACACGAGGCATCCCTAGCAAAACGCGGTTATCCGCCAGTTTTTGGGCATATCCTGAAAAACCAACAAGCCTATTGACTCTAGAGTAAACTCTAATGTTTTACTGGCGCTTATCATGCAAGTCAATGTATTTGACAAAGGACACGATGGCCAGCACCTCACGATGCGTTGCTGTGTCTATTCGGGTTTCGGCGTGGGCTGCACAGCCACTGGGCAACGAACATATATCCACAGGGAGCATAAAAATTAGAGGTGATTGTAATGAGATTCGCTCAATCCTCAAGATGGCTAATGTGTTTGCTGTTGGCAAGCAGCATCGGCACCTTGAGCCATGCCACCGAATACACCTTGGCCACAGCGATTGCCTATGCGCAAGCAAATGACCCTTGGCTAACAGGGAGCGACTTTCGCGAGCAGCACTATCGCTCGCTCGGCATCAGCGCCGGTAGCCTACCAGACCCAACGGTCAATATCGCATTTGCCAACTTGCCCACCGACACCTTTGCTTTTAATCAGGAGCCCATGACGCAACTGCGGTTCGGCGTGAGCCAGGTGTTCCCCCGCGGCAACTCGCGGGCCTTGCAAAAAGAGCAGCTCGAAAAAATGGGTCAAATTGAACCCTACGCGCGCGCGGATAGAAAAGCCTCTGTGGCGGTTACCGTCTCCCACCTGTGGCTGGACGCCTACCGCTATCAAACCACCATCAATCTGATAGAAAGCGACCGTGGTTTATTTGAGCAGCTGGTGGATGTCGCACAAACGAGCTATTCTTCGGCCTTTGGCCAGACCCGTCAGCAGGATGTCGTGCGGGCACAGCTGGAGTTGACGCAACTTGAGGATCGCTTAACCCAGTTGCTGCTACAACGCGACATACAAATAGCGCGCCTAGGGGAATGGCTATCCAATTCTGCCATCTCACCCGCCTCCATCGCCAGAGCGCTACCCGTCATACCGCTACGTCAGTCAAATCTGATCGGCACCACACCCTCTAGCACGAGAGCACGAGCGCTCACCACCCTGCTCAGCGACCATCCAAAAGTGAAAAGTATCGAGCAGAAAATCAGCGCCATGGATGCTGGTATTGAACTGGCCGAGCAGCGCTACAAGCCACAGTGGGGGCTCAATGCCAGCTACGCCTATCGCGATCAGGCCCCAAATGGCACCGACCGTGCCGATTTTTTCACCATTGGCGTGTCGCTCGATGTGCCGATCTTCACCACCAATCGACAGGACAAACAAGTTGAGGCGGCTATCGCACAAGCGGCGGCAGTCGGCACCGAAAAAACCCTGGCCTTGCGTCAACTAAAAGCTGAGTTTGATGCAACCGATGCCGATTATCGTCGGCTGCTTGAGCGCCAACAATTATTTGACTCGCGCTTGTTAAAAGAGGTCAGCCAACAGGCAGAGGCCTCGTTAAATGCCTACATCAATGACGATAGTGATTTTTCTGAGGTGGCCCGCGCACATATTGCAGAACTTAACCAGCGCATCGCAGCACTCAACATCGATGTCGATATCCAAAAAGCGATTGCCAAAATTAATTATTTCTTGGTGGCAGACACCGAGACTGCGGAGACTATCTATGAGTAAACCCCGTGCCTTGTCACTCAAATTATTTGCCACGCTGTTAGTGGGCATTGTGCTTGGCAGCCTGCTCGGGCCAAAACTTTTCGGGCATCTGATGCACCAGATGCATCAGATGCATGAGATGCCGAACGTCGAGATACGCGCCGATGAAGACCCACTGTATTGGGTCGCGCCTATGGATGCGAATTATCGGCGCGATCAGCCGGGCAAATCGCCGATGGGGATGGATTTGGTGCCCGTGTACGGCGAGGAAAAGAAAAAAAATGATGCAGGCCCAGGCACCATTAGCATCTCGCCCGATGTGGTGAATAATCTTGGCGTGCGCACCACCACTGTCCAGCGACGCGCCCTGCACAATGAAATATTAACCGTCGGCTACGTGAAGTACGATGAAGACCAGCTGGTGCACATTCACCCGCGCGTTTCCGGTTGGGTAGAGGCGCTCCATGTAAAAGCCTCGGGCGACCCCATACAAAAAGGCGCGCCCCTATATGCCCTGTACTCCCCCGAGCTTGTCAGCGCGCAAGAAGAGCTGCTGCTGGCACTTAACCGCAAGAATACGCGCTTAATTCAAGCCGTTGAAGATCGGCTCAAATCGCTACAAATTCCATCTGCATTTATCGAGAAACTCAAACGCACGAAAACCGTTGAGCAAACCATTACATTTTATTCGCCCCAAACGGGGGTGGTCGACAATCTCAATATCCGCGAAGGTTTTTTTGTCAAACCGGGCACAACCATGCTGAGCATCGGTGCGCTGGACCAAGTGTGGGTCGAGGCTGAGATTTTTGAGAGACAGGCATTACAGGTGAAAGCGGGAGAAAAAGTCACCATGACACTCGATTATTTGCCCGGCAAGACCTGGACGGGCTCAGTCGACTATATCTACCCAACACTGGATAAAAAAACGCGTACCGTGCGGATACGGTTGCGTTTTGACAATCTTCAGCACCTATTAAAACCGAACATGTTTGCCCAGGTCATCGTTTACTCCGACAGCGATGATCAAACCTTGGTGATTCCACAAGAGGCGCTGATTCGAACCGGCAGTCAGAACCGGGTAGTCTTAGCGCTGGGTGAGGGCAGTTTCAAATCGATCGCCGTGATAGTGGGGCGAGAGGACAAAGACAGCATTGAGGTACTAGAGGGTTTATCAGAGGGAGAAGAAATTGTCTCCTCGGCCCAGTTTCTGCTCGACTCAGAGTCCAGTAAAAATTCAGATTTTAAACGCCTGCACCACGAGACGGAGCCGCTCACCCCGGTGTGGGTAGCCGGTGAGATCAAAGCGACCATGCCAGATAAGATCAGTGTATCGGCCCGGCACGACCCGATTGCAGAGTGGGATTGGCCAGAGATGACCATGGATTTTTTGGTGCATGAAACGGTCGATTTTTCCGCCTTGCGCCCAGGCACGCAATTGCATATGGAGATCACCCCCAACGCCCAAGGACAATACGAAATTACCGACACCCACATCATGTCGAAAGATCAGGATTCAAATATTCTGCTCGGCTCAGAGTCGGGTAAAACTTCAGATGTTAAACCCCTGCACCATCAGGCAGATCAGCCCGCCTCGGTGTGGGTAGGTGGTGAGATAAAAGCGACCATGCCAGATAAGAGCCGTGTATCGGCTCGGCACGACCCGATTGCAGAGTGGGATTGGCCAGAGATGACCATGGATTTTTTGGTGCATGAGGCTGTCGACTTTGCCGCCTTGCGCCCAGGCACGCAATTGCATATGGAGATAACCCGCAACGCCCAAGGCCAATATGAAATTACCAACACCCACATTATGTCGCACGGTGAGGGTTCCAATATGTCGCTTAGCCCAACCATGTTAGATCATTAAATCCTGCAACGATGAGACTGTACACCCCTAGCAACACGACAAAAAATAGGCTGTAACCCATGATTGCTTCCATTATTCGCTGGTCGATTGTCAATCGATTTTTTGTATTACTCGCCACAGTGCTACTGGTGGGCGTGGGTCTGTTTGCGATCAAGAACACACCGATTGATGCCATTCCCGATTTAAGCGATGTGCAGGTCATTATTAAAACAAGCTACCCTGGCCAAGCGCCACAGGTGGTCGAGGATCAGGTCACCTATCCATTGACCACCGCGATGCTGTCTGTGCCGGGCGCGGTGACTGTGCGAGGTTATTCGTTTTTTGGCGACTCGTATGTGTACATCATATTTGACGAAAAAACCGACTTGTATTGGGCGCGCAGCCGGGTGTTGGAATATTTAAGTCAGGTCACGCCGAGCTTACCCCCAGCGGCCAAGCCACAACTCGGCCCAGATGCCACCGGCGTTGGCTGGGTTTATATCTATTCGCTGATAGACAAAACCGGCCAACACGATCTGAGCCAGCTGCGCAGCTTGCAAGATTGGTTTTTAAAATACGAGCTGCAAACTGTTCCCGGCGTATCGGAAATTGCCACTGTCGGCGGCATGGTGAAGCAGTATCAGGTCACCGTCAACCCAGAAAAACTGCGCGCGTTTGGCATACCGCTCTCGCATGTCAGCTTGTCGATCCAGCGCGCCAACCAAGAGGTCGGCGCCTCCGTGATTGAAATGTCCGAAGCGGAGTACATGGTACGCGCATCGGGCTATATCACAGGCAAGGATGATTTAAACAATATCCCGCTGGGGCTCAACAAAAACGGCACAGCTGTCTTGTTGCAAGATATCGCAGATGTGCAACTGGGGCCACAGATGCGCCGTGGCATCGCAGAGCTCAATGGCGAGGGTGAAGTGGTCGGCGGCATCGTGGTGATGCGCTTTGGCGAGAACGCGCAAGCCACAATAAATGGCGTGAAGGATAAACTGGCACAACTCAAAAAAAGCCTACCAGATGGTGTGGAGATCGTCACGGTTTACGATCGCTCTGGGTTAATTCAAAGCGCCATCGAAAATCTATGGCATAAATTGTTAGAAGAATTTATTGTGGTGGCACTCGTCTGCATGGTGTTTCTTTTCCATGTGCGCTCATCTTTGGTGGCGGTGATCAGCCTGCCGGTTGGCATTTTAACTGCGTTTGCCGTGATGTATTTTCAGGGCATCAATGCCAACATTATGTCGCTAGGTGGAATAGCCATCGCGATAGGCGCCATGATAGATGGGGCGATTGTGATGATCGAAAACATGCATAAGCATATGGAAAAAACACCCCTAACAGCAGAAAATCGCTGGGAAATTGTCAGCAAATCGGCCACAGAAGTGGGGCCTGCCCTATTTTTTAGTTTGCTGATTATCACGGTCAGCTTTATCCCTGTGTTTACGCTCGAGGCGCAAGAGGGGCGCATGTTCAGCCCACTGGCCTACACCAAAACCTATGCCATGGCGGCGGCGGCGGGTCTGGCGATTACACTGGTGCCGGTGCTCATGGGGTATTTCATACGCGGGCGCATCATGCCAGAGCATAAGAACCCGGTCAACCGCACGTTGGTTCGCCTCTATATGCCCGTGTTAAAAACAGTTTTACACTACCCGAAAATAACCATTTTTCTTGCCGGGCTGGTGCTGCTCAGCACCCTGTGGCCCCTAGAACACCTTGGCAGCGAATTTATGCCCGAGCTGGATGAGGGCGACCTCATGTATATGCCGACCACCTATCCGGGCTTGCCCATCGGTAAAGCCAGAGAGTCGTTACAGCAAATGGATAAATTAATCGCCACAGTGCCCGAGGTGGAAAATGTTTTTGGCAAAATTGGGCGGGCAGAAACAGCGACAGACCCTGCCCCCCTGACCATGGTTGAAACCTTGGTGCAACTCAAGCCGCGCGATGAGTGGCGCCCCGGTGTCACCACCGATTCGCTCAAAAAAGAACTCGATGCACTGGTCCAATTCCCCGGGTTCACCAATGCGTGGGTCATGCCGATCAAAACGCGTATCGACATGCTCGCCACCGGGATTAAAACACCGGTTGGCATCAAGGTTGCCGGGCCCGACCTATCTGTTATCCAGTCGATCGGGCGACAGCTCGAAACCATTTTGGGCCAGGTGGAGGGCACGACATCGGTTTACTCCGAGCGTGTGGCCGGTGGCCGCTATCTGGACATCGACATTCGGCGCGACATGGCGGCGCGCTTTGGCTTGAATATTGCCGATGTACAACAAGTGATTGCCTCTGCCATCGGTGGTACCAACATCACCCAAACCATCGAGGGCTCGGAGCGCTACCCTGTGAATATTCGCTATCCGCAAGCGTATCGCAACTCACCGAGTCAGTTAGCACTGCTGCCAATTGTCACGCCGGGCGGGGAGCGCATCGCGCTAGGTGATGTAGCGAATATTGCCGTGATCGATGGCCCACCGAGCATCAAAAGTGAAAATGCCCGTCCCAACGGCTGGACGTTTATCGACATAGCCGATATTGATGTGGGCACCTATGTGAAACAGGCACAGGCCGCTCTCGATCGCGAACTCAAGCTGCCAGCTGGCTACTCGCTCAACTGGGCTGGGCAATATGAGTACATCCAGCGAGCCAAAGCGAAGCTCAATTATGTCGTGCCGCTCACACTGCTTATCATCCTATTTTTGCTGTATCTGAATTTTCGCAACTTTACCGAGGTGGCACTGATTATGGGTACCTTGCCGCTCGCCATCGTGGGCAGTGTGTGGCTAATGTATCTGCTGAAATTTAATTTTTCGATTGCCGTCGGTGTCGGCTTGATTGCGCTGGCAGGTGTCGCAGTAGAAATTGGGGTCATTATGCTGGTGTATCTGAATCAATCGGTCGCCAATCTAAAAAAACGCCACACCGATCCAACACGCATTGCAAAAAGTGAGCTAAAACAAGCGGTGCTCGAGGGCGCGGTGTTGCGTGTACGCCCAGTCGTGATGACCACCGGCGCCACCATAGTCGGTCTGCTGCCCATTATGTATAGCGCTGGCACAGGCTCCGAGGTCATGCAGCGTCTGGCAGCCCCCATGATTGGTGGTATGGTCAGTGCATTATTTCTAACGCTCTTGGTGTTGCCAGCTGTGTACTACCTGTTGAGAAAACCGGCCTATCTATAAATCATGATGCGCATACATACAGGACACACGATGAGCTTATCGACGATGAGACTATTTGTTTCGATGCCTGTGCTTGTCCAAGCAGCTGGCATGAAATCTCAATGGGTATTTAAGACACATTAAATATCTGTTTATACTGGAATAAAAAATGAAAATTGGCGCCCTTGCAAAAAAAATACAGGTCAGTGTCGACACCCTGAGATACTACGAAAAAATTGGCCTACTAACCGGCGTTGTGCGCCGTGAAAGTGGCTATCGAGACTATGGCCAACATAATATCGATCAAGTGCTTTTTATTCGCAACGCCCAGAAATCAGGATTTTCATTGAATGAAATTTCTCATCTCCTCGAATTTAGGGGCGCACCGGTTGCAGCCAAACCCAAAACTCGCCAGCTGGCTGCAAAAAAAGTAGACGAGCTCAGCCAAAAAATTAATGAGTTAATTGCGCTGAGAGACGAGCTGCAATCGCTGGTTAAGCAGTGTGCACAAGAGGACTCTCACTGCCCTATCATCGATCGGTTTTCCGATAAATAAGTGCAAGTCTCGCACCTCTTGCATCAACCAATACAGTTGATGCAATATTTTTCAGCGCTTTTTCATCAATGAATCGAAGAGGGCGGTGCCAGTTTTGCAGCACCCCAACCCATCAGCACCCCGACACAGAGCGGCCAGATTGCCACTGGCCCCAGCAGCAGGAGCGCAATAAAAATAGCGGCGATTGGGTTGCCCATCCCAGCTGTCATGGCGGCGGCCATGCCAGAGACCAGTGCGGCCGTCACAGGCAATTGCGGCAACAGCCAAAGTGCTGAACCGCCTGCCGCAGCCCCAGCATAGAGCAGCGGGAAGATCGCGCCCCCTCGCCAGCCAGCTGACAGACAAAGCGCGAGCGCCAGCACCTTTAGGAATCCCAACGCGAGCAAACTGGCCATGCCAGCCTCTTGCCCCCAATGCAGCATCGCATCCAACTCATGATGGCCAGAAAAACGCAGGATTGGCAGGGTCGCTGCCAAAATGGCAAACAGGGTCGTCATCCCCAAGGTTTGCATAAATGCACTGCCCATTTTGGCGCGTATTCTCTGCAGCCTAGGTAAGATCAACAGAAAGCTCAGGCCGACCGCTGCCCCCAAGAGCGCAGAGGGAATCGATAAGATAATATCCGTGCCACCCTCGTCCGGAATGTACTCCGGCAAACTAATTTGCACTGGATTGCCTGGCAAAATCTGTTTTGCAGTCATCAGCAGGCCTAAAAGACCCGCTAAGCCTGCCAGATACAATTGCCATTTTGGCGCTTCTGGATGCTCTTGGGCGATGATTGCACCGCCAGCTGGCGAGCCATACAGCCCCCCCAAGGCACCAGCTGTACCGATCTCACCAATCAATCGCTGCTCGGTGGCATTATTGCGCGCGATGACATAGGCCACCAGTGCCGATAGCTCTGTAATGACCGCCAAAATGCCCGCTTCTGGGCCAACTGCGCCGCCAAAACCAACTGCGACGATCGCAATTAGCGCCATCAAAGCGGCATTTCGAATTTTTTGCTCCTGTGGGTTGCGCGCTGCTGCAATTTGCTGGGCCAGGTTATCGCCATCATGATAATGTTGTAACAGGGCAATCAGTAAGCCGCCGACTATGATGATAAAAAATATGTACCAACGTGTGTCTGGGCCGGACCAAACCAACCCGCTCAGCACATCCATCAGCCACAAGACAAGCACGGTTGTAACACCCGAGACAAAACCATAGGCAGACGCCTCCGCCATCTGTCTTATGGCTGTCTTCCTCTTAAAACGCATGGTTTAGCGCAGCAATTGCGATGTCTGATAAGCGCATGTGCCAAGTTAATGCGTCCATGTCTATTTACTTCTCAGCTCGGTGTCAATTTTTTAAAGGCGGCCTAGGGGGCACTACTGTTGCTGATCGCTGAGGCGTTTCTGAGCTGGACATAAAGTTGGCTCCTACACACAGGGCGCAAATTTTGGAAAAAATCTAAAATATGTACGATAACAAGGCTAAAACACTCGGGTTACTGTACAGCAAATTCTGAGCAACATGCACAACTTAGCTGTCATCATGCCGATCGCGAACGATGCTATCTGCGATAGATCTGGCCGCCGCTACGAATAGACCCAAACCAATAAAAATATATCCGATGGTGAAAACCTTGCCTAAATTGGTTTGGGGAGAGAAGTCACCATAGCCAACAGTTGCGATGGTGATGACTGAGAAATAGACTGAATCTAGGTAGCTCCAACCTTCCACATACCAATAGAACAGCGATGCGACTGTGATCAATACCAGCGTCAATGCCAGCAGACCACGCACCTGTGGATCGGCAACCGCGAAGGTTATCCCGCGTAGGAGTTGTTGTAGATTCCCCCCCATACAATACTTCCTAGCGTCAATGCAGCTACGCTAGGCCGCTGTTGTTTTTTGCTTGCATCTTAGCGAGAACACGATCAGAGCCACACCGAGCGCCAGCAGCTCACACCCCAGCATAACGCCTAGATTATCGGCAATAAACGCTGGAAACCGAATGGCCAATATCACACCTAAGAGTATCGGCACGGCACCTGCAACCAAAGCGATAGCAAGCGATTTATCCCCACGCAGTTCACGTGATCGCCACAGAACCGCTACCCCTGAGACAATTAATAGCAACGACAATACGATGCGAATAAAGCTGCCATCCTCGAGTGGGCCTGAAAATGCGACAACCCCAAAAAACAGCGCGCAAAAACTGATGGCCCCAGAGGAGATGGTTTCTCGTACGCTAGATGCTTGCCATGCAAAATATGCCTGCAGCCCACCAAAAAGTAGCAGGCTCCAACCCACAAGTGTGATAGCCGCTACCGAGGCAGACAATGGGTTGAAAATCGCCAGCAATCCGCCGACAACTGCAACGATGCCGGCGAACAACCAAAGTAACCAGTGACTCATGCCGTTACTCTGCTGGCTTGCGTGCTAAGGAGATTGCGATGAGTGATATACCGTTTGAAATCAACTCAATGGCCAGATAAATACCCAACACAATCGCAGCTGATGCTGGGAAGTTAGAGAAAATCAGAACGGCCAGCACGATCGACAAAATACCTGACAAGATCATGATAAAACGAAATTGGCTGAAATCAGGACTAAAAGCCAACACCAGACGGAATATACCAGCAACCACTAGGATGATTGCAACCGCGTAGGTCAGTGAGAGCAAGCCGCTCAACGGATGCGCAATCAGATTAATACCCAGTATTAATAGTAGCGCGCCCAACAGCAATGCGTATATACGCGCACCCCAACCTTGATCTTTAATGGCAGACAGTATTGAGATTATGCCAACCAAAGTAAACACCCAGCCCGCCAACAGCTCTGCTGTTAAAGAGGCAACAAAAGGATTAAAAAAGGCAAAAATACCCCCAACTAAAGAGAGTATGCCGGCGATCATCCACAAGGCCCAATATTTCATATTACTTCATCCATTTTTATTAAGACAATTATTCACAATTGTCCAATCTATGGGCAATAAACCCAGCATGGCAATTGTCATCCATTGCACAGATTGCACTCGATTCACTTGAATAAAACAAGTGCCTGCGCCGCCCTTTAATACAACTCTTTTCAGAGTCATACTAATTTTTCAGAGGCATATTAATATTTGATTTCTTATACCTCTAAAATAATTCTAGCACACAATTAAGCCTATGCAAATTTGACCATTAGGGTGTTTTTAAGCATAAATTAATAGCACTTTATTAATGGCTTGGCTCAAAAAACCCTATACCATAGGGTTTAAAAGCAGATACTGATCTTTTTAAGCGATAACAGATCTAGCGGTGTTGCGGCATTTATTACCGCCTTGTCACACAACAATCTATTTTGGATATGTGGCGTTTACGGTGAATACGATGGCAGTGAGCCCTATCCGCCATGGCATGACAGAGGGAGCGCATGCGGGTTTGCCCTCGCCTACTAGATAGGCGGGCCTATCACTTTAAGGCGTGTGCATAGGCCATCGGCAACTGTAAAACGTGGCGCTGTTACGTTATACCCAAGGATGCCAGAAAGTGTAAATAAATACTGCCAGATAGATGCCACACATACCGAGCACACCTGAGCTGATTTGCAGAACTAAACAGGCGGCTACACATGGCAGTGATTCAGTTCAGTCAGGTATAGATAATATGGTTTTCACTGACCGCGGTCGTGACGAAAAAGCTGGGTCGTCGTCTCCAAAGACGTGGCGCCTCTTATAGCGCCCTTATCCTTAGCTCCCCTTCACAGCGGCAACCACTATCATCTCAACCTTGAGTATTTCGCGCGCCAATTTTGCCTCACCGCAAGCGCGTGCCGGTGCATAGCCCTCAGGTACCCAAGCGTTCCACACCTCGTTCATCTGTGCGAAATACTGCATATCCGACAACCAAATCGTTGTCTGTAGAATATGTTGGCGATCTGATCCTGCCTCTGCAAGTAGCGCATCAATACGACTCAGGCAATCGAGCGTTTGCTCGGTGATTGACTCGCCATCACCAACTTGACCGCATAGATAAATCGTATCCTTGTGGATAACAATTTTGCTGGTGCGTGCACCGGTGTGCTTACGTGTAATCATAACTTCGGTTGCTCTCTCATGTTTTGGGGAGGCTAATGGTAGCATGTGGACAATAGAGATGTGGCCGACGATGGCTTAGGCAGATCAAATCCGCAACTGGCGCTCAGCTGAACCCTGGATGATTGTGTTTGATAAGCGACTGGCGACTCGGTTTGCAACGGCAGATACACAGCCTGATGTACAGTCTCGATAAAATCGTTATATACTGATTTACTGTGCGTTTTTATCGCGGTATCAGGGTGGTTATTTCAAGTACCCTGTAACCCATTCGTTCCGACACCTCGCTCAAGATTATAGGAAGCCCACCAATGCTTGTTTATGTTGCACTACTATCAGGCTGTGCCTTTTTGTACCTTGGCGGTGAATGGCTACTAAAAGGCGTCACGACCATGGGTTACAAACTGGGTTGGCCAAAAGCCATCACCGGACTGCTACTGGTATCCCTTGGCACCAGCGCACCCGAGTTTTTCGTCAGCTTGAGCTCGGCCTTGGAAGGTCTCGGCGCAATCGCTGCGGGTAATGTTGTCGGCTCTAATATCATTAACATCGCAATCGTGCTGGCGCTGGCAATTAGCGTCTCTGTTATTCATGTAGAGCGTCTTTTGCAAATGCAGCTGTTGGCGATGCTGGTATTGAGTATCGTCAGCGGATTTATGCTGATCGACGGGTCGATAACACGCCTAGAAGGCTTGGGGCTCATGGGCATGACTGCTGTGAGTTTTGCCATGGCGTTCCGCCGTGGCCATGCAGCCATGGCCATTGCACCAAAAATAGCCAATGTCGATGCGCGCAGCACGCTATCGGCGGTGTTCTTTACGCTGGTAGGCATAGTGGCATTGCTAGTGGGTGCACAGGCACTGATTTGGGCTGGCCTGTCATTGGCAACACAATTTGGTCTACCAGAGACGGTTATCGCGCTGACAGTCACCGCCATCGGCACCGGCTTGCCCGAAATAGCGGCCACCGTAGTTGCCGTCATTAGACGAGAAAACGCTTTAGCACTGGGCAATATTATCGGCTCCAACCTACTCAACCTAGGCCTGGTGCTCGGCTTGAGTGCGGTGGTTATGCCACTACACGATATCGACCTGAGCACCCCGGCCATCAGTTTCTTTGTTGCACTCGCGCTGATTATTTGCCTGCTAGGGTGGAAGCCGGGTTATTACCCTAGGCTGTTAGGGCCATTGCTAATAGCGAGTTATATCGGTTATGTCTTTATGCTGATCCACTTTAACTAGCAGCCTGTCTGATTGAACACTGCCCTTAGCATCGGCTGACCTGTCAGTATCTTGTGCGATGCCTAAGCACAGCTGGCCATGCGGGCAATTTCTAACCCCGCCGCCCTACCACCGACGGTGACCAGATCAGGGTGCGGGTCGGACAAAAGGCATCTTCTGCAAACTCAGCCAGTCTTTAAGCGCCAGCGCCATATGCAAATCAAGCGCTGTGTTGATGTCAGCAGCACGGGGCATGGCCAAGCGATGGAACTGCGTTTTTTCTTTCGGCATAAAGGAATGCGTATCGGCCAATTGGGCCAGATCGCCTGCATAAAAGCTGCCATCTACAAAATGTACCGCCTCACTGTCATCTCGATGTATCCCAGAGGATGCGTCTAGAGCGGGTAAGGCACTCACAAGATTGATCAGATCCTTCGGGTTCTCAACGGGAGGCGTGCAAGAGACGTGCGCGCCCTCCTGGTGTGCCAGGGTGGCAAAGGTATCCAAGTCCAACAGCAGGCGCAAAGGCGAGGTCGGCTGCAATAACAAATAGCGCCCCTGCGTGCCCATGCCGGCAAAATTAGCCGCGTCCAATAACACATCAGCCGATTGGACGGTGTCACCAGCCAAGGCTTGCGGGCGATGGCGCAGGGTGATTTTATCGGCATAGTTTTTCGTCACCAAAGCTGTAATCTGCGGACAGTCGGTCGTGACTTGCACAACAGCATCCGGCAAACGCGCCTTAAGATACAAGGCCGCCCAGAGGCTCCACTCAATCAGAGCAAAGCCACCAAAGGGATGCATATTTTTGCCCGGCAATCTTTTGGAGCCCGCCCGCGCTGGCACGACAATTAACATTCATCGACCCTTGTTTGCCGATGAAATACAAAGCCCTTCGGCTGCACCAAAATACTGGGCCATGTGCGCTGCAAACTCGCGCACATGGAATCGCTTACGGCGTGCTTGAAAGCCATGGGCGAATAAGACGCCACCCTACGCGAACAAGCCCCATAGGGCTTGGTGTTCTTTTTTTCCAATGACTTCAAATCCGAGCATTGCTTGATCTTTTTGGGTGGATTTTTATTGACAAAAGTATAGCAGACCAGTCCAAGCAGAATGCTTTGGTGGTTTTTTAGTATTGGGCACTTTGATCTCTTCAACAATCTACTTATCCGCCATCATGAATAGCAACATCTCTAAAATTGTCGGCTGAGCACCCTTTCCATCTACACTTGTGGACAGGTTTTTTAATCGCAATGATGGAGACGAATCCACACCGCGACCTCAGATAATAACCTTGAAAAAAGCATCGCCAATACCTAAGGCGATACGGGACCCTCTTGACCAAGTAGCAGCTGATCCGCTGCCCGATCGCCCCCTATACGCTTAAATACTGCCCCTAAAGCTGCTCTGCGGCCTTGGTAACTCTCCCAAGCCGACAGCAGCTCTGGCTCCTGCAACTGCCAGTTGCCCGTTGCATCGCGCTTGGCATACAAAAAATTAAACACCAGATAATTGCCCATCCCCATCCGCAAATCCGAAACCTGCAATTGTTCATCGGCCAAGTTGTACTTGAGAAAATCGTGTGAAAAAGCCTGTAGCGACTGGTAGGATTCGGGATGCTGCGCCATCGGCCAGTGCCCGCGCGCGCGAATAAACCACGCGATCTGAGTGTCCTGATCCAGCAGTGAGCTCAGCCCTTCCATGTAGCGATCACCATCGAGCACCAGCACCCGCCAGAGCAATATATTAAACGGCGTCGGTGCTATGTGTACCGGCGCGTGCATCAGCCCCAGCGATTGCAACTGGCTGTGCACGCGCGCTGCAATCACCTGTTTTGCCACCAGCCCCACTCCCAAATATAAGCTGGAAATCAACAATCCATAACCGCAGGCACGCGCCATGTGCTTGCGATTGCTCAGGGCAAACACCAGGGCGCAGGCTAGCACCAGCGTATAGATTGGGTCGATGATAAAAATGCTGGATAACGACAGGTAATAGCTAAACGGCCAAATCACCTGGGTGCCGTAGGTGGTAAAGCTGTCCAGCATCGGGTGCGTAATTAAAGCGGCACCGATGCAACCCCACAAGCGTCGCACCGACCAGCGCGTATCTGGCCAGCATTTTCGATAGAGCACAGCGGCCAGCCACGAGCACGGCAGCAACACCAAAAACGAGTGGGTAAAACCGCGATGCTCGACCACATCGGCGACATCATTGGCATGCTGGATCAATACATCCAGATCGGGCAAGGCACCCAAAATCCCCCCTGCAAGCAGCACGCGGGGGGTGCAAAATCGACCAGAAGCCGCGCCCGCCGCAGCTGCCCCGAGTAGCACTTGTGTTAGAGAATCCACCGAGCTTATCCGTGGTTACCAGCTGTTTGCACCTTGCCGATTGGCAGGTGTGGCACACTTTGAATCAACTTTTTCATCGGTTACCAAATCATTATTTTGTCAGT